>NZ_JAJJWH010000064.1 GCF_020907245.1 Pontibacter harenae | reverse complement strand
ACTGGCAGTCAATTTGCTGTCAGCCATCCACTCGATTGGGCGTACGGTTTTATTTTACCCTTACTAAGTTTCCATCGTCAAAGCCTGTTGTGATAGCTTCTGCATTCTTAAAGATGGAGTTGTTGAAGTTCTCTGAGTTCACGTATTCTGACACAAGCCCTTCATAAACTTCTAAGGCTTTCTCCCAATCTTTACCTTTCATAGTAGAAGGGTCAAGTTCAAAGTACTTATCTTCTGGCTCGAAGTTCACGTTTGTAGCCCAGTCATCATCTTCTTCATCAAAGGTTTCTGAACCTGTCAGATATATTGTATAGCTGCTTTCAGTTTCAAACAAACCGAAATTGAAGGCAACGATGCTGTCACTGACTGTTTCTGTTTTATTTATTCTATCCAGCCAGTTAGTGAAGTCAGTTTTAGTTGACATGGGTAAAGGAGTCTTATCTTTTTTCTATGCTTTTAACTGCCGCCCAACTACTGGATATGCGTAAACCTACGCTTATATGCATTATGCACGGAACAGCTGATGGCCAAATTTCCTGCATCCTGAAATACATTTGCGCATGTGGAAATGATCAAGTCCATACTTCAATATAGCAAATATCTGGGAACTTCACCACCCCTGGCAGCTTTACAAGATCAACTGATCTATAAAGCAGCACTGCACCGTTGTTCTGGGATGTCGTCTGTTGCGCTTTTCCCGAAATTCGAGGGTTTCTTGATGCAAATGCGAAAGGGGGTAACATCTCGAATAACGCAAGTTGCGGGTTGGAGAGATAAAACTGTCAGTTAAACTCTATTTTAAAGGGTAGTCAAAAATGCTATTTTTGGCAGGTATCCCGCATTTTGTGTTATTCATTGTTGTGTACAGTTTTTTTCATTAAGAACTTATTTGCATCAACTACTGCAAACTCCTCATCATCCCTAAAGATGCTTTTTAAAGAACCGATATGACCAACACCAATAATTACTAAAATTCTCTTTGGCTTTTTTCTGAGATGGTTTGTAACAATGTTAGAGTAAATTTTATAGTCCCTGTTTTTGAAAACAGAAATTAGTTCAGCTCCGATGTATTTCGGATTAATAAAGGCAGTATCCACCATTTCATCCGGATTGGTAAAAGTCCCATTGGTAACTCTTGCAGGAGTCATATACCTAAAACGGTACACCATATTGTAAGTTTTTGGTTGGTTAAGGAAAACTAAAAAATCTTTAAAAGATAGTTTCCCATTTTGCAATGCAGCATATTTTTCACTTACAACTTTACCAAGTTCCTTATCTTCATTTTGAAAAATTTCAATGTTCTCTCCATTATCTAAAATACTTTTAGAAGTGCCTCCTTTTGAATTTACGCAAATTATCTCCTGAACACCACTGTTTTTCCCTATGCGAAATGCCAGTTGATAAATCTCATCTCTGCCATCTTCTAAGCTGTTCAGCTTTAGCTTATTTTCTAAGTAGAGGGAATACAAGCTGTCAATTTCCTGTTGCCTTTCCGGCACAACTTCTATCATTACCATATCTGGAGAGTACCTTTCTACTAATGATGAAAATGCTCGGATGTTTTTTTGATTTTTGTCCGTTAAAACGTCTGTATTAGGATAACCTTCTTTATACACATTCCTTAAATGATCTGAACCCAATAGTAATATTTCTGTTTTGCCAGATTGCGCTGATACATTTAAACAAAATCCAAATATTAGGAACGCTAAAAACAGTCTCATAATCATATTGTTATTTGTTATTGAAATTGTACAAACTGCACTGGTACATGAGGTGAGCGAGGCGAAGCCTAAGTTTGGCTCATGTACTGGGTTAGCTACTATATTTCTCTAAATAGCCACTCTTTAGCAGGAAACTTTCAGCGTCCGACATCATGATGATGTCTTCAATAGCTTGTTTCTTATCATTGGAGTTATTGTAATAGGCTTCACAAATCTTGAACCCTATGAAATAAGCTAAATCGGCTGGACGATTTGTGCGGTAGTCATACATCCAATCCGTGTCATCAATGGATTTCCCACTTTTGACATCTGTATAGAATTCACTCCATAGCTCCCTTTCGTGTTCCATACCATAATCATATATGGCTTTGCTTTGCGTAATTCTGCCCAGCATCAGGGAGGCGATAAAATCAGCAGCTCCTTCCACTATGGTTTGCTTCAGCAGGGATTCATCTGCATTGTCTCCACCTGGCTGTTGTGTATGAACAGCTTCGTGGGCTACTACACCAATGATGTCACCTGTTTGGTTTCTTAGGACGAGCCTCATAAAATCATTCTTGTCAAACTCTTTGAGGTTAACTGAGTTGTCGGCTGCTACAATCTCAGTACCTATCAGAATTAACCCCTCTGAAGTTGTGCCACCTGTTCTCAAGGTTCCAATAGCAAAACAAACGTCTGGTTGCTTAAAGGACGGGTAAAGTTCACGAAGCTTATTGAAAGCAGGCTGTAGTTCGGATTTCCTGCTCTGCACGTCTTCGGCCAAAGGTCTGATTGTTTTCCAGAATTCAGGCATTGTCCTCACCAACTGGACGTACTCTTTGGCTGTAAAATTTCTTAGCTGCAAGAACTCTTTGAAGTATGGACTTGCTTTATCCAGGTACAACTCCTGAAATGCTAAAGCACTATCCGAAGAGCTGCCCAAATGGTCATATGCCTTCCAGAAATTTTTTATGTCCTGGGTCTCAATCTTATAGCTAACATCGCTTGATTTACCTGTTTCGTTAAGGACTTTAGAATGGGTGCAGCTTAAGATGAGCAAGCCACCAAGTAAAATGCTATAGAAACTCCATTTCATTACTAATCATTTATTGTAGCTAACTAGCAGCTAAACGGCAACATGCGCTTATCTGCACTATGTACGAAACAGCTCATAACCGAACTTCCTGTATTCAGAAGTGCGTTTGCGCATGTGAGAGAGGTTAAAGCCATACTTCAATATAGCAAATATCTGGGAACTTCACCACCCCTGGCAGCCTCTCATGGTCAACTGATCTATAAAGCAGCACTGCTCCGTTGCTGTGGGATGTCGTTCCTTGCGCTTTTCCCGAAATTCGAGGGTTTTATGATACAAATTTAGTGAGGTGGTAACGGGCTGGTGTAGCAGAATGGCGCAGATTTAGCAAGCCGTACTGCTAAACTTTGTTAGCATTAGATTTTCTCTTTTTTTAGTTTTTCAAATACTCTCTTTGATTCCATATCTTCTTTAGAGAATGTTCCAGAGCAATTACTAGTCGTATAGTTACTTTCTTTATCAACATATCCGAAAACAACATAGGTCTGTCCTATTTTGAAATACTTGTCGCAATTTGACCAATCAGGAATTATTTCAATTGTATCGGAAAGCATATGTCCCTTGTAAACTTTGTCTACTTTCAAAACTGCATGGTAACCGCCTCTCTCCCAATAAGTCGAATCAATCTTCATGTAACGGGAATTTCGATTTAATTTATCTTTAACATATTCAACTTTACCTGAGATTACAAAATCCGCTTTTCTATAACTCTCTTCCATAATCATTAATCCACAATCACAGGCAAATGATTCTGTAGCAAAAGCTATAAGTATGAGAAGCAAAACTTTTACTCTTATCATTTTTTAAATTAATGCTAACGGGTTGTACAGGCTACGAGCGAGGCGTAGCCGAGTATGGAGCCTGTGCAGGGTTAGGCTTTGTCATTCTCTTGGCTTTTCTAAAATCATGCTTTTACCTAGCCATGACAGACTATTTACTGCTTCTTAATTTAACAAGCTTATTTATAGTCTCAGGGTAGTCCTTTATAGTAAGAGCTTTTTCATAAAATTCTATTGCCTTCCCTTTGTCTCCCAGCCTTTCATAATACTGCCCCATGCTGCTATACACGTTATAACTGTTGGGGTAGTTCTCCATGTTCAGCTTTAAAAAGCCGTATGCTTTTTCAGGTATCTTTCGGTTCATACAAGCTAAGGCAAAGCTAAATACCATGTCCTCAGGAGGCAGCATTTTATATCCCACTTTGTCTGATAAGTAAGTGTAGTGCTGCCTTACATAGTCTGCATGAAAAGCGGAGGCTTCGACACCTTCACCTGGTATTGGTAAGGGTTCATACTTTAGCAATGTTCGCAGCGCATCATTTTCTGCCATCAAGGGTACTGTGAAATGATTTTCGCCCTTATAATACTTCCATGTCAGAGATGTGTTCTTCTGTTTTTCCAGCATTCTAGCAAAGGCAATATTAGCCCTGATGTGCGCCACATTATCTGATGCCTGTACTGTGTCCGCAACTGCCAAGAATAGCTTTCTGTTGCCAATCCTGTCTTTTTGAATCGCTGTGACAGCTTTCTTCAGTACAACTTTATCATCCCACCAAAGGCTTGGTTCAATGGCTACGTAAGCGTTGAATAAGGCTGGCTTTTCAACTAGTGTGTTTACTACTAATAAGCCACCGAAAGAGTGTCCTACAAGCATTCGGTACTGCTCTGTAGGGTATTTAGAATCAATGTAAGGGATTAGCTCCTTCTCAAGGAAAGATGTGAATTTATTGCCCCCACCAGAGTTTCTCAGGTATCTTTGCTCGTTTCCATTCCAATCCTTTGTTGAGCTTGTAGGAGTAAAGTCACGTGTTCTATCCGTATTTACAACTGCCACTACTATCATTTCAGGGACTATACTAGCACCGTTCTCAGAGCTTAGAAAATGTAGTAGTCCTGTCACCGATTGAAAATGCCAGTCCCCGTCAAGCAGATAAAGCACAGGGTACCGTTTGGGAGCAAAGATTTCGTATCCCTCAGGCTGAGCGGGGACATGGACCCATACCTGCCTGTTCTCACCAAGTGATGTGGAGTAAAGACTATCAATGATTCCTATTTCAATTTTTCCGTTTTGGGAGTATACAGGCAAAGCAGCGAAAAAAAAGGCTGCCAACAAAAGTTGTTTCATATCACGTACAGAGAAATGGTAGTTCTATTTTGCTTAGCTCTTTAAATTATATTTAGTAAATAGTTTAAGTAATTACTAAAAACTATTTAAAATTTATGTAGCCTAACTTGTATATAAACGTAGTCTATTACGTTTAGCCGCCTACCGTTTGTCAGCTAAACGTAACTGGACTAACGAATATACTATATATTAACCTCACAATAACTGGATCCTCCCCTAAAATTTATTGTCTCATAAAACCCCCTAATTCTGGGAAGGNCAACGATTCCCGAATTCCCGTCCTAAGATTCAAAACAGCTTTGCTACTTTTGAGACGGGTAAAGGAGATTTAATAAAGCGAGATAGCTGAGCTGAATTGCCTTATTCTTTAACCAGTGTAAATCAAAACATCCCCAGCAAAGAATATCTTTACTGGGGATGTTTCTTACAGCTTGATCTATTAGATAACTTCAGAGTGATAATGCCCCTCTCCTACCCTGTTTAGGCGGCGAAAAGCTCTAGCTGTCCTTCCAGGCAGTAGCGGTTGTTGAACTTTGGTTTTAGAACGCGGATGTAGTGCTTTTCCAACTTAAGCACCTCCTGCTTGTCCTGGTACTCCCGTAGGTAAATCACTGCTTCCTCCGTGCATTTATCCTTATGCTTTACGACGCGCCAAAAGATGTTGCTGGTCTCCCCTACGTAGACACACTCGCCTGAATCGAAAATAAAGTAAAGGAAGTACGAACTATTATTCTTTACATACCTTAGCTTCTTATATTCTCTTAATACTTCTCTCCTACTTAACCCGTCAAAATCAAACATGATCATCTGTGAGTCTATTTTTATGCATTAAGTATAAAACACCCCTTTTCTAAAAACTAACGAGTGTACTGACCTATACAGTTTCCAAAGCCAGTTTGAGGACAGAAACCTGTCTGAAAAAATTTCCCTAGGCTTAAATTGCATTGCTTCCTCTTAAACAAGCAATCTCAAAAAAACGAAAGCTACTTCGCAACCAATAACTACCACTCGTCATTATCTTTCGGAGCAGTCATTGTTTTCAATATGTTCTCTCTTTTCTCGGAGTCAATATGTGAAAGATAAAAGTTTACCAGCATTTCCAGAGCCATTCCTTTATTCTTATGATGGCCATTCATCCGGATTGCTTCAATTGCATTTTCATATTCTGGAAAAATATGAAACCCAGCTGTTCTCCGTTTGTCACTTTTGATTTCTAAGGTAATGCGTTTAACTTGCTTTTTGGGCTTTAGTTCTTTATCTGAATCCTTTCTTATCGTTTGTTTAGATTCATTTAGCTCTCTATCTACTTTCTTGCCTTCTAACGACTTTTCGGGTATTGAACTCGGTGTTTCAACTAAAGGAGCTTCATTCTCTACAGTGGCTCCATTTAGTCCTAATCCAGTTGTTAAATTACTGAGGTAATTAGAGTTTTTCAGCAGTTCGCTTCTTTTCTGTGCCATATTTATAGAGTGACTATTTCCTTACATAAATTTTTAAAATCTTCCACACCATTACTCTTATTTCCTAGATTGAAAATATGTCCACCTTTCATCAAAATAACATCATATAAAGTTTTATCCTCCCGTATGCTGGTAGAGAAATACGGCATATTTAAGCCTTTAATGTGATCAGCAATGATATGATTTGTGCTGTTTCGTTTTTTTGAATTATACTTATTTAAAAGGAATCCCGCAAACTTAAGATTCTTATTAAACTTAGCAATTCTATCAGTAAACTTAGTTAAACCAGCTATTCCATCTACACTAAACGGTTCAGGAAGAACTGGTATAACATAATAATCTGAGAAAAGCAGTGCGTTTGCTGTAAGCTTCCCAATTGCTGGTGGACAATCAATTATTACATAATCATAGTTGTCCAAATAATCTTCTATTGCTATCATTAGCAACATTTCTGCATTTGTCTGAGAAGCAAGCCTACCTTCCATACCCACGCACTTATCACAAATTACTGGTATGATGTCCATCCCGTATTTTGACACGACCACATCCTCAAATTTTGCCGTTTCCAGTAACAGATCAGACATATCGTTTTTCAACCCTTCCAGAGCAAGATAACTAGTAGCATTGCCCTGTGGATCTAAATCAACAAAAAGTGTTTTGAAACCTTCATTAGCCAAACCACCAGCCACGTTTACGCTGGTAGTAGTCTTTCCTACGCCCCCCTTGGCATTAACAAAGCTTATTACTTTAGTCACGAATATAAAATTTAGAGTGAAAGGTATAGTTAGTAAATATACTTAACTAAAATAGCTAAGCAAGATATGCTTATAAATAAATTATACTTATTTATCTTAGCTATCTAAACATTATTAAGAATGTACAGTATGTTTCTTAAGAATATTAAGAATACTAAGTTAAATAACTTAGCTAAGATTATTAATTAAAGGTGTAAGCTAAACTGCCTTCCTTTCTATCTGTTTTCTTAGTTCATCATAAATATGGGCTGCAGCATTATTAACTTTATCCTTTTTAAGGATATATTCTTTATGAATAGTTTTTGTAATCACTTCTGGTTCCAACTTGGATAAAAAGTAGCGTGCTTGTTTTTGATCAAGTCCATACTTTAGCATCTGATTCCAAGCATTCAAGGCAACACCAGTATAGTTAGTATTAGCTTCTTTATTAGCATTAGCTTCTTTAACAGTAGGCTGATTAAATAAATCTATTTTCACTGCACGCATAGAATTATTAGTAGAGGCAGGAGTGACGGCAGCTTCACTAGGCTTAGTAATAAAAAATGTTACACTTTTTACTGCGTTTCTATATCTGTCCGAGTCATCGACTTCAACTTTTAACAATTCAACTCTTTCAAGCTCTTGAATACCCGCATCAATAATTTTAGTTTTCAAATCATAATAGCGTTCATAGCTGGCTTTGCCTTTTCGTTCAGCTTTTTCACCCAATATTGTATCTTTCAATTCTTCTACGGATATGTTAACTTTTCCTAAATGGATATAGCTTCTAAGGAACCAGAACATACGATGAGTATACCCAGATTCTAGTTCCATCAGTTTTGTAACTTCACCTAAAGAAAAGTTCTCTTTTAAGTCTAATAAATAAGGTTTAACATGCTTACTAAATTTCCCAAGAATAAACCCATGACTACCCGATTTGATTTTTACATATTCAAAAATAGGGTAATAATCAGCACCAATCTTTTTATCGGGCTCAGTATTTATGACCTTTTGAGATAACGTTTTACATGCAGCATCCAATTGTTTGTATGTTGTACCTCCAATTGAATAATTAACTAAATCAGACATCTTTATGTAAGTGTCTTTCAGTTCTGAATCACGGCGCTCAATCCCTTGCAATAGTAAAGTAAATATTCTTGCTTGTAAGTTGTCTAATCCAAAGTGTGCGCGTGCTAGTGTATTATGTTGAGCTACCTGAATAACGTCTGCACTATTCTTTCTCATAAGTTATATTCATAAATTACTGCAGCGAATATATATAATAATCTCGAACTAACGACATTTTAATTTTTTTTTCGTTAGATCGACCAAGCAACGGTTTTTTGTCGTTAGTTCAACGGTTTTTTGTCGCTAACTTAAGCTAACAACTTCGGTTTTATGTAGTTTATTCAACGGTTTTTTGTCGTTAGTTCAACGGTTTTTTGTCGTTAGTTTGTTATTCAAATATTTGATTGTTAGTTAGTTACGTCATAATAATAAGAATAATAAGAATAAATAAAAAAATAGGTAATAACCATTTAATTTATATTTTTAAAATATTATTCATGAAAATACTTATAATTTTTTACCTGTTAATAGACTTTGTAATCCCCATTCAGTGAATCGGAATCTAGTTTACCTGGAAACTTCGGTTTTTTGTCGTTGATTGAGATTAAAACAATCATTCCCTTAAGAATTTCGGTTTTTTGTCGTTAGTTGAAATCAAAACAATCATTCTCCTTAGGAACTTCGGTTTTTTGTCGTTAGTTCTACACTTCATTAGCCTAGCTTACAAAGTGTAATAATAGAATCTTTTGTGTTTTTACATGTTCTAATAAAAGAGGTAAATGGTTCTGAAACGCTGGAATAGGAGAGAAGTAGCCAAACAAAAGTTCAACAACTGCTGCTGTCATACAAACCAATTAAGGCTTTCCTTGTATTACGATCAGCACTTACCTAGGTAAAGTCGCACAGTCAGCTTCTCATAGCTTTGTGTCAGTCTTCTTATACTTGACTATGGATCCAGGGGTAGGGGCAGTTTTGCAGTTTCAAACTGGGCGAACAAAACTAATTTTAATACACCTAACTGCGCACATACCCCTATAGGCCATTCACGTAATCACCTGATATGGATCTGCAAGAATTCAACTCCCTAGCATTGGACGATCGGGCAGAGGCCGTCTGGCGTCAGGGCACTTTCCTTGGTGCGACGGCTCAGAAAGGGTATGTCCTTTCGCTCTACGGCATGGGCGGCTTCTTCTGTGAGCTGTGGTACTGCCCAGCTTCAAACGAGATCAAGCTGGCGCTGGGCTTCACAGACACAAGCCTGCTGGAGCCGTACCTGGAAGACATAGAGCTGCCTGGCATCTGATTCCCATCCATGAGTACTCCCAATTATAGAGTGTTTTCTTTGTTTTCGTACCTTTGTTACAAACCTTCTACGAACATAGAAGTTGAGTACAGACAATTGTAAGATCCCTTAAATGCTGGCTTTTAGACAGTAAGATAGAGGTGGTATGGTTTATCTCTTGCCCTTTATACATGGTTTTCTTTCACCAGCAATGTATAATATCAACATATAGATTTATAAAGCACAAATAAATACCTATTTATGGGTATTGTTGTTGTACTTAAGGTGTAATAAATTGCACGGTTCAATATCGCGTGTGCTTAATTCCATTATATGAAGAAACTCTACCTGCTCTTTTGTTGCCTGTTTTCCTTTTATTACAATGTGGAGGCACAGTCAACACTCCTTTTCAAAGTCAAGCAGTTTCCCCCTCTCTTAGTTGATGCGGGGCCTGACACAGCAATGGCAAAGGGTGATTCAGTAGAGCTTGGAGGCGCTGTTTCCGCCTCTGGTGGCTCTGGAGCTTACACTTACGCATGGTCTCCAGCAGAGGGGCTCAATAGAACAGATGTCGCTAACCCTGTGGCCACCCCAGACTCGACCACAACTTATATGTTAACCGTGAGCGATGCCGCTGGGTGCGCCATGACGGAGGAAGTAACATTAACGGTCAACTCCGTCACAGGAATTGGCAACTCCAAAGACGAATTGGGCATAACCATATACCCGAATCCCAGCAATGGTACCTTTTATATAACATCCGCAGGGGAATTGAACAAGGCCTCCATGCTGCTGGAGATATACGACTCGCTGGGAAGATCCGTATACAGGGAGACCATCGAAACGCCAGGCAGAAAGCTAAACTTGAACATCAAGCTGCCGTCTTATAGCAAAGGCCTCCTCTTCCTCCGCCTCTCGGGCGGCAAGGTCAACATCGTCCGAAAAATCACTGTCCAATAACTCGCACCACTAAGCTCAGATTCAGATGGGTAACCTTTACTTACAAATTAACCGCTTGCTGCTGTTAGTGCTGTGTCTCTTTGTCGTCACCTCCGCTGCGGGGCAGATAACAGGTGGCAGGGACTTTTTCCTCCAGCTAGACGAGTACCACGGCCAGATACAGTGGGAGCAGTCCACTGACCGGCAGACTTGGGTTGCTGTTCCGAACGGCAGCGTCGGGAGGCTGAAACTGACCCCCGCCCAGACCACCCTTTACCGCGCCAAAATTACGGCCCCGGGGTGCTCGCCGGTTTACTCCGATGTCAAAGCTGCCTTTTTTGACACGGGCCGAATAGTCGCCGCAAAGCTGATCAAAGGTAAAGTTGTATTGCCGGAGGGAGCCGCGGGAGGTCTGAACGGCTACACAATCATGTCTGAGGTTGAAAGCAGCAGGCTAAACTCCGACGGCAGCTTTGAGATTCTGGTAGCTGATTCCACCGATCAGGATGTGCTGCTTCTGTTGAATGGCAGGGAAGAGGTCACCATGCTGGGTCACTACATCGGACCTCAGGAGGAGTATGTTATCAACTCAGAGTCCACTGCGTTGGCCCTGCTGGTGATGTACCCTTTTTTGAAGCCTGTGTCAATTAGTGAGAAAAAGGCGCTTGTAGAAAGCTATAAGGCTGAGGTTGAGTTCAAGCAGTTGAGCAAGCAGGTAGAGGCTTTAGCCAAAGAGGGAGCCGCGCTTTTTTCTTCCTCGAACGATGGGATCCGTGCCACTGTTAATCTTTTGATAGATAAGGGCTACAATAAAGATAGATTCAGGTTACAAAGTGTCAATGACATAATTGACAGTCCCCTAAGTATCATTTCTGATGGTTCATCAGTAAAGATCACCAATGTTACGCCTTTCTCTTATGTGGGGAGCATTTACCGTAAAAGCGACGACTCCATCATCAAAGCCTTCTTTATTGTTCCCGGGGGGCTTCTCCGGTCTTCTTCCTTTGTTCAGAGAATGCGACCACCGGACTATGCTCTTGAGGAGGAGGATCTGCAACATGAGAGGATTTTCGATCTGAAGAGCCTGGGTAAGGAAGTGGGGGAGTATGAAATAAGGCTGAGAAGCGGACGGGCCTTCGATAACACAGATGAGGATAATCTGGCCAGAGGCGAGAACATGTATGAAATGTTGATGTATATTCTAGACAACCTATCTCTGGGTGTTGTTGATGATAAGCATTCTGAGGCTGCAAAGCAGCTTGCCGCATGTTTTGGTTCTCTAGCGGATGATATGGCCAACAAGACGAAAATACTACTGACGGCCAATTCTGACACAGACATACTTAAGGAAGTTGTAATTCCTACTTTATCAAAAGAAACCGAAGCTGTCGGGAAATGTGGAATTTCAGGCCCCTTTTTATTTACATCCAAGGTTTTGAAATATCTTGATGTGTTCAACAAGCGGGAAGAACACATAAATGCCTGGTCGTTTCCCCTTACATGGTCCTTGGCTAATAAAAAGGTTGATGCTTGTCAGTATTTAGGACAGAACCTGGCTACAAAAGAATACAAAACAACCAGTTGCTTTGTGTTTGACCAAGTGACAAAGCTTGATGAGCGTTATTTGCCGGGTGAGACAGTACCGATAACCGTTAGAGCCATAGAAAACTATAAGTACTATCCGTACAGTATCAATGCTGTCAAAGAATTGGATTTTACCTGGCTGACACTTACCGGTGCTTTTGCACCGGATCGTAAAGTAAACCCCGCTGGGAAAACCGATCTGCGCGGGGAAGCTACAGTAGAGTGGATCCTGTCCTGCAGGGAAGAGAAGAATACAGTAACAGTATCCTTGCCAGGCATAGACTTCTCCGTGTATAAGGACATACTTATCACCAGCACCCATGTCCCTCCTCTTAAAGTTGATGCAAAAGGAGGAGACAGCCAAATGGGTGAAAAAGGGAAAAGACTGCCTGTTCCGATTTCCTTTGCTGTCAAGAACTTGGACGATAAATCAATATTTCCTTACGTTGACATAGACAACTTCAACATAAAGTGGGAGGTGTTCAAAGGCGGAAAGTGGGAGGAAATAAAGGGGGAAGGAGTCATTGAAGATGATTACAATAACCCGAATGCCCAAAAATTTCTCCGTAAGTACTGGACCTTGGATACCGTAGATGGGGAGCAGAAGATAAGGGCTATTCTGGAGGATAAGTGCGGGATGAAATGGAACATAGAGGAAAACCCAGTGATTTTCACTGCTAACTCAGAATGTAAAATCAGCAGGATAGAAATTTGGGATGAGGAGGATGAGGATTTTGGAGATATTATCTCTTATGATTATGAATACAACGACAAAGGTAAAATAATCAAGGAGACTGAATTTGATCATTATGATCAAACCAAAGAGCCTAATTTCATTACTACTTTCATACATAACACACAAAATCAATTATCAAGGGTTAATTTTGAAGAATCTGGCGAAGGAATGTATGCTTATGACACACATGAATATGATAACAATGGCAACCTCATCAAAACTCTTGATCATGATTTAGATTCGGAATCCAATTATCTAAACAGAAACATAGATCAGACCACTTATAAATATGATTCGAGCAAGAGGCTGATTGAAGAGAACTGGTACAGGGAGACTCATTACTCTGCAACTGATGTTAGAAGCCAGGGTTCTAAGACAACATATGAGTATATCGGAAGTACGGGAAATATCTCCAGAATAAGAGACTATGATGAAGAAGGGAAGCTTCGTCAGGTAGTTACTTTTGAAAGTTACAGTGATAAAATAAATCCCTATTATCTGATAGGATACTACAGTAGAGATCATGGTGGCCACTATAGCAGAAATGCTCCAGGCAAGGTAACATCTATTAACATCATTGACGGAAAAGAGGAGACAAGGGTTACAACCTACTCATATAAGTATAATCCAAAAGGCGATATAGTGGAAATGTCGGGTGGGGGTGAAACACATGTCTTCACTTATTCTAATTGCAAGTAAATTAATGAATTTACAATTAAGCTTATCCGAAGTATCTTTTCTGCTTATTTGAGCTTTTAATTCGGAGAGGATTATCTACAGTGCTTTGGCAATTAGCCAATCCTCTGTTAACCCTCTTAGGTCTCTTTATTGTATTTCATCTACGCTTTGGATGTAGCGATAGCACGTTGCCCTTCCGATGCCCAGAATCTTGGCTATCTCCCCGACAGACCTGTTGCCAGCGTCGAAGAGCACCTTGGCCGCCCCGCCTTCCCCTGGCCTTTGCCGCGGCGAGCCCCGCGTTGGTGCGCTCGCGGATGATCTCGCGCTCGAACTCTGCCAGGGAGGCGAAGATGTTGAAGGTGAAGCGGCCCGTGGCAGTGGCCGTGTTGATGCCGTCCTGCAGGCTCACGAAGTCCACGCCACGCTCCTGGAACTCCGAGACCAGGTCGATCAGGTCACGCAGCGA
>NZ_JAJJWH010000063.1 GCF_020907245.1 Pontibacter harenae | reverse complement strand
TTGTTCCCGTCGCATACTAGCTTGGTTTGCTTAATTGTAAGTTACAGCAACTCTTGCTCGTTAACATGTAAAGGTAGATGCTGCTTAAAAGCAAAGCATTGACATTTGTTAAGAAATAGTACTACAGCAGTCAAATGTTCCCTGCCCTCTGCGTCAAGGCCGAAGAGGACAGGGAACTGGGTTGGATCCACAGAAAAAAGCTTTCCCATTTTCCAACCCGTGTGCCAGCATCAATGGGGCAACGCCCCTCAAACTTCAGTGTCAGTTCTTCAACTTCTGTTATTGCACAAATTCACCGTCAGCCTTGATGCGGACCTCGTCACTGATCGTAGGAGCTGGGAACCCACTGCCTAGGTTAAAGTCAGAACGTTTGATAGTGCCCGTTACCTGAAAGCCCGCGGTTTGCTTTTGACTCATCGGGTTTTCTACCGTGCCCCTGTAAACAAGATCCATCGTGACTGGCTTGGTAACTCCATTCAGCATAAGGTTGCCCTTGAGCTTATAGTTGTTTTTATCTGCCTTTTTAACAGAAGTACTTTTAAAGGTTAGGGTTGGGTACTTCTCTACATTGAAAAAGTCTGCACTCTTGAGATGTTTATCTCTGTCTTCTACTCTTGTGTTAATGGAGGCTGTCTTGGCAGTCAACTCAAAGGAAGCATCGCTAAAATCTGGTTTCGAGGAAGTAACAGTTGCATCAAAATCATTAAACGTGCCGGTAACATCTGCAATACCCAGGTGGGAAACGGTGAAGCTAAGTTGCGAATGTGCGTCATCGTTTTTCCAAACACTGTTCAGGATAGTGAAAGCAGAAAGAGACAGGACAGCGAAAACGAGGATTAATAAATTTTTCATTTTGGGTTTGATTTAATTTGATATATATATGTTCGAAATGTTCTATAAAATATGATAGGCTTACTGGTGTAGGATTTTCCAGCCCGCCAGCCAGTTGTAGTCGTACTTCATGGTCAGTTGAATGAGCAAAAGCTGCATGCGCTCCAGAGTCCTGCTAACAGCCAGATCACCAGCTATGATAGGATTGAAGCCAGCTGTGCTTACCAGTTCAGAGACAGTCTGCAAAGCCTCTTCGTCATTGCCTGCTATGAAGGCATCTGCTTGCTGGCCAGCTATCACTGGAGTTGTGAAGTCGGCAGCAAAGGTGGTATTGAATGCTTTCACTACTTTAGCGTTAGGCAACAGCTTTTGCAGCTCTTCTGCCGCGCTGGTGTCAGGCGCTGTCACCAATCCATTGTAGGTGTCGTTTAGCGGGTTAGAAATGCTGATAACGACTTTCTGGTTGGCGACTTCCTGAATTTTTTGAGCCACCTCTTTCTCCACGGCAAAAGGAACCGCCATAACAATAATGTCTGCTTCCCAGGATGCCTCCACAGAGCAATCTATGGCCTCTACGTCCGCAGCAGGGTTGCCGCTTTTGATCTCCTCAACTACTGCCTGCACTTTATCTTGCCCACTGGCGCACAGGAGTAATCTGTAATTGCCTTTTGACAGGCTTTTTGAAATGCCTGAGCCCATGTTTCCGGAGGCCCCAATGATGGCGATTGTCTGCATTGTCTTCATGTTTAGATTTTCAACAATGCAAAGTTACCGCCGCGCCATGCCCTAAAGCATTGCGCAAAGTCAAGAAACACTCTTGACTATTGTCAATGAAACGTGAGGCGGATTTATTTCCGATCTGCCATTTTCTTTCTGATCCGGCTCAAGGTTTCAGGCTTTACGCCCATGAAAGAGGCAATCATATGCTGTGGCACTCTTTGGGCAATATCCGGATACATTTCTGTAAAGCTTGTGTAACGTTCTTCTACAGGCAAACTGATGTTAGAGGTAAGGCGCCTTTGCAGGGCTATATAGGCACCTGTTATGAGCAGCCGCATATAGGTCTCATACTTAGGTTGTTTTTTAAGGAGTTCTTCGTGCGCACCCTTGGTTATCAGCACCAGTTCGGCGTCTTCCAATGCGTCAATATTGTACGTGGCTTGCTCTCCAGTCAGGAAGCTGAACAAGTCTGAGATCGTCCAGCCTTCTATGGCAAACTGAAGAATATGTTCGCTTCCGTTATCGACGGAGTACTCCCGTAGTGCTCCTCGTTCTACAAAGGCGATGGCCTTGCAAACTTCCCCCTCCTGCAACAGGTACTGCCTTTTCCGTAGCTTTTTCGGGGTTAGGTACGCCTTAATCTGTTCCTGCTCTTCGTCAGTAAGCGGAACCTTCTCTTGGAATTTTTGAAAGAATAATTCATACATAGGCAAACAACAAAAGACTTTGCACATTGGAAGATAGTCAATTGGCAAGGATTGACACCAATGGACGCCAAAACCAGGGTTATGGGAAGAACCATAAATTATTTCCTGTTCGCGTCAATAGAGATTGATGTTAATTTAATGCCAACTAATTTATAAGCTTAAACTTCATATATCTGTAGCAGACCATTTTTAGCAGTAGTACTGTTGTTATTCAGCAAGCCTGATTCCAGTAAACTGCCATTGATGCTGCGGATGAAAAAAATTTCTGTAGGTTTTCCGGCTGTGTTCAGCCGGTGTGGCAACGGACGCACCGCGGAGCACCATTTGGTTTACCATGAACTTCCCGTTGTACTCTCCAACCGCACCGGCCGCCCTTTTGTAACCTGGATAAGGCAGGTAGGCACTGTTGGTCCATTCCCAGCGTTTCCCCCATTTAATTTGATCCGCAGCAACTTCCCACTCCGCTTCGGTCGGCAGTCGCATTCCTCTCCATGCCGCATAGGCGGCTGCCTCATAATAACTGATGTGGCATACAGGCTCGGCAGGCGGAATTTCCTGTAGTCCTGACAAAGTATAATGCATCCATTTGCCGTTCATGTTGTACCAGTACAAGGGAGCTGAAATTCCCTTGCTATTCACCCAATCCCATCCCTCGGCATGCCAGTACCTGAAGTCCCTATAACCTCCATCTTCCACAAATTCCAGGTATTCCCTGTTTGAGACCAGATTTTTGGAAATTTTGAATTCATGCAGGTAAACTTTATGCCTGCCCAGTTCATTGTCAAAACAAAAGCCGTCTCCTTTGAATCCTATCTCATAAATGCCAGCAGGAATGTTAACTACCCCAGCCGCCTCCTTCTCTATGACCTTTTCCGTTGGGTTGATTCCGTAAGCGGGAAATAGCGGGTTATGTCCTAAAATGTACTTAATATCTGTATAAAGTAACTCCTGGTGCTGCTGCTCATGATTGAGGCCAAGCACCAGCAGTTCTTTTACCTCAGGCTCAGGATCGTCCTTCAGAAAATCTGCCATGGCAAGATCCACAAAGTTTCGATAGTCGTAGACTTCCTCTACAGTTGGCCGGCTTAAATTTCCCCTGTCGGTGCGGATGACACGGGCACCTACGGTTTCATAATAGCTGTTAAAAACATAGTTATAGGCAGGGTGAAATTCCCTGTAGTGGCGGGCATGCGGCTTTAGGATAAATGTTTCAAAAAACCAGGTGCTGTGACCCAGGTGCCATTTGGGAGGGCTTACATCGACAATGGGCTGGATCACATAATCTTCTGCTTTCAGCGGCTGGCATATGTCTATTGATGCTTGTCTAACCTTTTTATAAGCTTCTGCTAAACCAAGTTCAGTCATTTTCTTCAAGATATTGTTTTAAATCAGTGATTGTTTTGAGGTTCAGAGCCTGGGCCTGCCTTCTGCGCATCATCAAGGCATAAGTGTTATTGAATCCAATCGGATCCAGCCAGATTAACTCATATCGCTTCTCGAATTGCTCCTGCACGAATTGAAAAACCTTCTCCCTGGAAGCGATCAGAGAATCCACTGTTTGGGGATCCGGCTGTAGAATTACCAGTAACCCAGTTCCGGTATATTCCGGATACAGATCAATCTGCTTATGAAGCAGGGCATCGAAGCATATTTTGGTGCCGCCAAGGCCTGTCTTTGTTTCAACTTCCAGATTGGTATGCCCCCTGATCAGCATACTGTAGATCTCGGCAAGGATGTACTGCTCCCCGAAAATTTTTGACCCAATCCGGATCACACCTCCGTTACCCTTTTGCGGAACCCGCCAAAGCTGTTTTGAGAGTAAGAAGTCCTTTGCGACTTTTTCTGGAGACTGCTTCAAGAAGTCGACACGGTAATTCAAGTCGGTCATGGTGGCGTCATCAATCATGCCTTTGAGTAGACCAAGCGCGTTCCTAAGCTCTGGGTAATTTTCCAGAACCTCGGCGCGAACGACAGGGGCTGCGTAGTATGGAGGGAATATCGTCCTGTCATCTTTGAGGATTTTCAGATCATAGGCCTTTAAGCGGCCGTCTGTACTGTATCCGCCAATCACATCCAGCTTATTCTCAAACAGGGCTTTGTACATCACCGCGTCACCTATCACCACAGTGGGGATGTCCAACTTATACTTAGACTTCAGTCCCAGATACCCGTCCGTACGTCCCATGAATTCTGGCTCAAAACCCGCCAGTAGTTGATTGCCAGTAGAAGGTATGAGGTAAGCACCTGATATAAACACAGTAACTACAGAGAATACCAGGGCCGCTTTTCGGATGCGGGTGGGTTGCAACAGCTGTACCTTTCCGAGAAGGTAATCAAACAGCACAGCCAGCAGGGATGCAGGGATGGCTCCAGCCAGGATCATATTGGTGTTGTTGAGGGCGATGCCTGCGAAAATAAACTCGCCCAGGCCCCCGCCTGCAATATAGGCAGCAAGAGTCGCCACACCAACGTTGATGACAGTAGCAGTTCTGATGCCTGCCATGATAACAGGCAGAGCCAAAGGTAGCTCCACCTTAAAAAGTATTTGCCTTTCCGTCATGCCCATGCCTTTGGCGGCATCTTTTACGGCTTCATCCACACCCGTAATGCCGACATAGGTGTTTCTGACTACAGGCAACAATGCGTAAAGGAAAAGAACAACGATGGCGGGTAAGGTGCCTATGCCCAGCAGGGGAATCATGAAGCCGAGTAAGGCAATGCTGGGAATCGTCTGAAATATGCCTGCTGTACCCAGCACAGGACCGGAGAGCCTTCTTCTTTTGGCAATTAACATACCTGAGGGCAACCCAAGCAGCATGGCCAGCAGCAGGGACGCAAAGGTAAGCCCGATGTGGGTAACGGTCTGGCTGAGAATTTTATCGCCCTGCAACAGGAAGAACTCCCACAGGTTTTGCTGTTGATTCATCCTAATAGTCTTGTTTAAATTGGTTCAGGAGGCGCAGTATATCGGAAACCATGATTTTCCTTTGCTCACCGCTTTCTTCGTTATAGACAGCTACTGCCCGTGCACCGCCTGATTCAGAAAGATATTCCATAGCCTCCCAAAGGTTTTGGCTCTCCCTCATAGTGGCCGCTTCTAACTGTCCAGTTGTCTCATCCGAGTCAAGCAAGTTCCAAACATCCGAAATGCTAACCGCCTTCAACCCTAATAAAAACCGCTCTTGGCCTATAAAGTTCGACACAAAATCATTCGCAGGCCGGAACACCAGATCTGCGGGCGTTCCATGCTGCATAATTCTGCCTTTATCCATCAGGCAAATCCGGTCCCCCAGCTCGAAAGCTTCCTGTATATCGTGGGTAACCAAGACAACGGTCTTTTTACTGAATTCGTCCAAGTCTCTGAACTCTTTTCGAACGCTTGCTCTGGTAATAGGATCCAATGCTCCGAAAGGTTCATCCATCAGTAGTATGGGAGGGTTGGCAGCCAATGCCCTCGCTAGCCCAACGCGTTGTTGCTGTCCGCCGCTTAAGCGGGAGGGGTACTCGTTCCAGTATCTTTCTGGTGACAAGTGCAGTTTTTTCAGCAGCAATGCTGTGCGTTCTTCTATTTGTTGGCGGCTCCAACCAAGCAACTTCGGTACGAGTGCAATGTTTTCAGCCACGGTGTAGTGCGGAAACAGCCCATTGTTTTGCAGCACATAGCCGATGGACCTGCGAAGAAGGTCGGCAGGCTGAGAAAATATACTTTTACCGTTGATATACACCTCCCCGGATGAAGCCTCTGTCAGGCGATTGATCATCCTCAGCGTGGTGGTCTTGCCACAGCCGCTTGTTCCCAGCAAGACAAGGCTTTCACCTTCCTTTACCTCGAAGGACACATCCTGTACAGCAACGGAATGGTTGTAATGCTTGGACAAATTTTCAACAACAATCATAGCGAATTCTGGAGTGGGCGACAAATAGAACTAGAGACCTAGCTGGCTCTAAGCAGCAGGTTTAGAACCGGCAAAACGTGTTTTAGTATGAATCGACACACAGCCAGATAGTGTCAAGGAACCAGTTCCTGCTATCCGTATGGTACCCGATAGGCACAAAACCTGCCTGTTTTGCCATGGTTGCAATCTCTTCTGTGTCATACTTCTGAGAAATCTCCATGTAAATGATTTCATCTTGCCAGAAGTGTACAGGCTGACCGTCTACAAGCACCTCCTGGTCAATTTTACTTACAAGGTAACTTCTGCAGGCCCCGGTAAGCGGATCGTAGTTCTGGTAATGCTCGAACTGGTCCAGGTCAAAATTACCGTTAAGTTCCTTGTTAACGCGATGGAGTAGGTTCAGGTTAAACCTGCTGGTAATGCCGGCGCTGTCACTATAGGCATCCAGAATAAGTTTGGGATGCTTCTTTAAGTCAAAACCCATCAGCACTAGATCCCCAGGCTTCAGACGTGCCCGTAGCTCTCTGCAAAAGACGCTGGCCGCCTGAGGCTCCATGTTTCCGATGTTGGCCCCCAGAAACAGGACTACCTTCCGCCTGTCGGATAACTCCGCGGCCTTACTGAGCATCTCGAAGTACTCCCCTTCCAGGCACTTTACATCTAAGTCTGTTATTTCCGCCTTCAACCTGGTTTCCAGTATCGAGAGGATGTTGCCCGATATATCGATGGGTACATAGGTGAAGATAGCTCTCTGCTCTGAAAGGTACTTGAGCAGGTACTGTGACTTTGTGGCATCACCAGCCCCCAGTTCAATCAAATCAAAATCTCCATTAACAGAATTGATGGTTTGAGCCAGCTCAGCAGTCTTGCTTTGAAATATCTCCAGTTCACAGTTGGTTAGATAGTACTCTGGACTAGCCATGATTCGCTGAAACAGCACATCTCCAGTCTTGTCGTAGAAATATTTTGATGGAAGCCTTTTTGGGCTGCTATGCAATCCTTCGAGTACGTCCTCGCGGAATTTCTCCAATAGGGTGTCGGTCTGCGCTAGTGCATCTGCCTGGCAGTTAGTTGAATTCATGATGTATACTTTGATTATTTGTCTCTAATCCCCGGTAAGAATCACAATCTTACCACCAGCCGAATTGCTTTCCATGAACTGATGTGCCGCTGCAATTTCTATGATCGGGAAAGTTTTGTTGATACTCAGCTTAATAGTACCTGCTTCCACATCGCGGATAAACTGCTGAAAACTTTGCCCGTCTACCCGGATCTGCCCGCTATCATAAATTGTAAGGTGAACAGTAGCGGGAATGTATTCCATGGGGGTGAAATCTGCCACTGACCACTGTTCTGAAAGCATGCCCGTCATACAGACCGTACCACCTGGGGCAGTACAGCGCAACGAATCATTAAGGGTTGAGGTACCGATCAACTCCAGGACCTTATGCACGCCCTCTGGATAAATGGCCTTGACTTTTCCTTCCAGATTTCCGTCATCAATAAGTACATGGTCGGCTCCGTTGCCTTTCAACAGCTCTATCTTCTCTGGCTTCCTGGTGGTAGCCAATACGGTAAGGCCACTTTTTTTAGCCAGCTGGGTCGCCAGCATTCCAATGGAGGAAGTGCCGCCTCTGATAAGTATCGATTCACCGGGTTCGGTTTTAAGCGCCAGGTGTAGTGATCCATAAACAGTTTGGAACATTTCAGGGATAGCTCCCAACAGTTTCCAGCTCAGGTGGCTTTCGAACGGATAGAGTATGGATTGTGGAAGCACCGCAAATTCAGCGTAGCTTCCGTCAAAGTCCCGCCCCATACCACCCATAAAGGCAGCTACTTTCTGCCCTGGCTTAAATTTTCCTGTTGGATCAAGTACAACTTCCCCCACGCATTCAATGCCCAGCACCCTGGGGAAACGAACGCTCGGTGACAGGCCCTTGCGCGTCATCAACTCGGAGCGGTTCAGGCCGAAGGCTTTTACCTTTACCAACACCTGTTCAGCGCCTGGAGTTGGAATAGGTTTATCCTCCAAAGCGAAGTTCTCGGGGCCGCCAGGATGATATAGTACTGCCGCTTTCATGCTTCTGTATTAAATTTTGCGTATAGGTAGGGACATTCCTCATACCTGTTATACGATTTTATTTAGTCACTACCGATCTGATCAATGGGTATAGAGCTTTAAATCTTTGAAAAAGCCCTCTGTGCCAACATCCACCCAAAGGCCGATGGCGCCTGTTGTACTTTCTCCGTGTTTTAAATCATTCACGATAAGTGAGGGATGCTTATTGTCGTTTAAGAAGAGTTTAGCTCTTTTACCCTTCACTACGATTTTCAGCGTAATCCACTCATTCAATCCCATGTCAGCGTAAGACTCATACCGTTCCGGGTTCTCCTTTCTGAGCCGGTCGAATTTATAATCGGGGTAAGCGTAATACTGAACAGAATGGTTGCGCCGTACCTGGTCTTCCGACCTGCCATTGGTTGGGCGGATATAAATACTCTCAAACTTTGAATTGTCTTCGCTTATTCTGAAGGCAACACCAATAAACCCTCGTGCAAACTCAGGAGCGTCTTCAAGTAGCCGGCTCAGCACCTTAACTTCTATAGTCCCATCTTTGAAACTAGTTCCGTTAACCTTTATGAAAGTAGCTTCATCAAATTCTTTCACTGCGGTATCCTTTACTACTTTAACTACCTTGCTCCCCTTAAGCTTTTCGATTGTCATAGACACATTAACAGGTTCAAGTTTATTTTCGTGAAACTTGATTTCCTGGGAAAACAAATTGGTTGAAACGAGCAGAAAACAGCTCATTGTTACCACTATAAAGTTTCTCATTTTTCAGTTTAAGTCACTCCTGTGCACTAGCTCATGCACTAAATGTATCGTTTATGAAAGATTGAATACCTTATGTAAGAGGTACCTCAATTACTGCTTCTCTACATTATTGAAGATGTACCGGAGGATTTTCCAGTTCTCCTGCTCTTTACGCAGAACAAAGAAGTCTCGGCTAACCTGGGTCGACTCGCCACCTGTAGCCGCTAAGTTAGATCTTGTCTGGGCCATTGCCTCAATGAAGGCAAACTGACCGTCAACGACAATGTCACGCAGACTATACTTGATGTGAAATTGACTTTTCTCCAGAATGCTTTTGCTTCTCTTAGCCAGATCTGCAGTTGTTAACGATCTGAACCCATCGGGCATAAACTGACCATCATGGGTAAAGAAAGCAGGTATAGCGCCTGCATCGGCTGAATTCAATGCGTTTGCGTAATTGGTGATGAGGCTTTCGGCCGCTAATTTTTCGTCTTGAGCATTCATTTTTTAGTTATTTTAGTTTTAATCAAAGAGTGAAGCCTTTGTTTTATTTCTTCAAGCAAGGGCTTAATGCTCCAGGGAAGGGTCAATGATAGCCGCGCCAAATTTAGGATCAACCTTTTTATAGAGCGTGGTTGGTTCAACTGTAAGAAACACTTCCAGCGTAGGGCCAGTAACAAGTTCAAGCACATGACCTCCGCGAACCGTGCCATCCTCGGTAGCCACATTAGCATGAATATGAACTACTGGTTTGCCATTTAGTACTGCGATATTGCCATTTAAAGATGATACTTCAGAAGGGTCGCTGACTGGTATGACTTTGAACATCTTACGGTCGTAATCAAAAAAGCCGAACTTGGCAGAGGTCGCATCACCAATAGCGGTAAAGTGAGCGGTCTTCACATTGTGCTTTTGAACAAACTCAGTTAAGCCCGAACGCACTTCATCACCCTTAGCAAATATCAAAACATAGTTTTTGCTCTGCCCATCAGCACTCAGCAACTTGACTTTTACGCCAGGTGCTTTACCTAACTCAACAGGTTGCGTGGGGGAGACGAATTCCTGCGAATATGCAGTTACATGCAAGCCAAGTACCGCCAGTACAAAAACTAGTATATGTTTAAAGGAAACCGCTTTCATCATAATAGCTATTTATTTATTCGATAATCCGCAACAGATTGGAACCTTACTTTATCTCCTTCAAGAAGGAAAGTATCCGTTCCCATCGGGATTTTGGCATTAGCTGACTCACTGGACCAAACTACGTAACCAACATTACGGATAACATTCATTTTCTTCATTTCAAAGGCCAAGCCTATCGGTATGGTGAAAAACTAATCTGTAAAGAACTTTCTTATAGCAGCCAATCCTTTCAGGGGCCCGCTCGGTGTCAACACCGCTGATTCTTCGTGTAGTCTCTCATGAGCTCATCAAGGTCATTGTTGCCGAAAGCAGTAAGGTGATGGATCAACACTTCCTTAGTCAATGCCTCGTTAATTTCCATTTAGGAAAAGTATTCAAGTGATGAATGTTTGCTCTGCTAAGCTAATACCTACTGCTTCAGGAAAGGCGTCATACTTGCCCATACAGCAGGGAAGTTTACCAGAAAGACAGGGTGCGGTGCATTGGGAATTATGCTTAGCTGCGCCTTCGGAATCATTTCGTAAGCTGCGATGACGGTTTTCAACGGAGCGTTTTGGTCAAGCTCGCCTGCCATCACCAGAACAGGGCAATCAATGGCACCCAACGTTTCTTTGCCTATGCTAATCGAGTTATAGTACCTATTCAAAGTCATTAACCACTCCTCAAATCTTTGCGGCTCGGGCATCAGCGTGAGTTGCTGCTTAAAGTAGATACTGTCCATGCCGAAAAGCACTTCTCGGGAGTTGTTGAAAGTTCGGAAGCCCTGCTTCCACTCCCCAGCACCGATTGCAATCAGCTTCTTTACTTTTTCCGGGTGAGACGCGGCAAGGAAATACCCGGTATAAGCACCGTCACTGAATCCTAAAACTGTTACACTGTCTTTTGTTACCGCTTTGATAATAGCATTGACGTCCTCTGCCTTACGCTCATAACTAGGTACTTGCGAGCCCATTTCTGACTTGCCATGTCCTCTTGTGGACACAGCAATAACCTGGTAGCTTTGGGATAAGCTGTCTATGAATTGTGCCATCTCTAAAGTAGACCCCACTATACCGCCATGAAGGATAACAATAGACTCCCCTTTACCATAAACCTCATAGTAAATTTTCGCATCACCCGCTTTCACATAGCGCCCTGCCTTAGGGTTGTTACCGTAGGGGGTGGCATTGGCTGGAGTAGGGGTGGCTTGTAGAAAATGTCTTAGCCGTTTAGGATCCTGGGCCTGACTGAAGGTTATATTAGCCACCATCAGTAGTACCAGAAGAAGCCTTATTCTAATGGATTTTTGCATTGTTTACTGGTTTAAAAACAGTGCAAAGATCCGACATATAGGGCTATGAGGCCAATAAACTAACTTAACAAATACCCTTAAACTAGTTTAAGCCTTGGAGCCAGGTTGGCAGCATATCAGGCTTTGTGGGTAAGGGCTTTTCTTATCTTGCTCAGGAATTCTGGTGTGATGCCCAGGTAGGATGCTATTTGCGTGTTGGGCAAGCGATTAGCTAAATTCGGGTACTGCTCTAGAAAGGACAGGTACCGTTCTTCGGCTGTGGAGCTGATGCTTTGCAGTACCCGGTTCTGAAGCTCAATGTACTTTTGCTCGATGATAATTCTGAAGTTGCGGTCGAACTTATGAAAGTGCGTGTATAGATAAAGCAGGTCTGCATGCTTTATCTGAAGGATCACGGAGGGCTCAATAGCCTCTATATAAACACTGCTTGTTTTTTCAGAGTAAAAGCTGCTCAGATCGGTTATCCAGTCGTTTTCCGCCGCAAACTGCAAGTTATGTTCCTTGCTGGCTTGGTCCACTGCATACATTTTAAAACAGCCCGAAACAACAAAGGTAAAATGGCGACACACATCTCCCTGCTGCAGGATAAAGCCGCGGCGCTTGATCTTACGTTCATTGAAGCGCTCTGATAACTCTACACGCTCTTTTTCATCCAGCGGGAAATAGTTTTTAAAGTGCTCAATCAAGGCATTGAAGGAGGTAGTCATAAGCTCAATGATTCAGTGATGTGTGCTTCGGAGCTGTAAAGCTACACAAGCAACAAATAACAATGGTTATGGTCTCATAGAAAAAAGCACCTAAAAGCCTTGGCCCTGTTCAACGATAAACAATAAGGGCTGACGTAGTTGTATTTACGTCAGCCCCTGCTCCAATATTGTGTAGTGGGTTATTTGGCTTTATTGTACATATAGCGAGCTATTTTCCACTGCCCGTTTACTTTCTCAAACACAAACAGTTCACGGTTTTCGTCAGCTACAGTCTGCCCGCTCCCCTTTATTACAAAGGACCCTTTAGAGGTAGACCTAGCATACGCTGTGTTGCCGCTTACCTCAATTTCCAGGATGTTAAACTGTAGGTCATAGTTAAAGTTGTCAAACACATACTGGTAGGTTCCTCTCACTTGATCAGCTCCTTCGGCTGTTGGGGCTGCACTTGCCATCAGGACACCGTCCTTTGTATAGAGTGCAGTAACCTTATTGGCATCAGAGGCATTTAGTGCATCTCGGTAAGCGAAAATCAGCTTTTCTACGGCTGCTTTCTCTGTAGCTACAGTTGTTTCTACTTTTCTGCCCTTTGAAGTGTTAGATTGGCTTCTTGCTTCCAGTTGAAAAGCAAATATCGATATTATAATGGCTGTTGTGATTAATACTCTCTTCATTGTTATAGCGTTTATTTTACAACGCAAAATTACCCTACCGTTGCAAACGCTACGTATGAACAACTATAAGAAAAAGGCTTAATGTAGTTTAAGGGTAGCTGTTATCTTGTAGATCTTTAAGATAAAGATCACCTCTTATCCATTACTACTCAGGCTGAGTAATAGCGGTGTTGTCAATCGGAGCATTATATGGAACAATAATAGTTCAATATATGCTCATACTGACTTGTCCTGAAATAATTCATTATGTTAATTGAAGATCATTTTCTAACTTCCGTCATACTTTGTAAAGTAGGATATGGAGTAGGGATACCGCACTTACATTACAAGAATGGAGTAGATTAAACAATAGTTTGTTATCCTGTGCAGCTTTTTTACGTTTTCTTTTCAAGCACACTCTCGTATACTCTAAGGACAGCAGGTGTTAGGCGTCACGCTTGGCCTAGCTTACAGAATGTTAGATTATAATTAAATTATTAGATATGAACAAAATAGCCTTGATAGTAGGAGCAAGTGGAATAACCGGAAGCAACCTAGCCCAAGAGCTGATTTCCAAAGGATGGACTACCTACGGCCTGGCCCGCAATCCGAAGCAGGATATATCAAACTTACAACCGATCGCGGCCGATCTGCTGCAACCAGAAAGCCTACAGGAAGCTTTGGCAACGGTCAATCCCACGCACGTGTTCATCACTACTTGGATGCGCATGGAAACAGAAGCCGAAAACATACGGGTGAACGCCGCCATGGTACGCAATCTGTTAAATGCTCTGTCGCCCAAGAAAACCGTGGAGCACGTAGCCCTAGTCACGGGTCTGAAACATTACCTGGGGCCTTTTGAGGCATATGCCAAAGAGGGGTTCCTGCCCCAAACCCCTTTGCGTGAGGAACAGCCCCGTCTGGATATAGAAAACTTCTACTATGCCCAGGAGGATGAAGTGTATGCCGCCGCTGCCAGGGACGATTTCTCCTGGAGCGTTCATCGACCGCACACCGTCATTGGCAAGGCAGTAGGTAACATGATGAACCTGGGAACTACCCTTGCGGTGTATGCCACTATCTGCAAAGAGACGGGACGGCCCTTCCGCTGGCCCGGCTCTGAGGCGCAGTGGAACGGGCTCTCCGATGTGACGGATGCCCGGGTACTGGCTAAGCACCTAGTGTGGGCCGCCACCACGGAAGCAGCCCGAAACGAAGCCTTCAATGTGGTTAACGGAGACTATTTCCGATGGAGCTGGCTGTGGAAGCGCATAGCCGATTGGTTTGGGATTGAACCCTTGGGTTTTGACGGCACCATTCGTCCTTTAGAAGCTGAACTGGCAAAAGATAACCAGGTGTGGCGTGAGGTTGCGGAACGGCATGGCTTGGCCGAGCCTGATTTAGGCAAACTAGCCTCTGCCTGGCACACTGACCTGGATCTGGGGCGTCCCATTGAAGTAATGACGGACATGTCCAAGAGCCGTAAGCTGGGATTTAATGTTTATCAGAGAACGGACGATTCATTTTTTGAGCTGTTTGAGCAACTACAGGCAGATAGGCTGGTTCCATGATTCCCTGTTTGTTAGATATGCTTTTATGAAGTTTACAATTCTTATGTCCAGGTGTTCAAGAGTGGCCTACGGCAAGGGGAATGCAGTCCCAAGTCGGGTCTCTAATGTTAGATCGGTTATGGAATAGCCATAGAACATTGTGCTGTTTTTTCAGTTTGTCCGAACCCGACTACAAAGGTGCACTGGAGTTGCTACCTTTGAGTGGAGACCATTTTATAGGCAGA
>NZ_JAJJWH010000062.1 GCF_020907245.1 Pontibacter harenae | reverse complement strand
TAAACTCGCTTTGCAGAAAAGTTATGAAACAGGATAAGGCTATAAGCTCGCACCAGTAAATAAAGCCTATCTTCCCTTACAAGATTATTTCTTATACAAGGAGGGGCTATAGAATTCCCTACTTTATCTCCACCACCTGCTGCTTTTCTCTTGCTCTGATAGGTTTAGGTATCGCGGCTAAAATTTCCTGCTTCAGTGCCTCAATCAGCTTACGCTTCAGGAAACTGCGGTGTACCACTAAGCTTACCTCCCGCAGCGGTTGAGGCTCTTCAAACTGCCTGATCAGTTGTTTCTTCTCCTCTGACATATCTAGCACCGACAGTTCTGGCAGTAGCGTGAGACCGTGTTGTGTTTCCACAATGCGCTTGAGTGTTTCTAATGAACCGCTTCTATAGTCGAGGTAGCCGCCTTCGGGAGTGCTGGCTTTGCCACCACGGTTGCAGATATTCAACACCTGGCTACGGAAACAATGGCCTTCATTCAGCACCCACAGGTCCTCAATGTTCAGCTGCGCTGGGGCAATTTCCTTACTTTTAGCCAACTCATGCTGCGGATTTATGTAAGCAACAAATGCTTCGTAGAACAGTGGCAGTTCTTTAATGCTTTTATTTTCCAGCGGCGTCACTAGCAGGCCTACATCCAGCAGCTCGTGGTTTAGCTTTTCTGCTATTTCTTCAGTTAATAGCTCCTGCACTACTACGCGTACCAGCGGGTACTTCTCCAGGAAAGAAGTGATAAACAACGGTATCAGGTAAGGCGCCAGCGTAGGTATAACTCCGATACGCAAATCTCCAGACAGCTCCTGCTTCTGGTTCTGGACAATCTCCTGCAGCTTTTTAGACTCAGTTACTACAATACGAGCCTGTGCAATCACTTCTTTTCCAATCTCAGTTGGCCTCACGGGCACACGGCTTCTATCGAACAGCTGCACGCCCAATTCATCTTCCAGCTTCTGCAGCTGCATGCTCAGGGTTGGTTGGGTTACAAAACAAGAGTCTGCCGCTGTGGCAAAGTGCCTGTGCGTGTCTACTGCTAACAGGTATTCTAGCTGAACAATGGTCATACTTAATTTCCTTTTATTGTGTAGCCACCAAATATGGCTAGTTAGTTCAAACAATAATTATTTTATCTACCAACCAAGTTATCAAATATATCTATATCGTCATAAAAACAATCAATTTGAATGATAATGACAGTATAGCGATATTTGTATCAACAAATAAGATCAAGACACGACATAACGATATGAACGACTTAAATAAAATAGGACTAGAAAAAGAAGACAGCAAACAGGTAGCACAAAAGCTGAATGAACTGCTGGCGAATTACCATCTGCATTATCAGAACCTGCGCGGTTTCCACTGGAATATCAAGGGTGTATATTTTTTCCAGCTGCACGACAAGTTTGAAGAACTTTACAATGTTGCTCTTACTAAAATAGATGCGATTGCCGAACGGATTTTAACAATAGGCCAACAGCCACTGCATACTTTCTCAGATTATATCAAGCACTCCAACATCATAGAGTTTGCCAATATAAGCGATGGTAAAGAGGCCGTTGCCGCCACACGCGAAAACATAAGCATATTACTGAACCTTGAGCGGGAAGTTTTAAGCCTGGCCTCCGAAACAGGGGATGAAGGTACAGTAGCTTTACTAAGCGAAGACATCAACGAAAACGAAAAGACGCTTTGGATGCTGAATGCTTTCCTGAGCTAAAATAAACTGCAAAATACAGCTTAATTATATATCTAAAGCGCCTGAGGTTTCCGCAGGCGCTTTTTGTTTTGCTGCTTTACTGTCAGCTCCATTATTTATTCTATCTCTGGAATCAGGAATAGGTAATCGTAATGCACTAGCGGCTTCAGGTCTTTCTGCCCCAGCTGCTCCTGCGCTTTCTCCGAACTGTACTCTGCTATGCCAAGCCCCACCAGCTTTTCGTTTTCATCTATAATTTTAATGATGTCGCCTTTCTGGAAGCTATCTTTTATACCTGTAACACCAACCAGCAGCAAACTTGTAGCTTTGGAAGAAGTAAGAGCCGCCCTGGCTCCCTCGTTTACCTGCACCACTCCATTAGCATAGCTCTCCGAGTGGGCAATCCATTTCTTTTTACCTGAGGCCGTTTTCTTAGGAAGGAATCTCGTGTTGACTACTTCTTCGTTCAGCAGGCGCGTCAGCACGTTTTCTGTTTTGCCGTTGGCAATATGAACCGTTATACCCAGCTGCGCCACCTTGCGGGCCATATGGCACTTGGTAATCATGCCGCCCCTACCAAACTGCGACCGCTGTGTCGTTACGAAATTAGAGAAGCCTGTGGTACTGTTATCAATTTCCTGAATTACTTCCGAGGCAGCATCCTTTGGATCTCCGTTGTAAATACCGTTCACGTTTGAAAGTATAACCAGCGCATCGGCATTCAACATAGAAGCTACAAGCCCCGCCAGCTCATCATTATCGGTAAACATCAGCTCCGTTACCGAAATCACGTCATTCTCGTTCACAATGGGCACAATGTTGTGTTGCAGCAGCGTTTGGATGCAGTGCTGCATGTTGCTGTAGTGTCGCCTGTCGCGGAAATCCTCTTTTGTTACAAGCACCTGCGCACAGATCAGTTCATGTTTCTCAAACAGTTCAGAGTAGGTATTAATCAGCTTCACCTGCCCCACAGCCGCCAGCAGCTGCCGCGCCGCCACCGCATCAAACTTATCCGACACCTTTACCAAGCTCCTCCCCGATGCCACAGCTCCCGACGAAACTACAATCACCTCTTTTCCCTGCGCTTTTATATTGGCAATCTGGTCCACCAGGTGCTGTATGCGCGCCACATCAGGCATGCCATCAGCCTGTGTGAGCACGTTAGAGCCTATTTTAATGATGATTCTTTTGTAAGGTAGTGCCATGGTTTTAGCTGATTCAGAAGTAATGCTGTGCCAAATTAAAAACTAGAAATTATGAATCATGAATGAGATGTAAAATAACTTTTCTTTTCAACTATAAGATGGTTCTAAACATTAGGTTAAGTACAACAACATCAAATTTTATTAACTTTCTATTCTACAACTGCTGTTTTTTTTAACCCTACTGAAGGACTAGCAACTGTAGTAAAAATTTAACTCCTCCTGCCCCCTCCTTATCTAAGGATAATCTTGTACAGAAAAAGATAGACCATACCGTAAGTTTAGCGACAGCGTAACTTGTGGTTTTACATGAGGCCAGTTTGTAACTGGCAAAAATGCAATGCCTAAAATCTCGCCACACAAGTTGAAAACTTGCCCCATCGAAAGCTCCAAGTTAAAAACTTGAAGCATGATTAGGGAGGTAAAAGGGATAAGCCGACAAGCTCCCATTTCTACCTCCAAGATAAGGTTTAAGGAGGGGCAGGAGGAAGCAAAAAAAGCGCCTGCTACAGATGCAGCAGGCGCTTTAACCTTAATTTAATTTCTTTAAATTATTTGGCGTAGCTGATGGCGCGCATCTCCCGTATTACAGTAATTTTAATCTGTCCAGGGTACTGCATTTCCTTCTCAATCTTCTGCGAGATATCGAAAGAAATCTGAGCGGCTTTCTCATCGGTTACGTTATCGGCATCTACCATTACGCGCAACTCGCGGCCCGCCTGAATGGCATAGCACTGGTTTACACCTTCAAAAGAAACAGCAGTCTCTTCTAATTCTTTCAGACGCTTGATGTAAGACTCCATGATCTCACGACGTGCACCTGGTCTTGAACCAGAGATAGCGTCGCAGGCCTGTATCAGTGGCGATACCATAGCCGTCATTTCCACCTCATCGTGGTGGGCACCTATGGCGTTGCAAACATCAGGATGCTCTTTATACTTCTTCGCCAGTTCCATACCGATAATGGCGTGTGGCAATTCTGGCTCGTCTGGCGTTACTTTACCAATATCGTGTAGCAGACCAGCACGTTTTGCATGCTTCACGTTCAGGCCAAGTTCTGCAGCCATGGTGGCGCAAAGGTTAGCTACCTCGCGTGAGTGCTGCAGCAGGTTCTGTCCATAAGAAGAACGGAAACGCATACGGCCTACCATCTTGATCAGCTCTGGGTGCAGTCCGTGAATACCTAAATCAATGGCAGTACGCTCCCCTATTTCGATAATCTCCTCGTCGATGTTCTTGCGGGTTTTGGCTACTACCTCTTCAATTCTGGCAGGGTGAATACGACCATCGGCTACCAAGCGGTGCAGCGACAAACGTGCTACCTCACGGCGAACAGGGTCGAAACCCGAGATAATGATAGCTTCAGGCGTATCGTCCACGATGATTTCAACACCTGTGGCTGCCTCTAAAGCACGTATGTTACGGCCTTCACGACCGATTATCTTTCCTTTGATATCGTCGCTTTCGATGTTGAAAACGGACACACAGTTTTCGATGGCATGCTCTGCCGCCGTACGCTGTATGGTTTCGATAACGATTTTCTTGGCTTCTTTTGTAGCGGTCAGTTTGGCTTGGGCTACAATGTCTTTGATGTGGGAAGATGCCTGTGTCTGCGCCTCGTTCTTAAGGGCCTCCACCATTTGCTCGCGGGCTTCAGAAGCGGTAAGTCCTGCAATTTTCTCCAGTTGGCCAACCACCTCCTGGTGCTGCTGTTCTACTTCTTCTTTGCGCTTCTTCAGTTGCTCCTGCTGGGCATGCACTGCTTCTTTCTCTTTCTCAACCTGTGCTAGCAAAGTTTCCTTCTCCTTGTCCAGTTCAGCTTCGCGTTTCTTAACCTGCTCCAACTGCTTGGTCAGGTGCTGGTCGCGCTGCTTAACCTTGTTTTCGTTCTGGATGATGATGTTCTTTTTCTTGTTCATCTCCTCCTCGAACTCCGACTTTAGCTTCAGGTATTTCTCCTTTGCCTCCAGGATGCGGTCTTTCTTGATGCTCTCGGCATTGATTTCGGCCTCACGCACAATGGCTTTCGCCTTTTGCCTGGCGGCCTCTTCCTCCTGCTTATATACACTCTGCAGCAGCATGCGCCCAATGAAAACGCCCACGCCGAGCGCCACAAGGGCGGTTAATAAATAGTAAATAATATCGGACATAACTATAAGCTTTTATGGTTTATAAAAACGAATAGCGGCTCCTACAAAAGACAGGGTTGGGCTCTAAGCCGAAAACGAAGTATGAGAGGGCTTATCGCGCTATCGCAGCGCCTTATACTCTACTTTACCGAAGATAAAAGTTCATCCAGAATATCCAGGTGTTGCCCCACTTTGGTCAGATGATCACCTTTATCATCTTCCAGTTTAAGCTTCTCCACCATGGTCTCAAACGCTACCATCGCCAGCAGATCCTGCTTATCCTGTATACCAAACTGGTCTTTGTAAAAGCGAATACGCTCGTTTAAGACCTTACCAACAACACGAAGTCTTTCCTCCTCTTCTTCCTTCACCCGCATCGGATACTCGCGTTCCGCGATGCGAATCTTTATGGATAATTCACCCATCCTTTGCGTAGTTTATGGTTTCTAAATACTTACTTCTGTTTAGTTATGCCCGTAAGTGCTTCAGCAGCAGCTATACTTTAAAGGCACATGCTAAAGTTTTAATCCTGCAAATAAGCGATACACTTATCTATCTCTCGGATATATTCGTTTAACTTCAGCTTTAACTCTGTCGAATTTGCAGTGTTTCCTGCTATCGTGTCTACAATTTTAACAATATTCTCCTGATTTTGAAAATTTTTTATTTGCTGATCTTTCTCTTCTACCAGCGCCTCCAGGAATTTATTCTCTTCCTGTGCCCGCGCCAGCTTCTGCTGTAGCTCAGCATAACGGCTTACAAGGCCGCGCAGCTTATTCTCAATATGCTGGAGTTGTTGAAGTTGCTTTTCCTTTGGCATAACACTATTTGCGGATAAAAGCTCCCAGTTGTTTTTCAAATTGTTGCATCAGGCGATTCATGGTACTGTCAATCACCTTATCGGTCAGGGTTTGCTGTTTGTCCAGCAACGTGAAGCTGAGAGCATAGGCTTTCTTGCCTGCCTCTATTTTGTCTCCTTCGTACACATCGAACACGTTTACCTCCTGCAGCAGCTTACGCTCTGTTCGTAAGGCAGTCTGTTTCACCTGATCGAAGGTAATGTTCTTGTCCAGCACCAGCGACAAGTCGCGGCGTACTTCAGGGAACTTCGGCAGCTCTTCGGCCACCAGGTTGTCTTTATACTTCTTCAAGAGGTAATCCCAGTTCAGCTCCGCGTACCACACTTGCTCCTTCACCTCCATAAAGCGGGTAACTTTAGCATCCAGCTGGCCCAGCTGTGCAATGGCGGTGCCGTTTTTCACGTAGGCGATGCCTTGCTTCAGGTATGAGTTGGCCTCCAGCGGCTGCAATTCAAAGTTAGCGGCATTCAGCTTGCGTAGCACGTTCTGCACCACACCAGCCAAATCATGGAAAGTAGCTTTTGAGCTTGCCTGTTGCCAGCTTTCGGCAGAAGTGTTGCCTACCATATACAGCGCCAGCTTGCGGCTTTCTTTGTGGCTGCCGTCCTCTTGCTGCTCGTATACTTTGCCTAACTCGTATATTTTCAGGTCGCGCTGGCGGCGGTTGATGTTGTGGCGCAGCACCTCCAGTCCCGAAAACACCATGCTCTTGCGCAGCACATTCAGATCTTCGGAGTTATAATTTACTACGTTCACCAAACCAGCCTCATCGCCAGCTGCGGTATAGTATTTAGAGTTCGTGATGGAGTTGGTGATGATTTCGTGGAAACCGTTGCCTGAGATAAAGCTAAGTATAGTTTGCGTGATGTGCTCGGGATCTGGCTTCGGGAAATTAGCCAGGTAAGTAGCCGACATATGCTCGCTTACCTCAATGTTGTTGAAACCATAGATGCGCAGAATTTCCTCCACCACATCGGCCTCCCGCCTCACATCCACCTTATACGGCGGCACCGATAGCGCCAGGTGCGTGTCTGTTTCGCCTGTTATCTCAATGCTTAAATCTGTCAGTATACTTTTAATACGCTCCGCACCGATTTCTTTTCCTATTAAGGTATGAGCACGGGCTATACTTAGGTTGATCTCGAAATTCTGAATCGGGTTGGGGTAAATGTCTACTATTTCAGAAGACACCTCACCGCCTGCTACTTCCTGCACCAGCAACGCCGCACGCTTCAGGGCATACAGCACCATGTTCGGGTCGGAGCCCCGCTCAAAACGGAATGAAGCATCGGTCTTGAGGCCGTGTACCATACCTGTTTTGCGCACTGAGTCTGCCGAGAAATAAGCGCTTTCTATAAAGATGGAAGTCGTCTCATCTGACACACCAGATTCCTTGCCACCGAATACACCAGCTATCGCCATCGGTTCTTCGGCATTGCAGATAATCAGATCTGATGCTTTTAGCTTGCGTTCCACGCCATCCAGCGTTATGAACGGAGTTCCTTCGGCTACATTTTTTACAACGATCTTATCGCCTTTTATTTTGGCAGTATCGAAGGCATGCAGCGGCTGCCCCAGTTCGTGCAGCACATAATTAGTTACGTCCACCACGTTGTTTATCGGCGACAAACCGATGGCACGCAAACGCTTCTGCAGCCACTCTGCCGATGGCCCCACTTTTATACCTGAAACCGTTACACCAGCATAACGCGGACAAGCCTCGGTGTTCTCCACCTCCACCGCAATCGGGCGCGAAGTGTTGTTTACTTTAAAATCATCTACACTTGGCAAAGTAGCTTTCGCATCCGTCAGCGCCTGCAAGTCGCGGGCCACGCCGTAATGCGAAGCGGCATCGGCACGGTTCGGCGTCAGACCGATTTCAAAAACGCTGTCTGAGTTCAAGCCGAAATACTCGGCTGCAGGCGTACCGTTTGGCAGCTCCGTATCCAGCACCATAATACCCGCATGCGAAACCCCAATGCCTATTTCATCCTCGGCACAGATCATCCCCTCCGAAACAGCCCCACGAATTTTTGACTTCTTTATTTTGAAAGCCTCGCCGCCTGTTGGGTATAAAGTACTGTTTACCGTAGCCACCACCACTTTCTGGCCAGCCGCTACGTTAGGCGCACCACACACAATCTGGCTAGGTTCACCAACTCCGATATCTACCGTCGTTATGTTCAGTCGGTCTGCGTCAGGGTGGCACTCACAGGTCAGCACCTCTCCTATTACGATGCCCGCTAGGCCGCCCTGTACTGCTTCTATGGTATGTATCCCTTCTACCTCCAGGCCAGCGCCTGTCAGCAAAACGCCTACTTCTTCAGCAGGTTTATCTATGTTAATCAGTTGTTTCAGCCAGTCGAATGAAATCAGCATGTTTTTTCTGTTGATTTAAAAGTATAGCCCGTTCAAACAAGGCTAAGGTTTTTCAAAATTAAGGATATTTTTGATGGAGACGCAAGACACAGGACATAAGACACAAGACTTTTGTGCAAATATGAGTTTTAAGTGCTTCTTTACACAAGGATAGAATCTTCCAGCGTAAGCTTGGTCAATATTACCTCAACGGTAAAATCTTCTTTACTTCCTTGTCCTGTGTCTTATGTCTTGCGTCTCAAATATTAATGTTCCCCGTAACTTTTCTCTCCAGCGGGTATCGCTACCGTTAAGTTATTCTCTCGCGGGGGCAGTGGGCAAACATAGTCGGGATTGTAGGCGCAGAAGGGGCTGTAGGCTCGGTTAAAATCCAGCACCACGGTTTTGGCATCCTCTTTAAAAGGAACATCCAGGAAACGGCCGCCGCCATAGGTCTCAAAGCCGTTAGTTTTATCGGTGAAAGGCACAAAAAGCTCCTCGTTTTCACCGTCTACTTTCTTGTAAAGTGTGAGGCGCTGCGGCTGATTTTCCAGTTCAAAGGTGGCTTGGGCATAACGTAAATAGGCTTCGGTGGTGCCGTTCGTCATGGGCATGTGCAGGGTGTCCTGCTGCTGAAACTTCTCCATTTTGGCCGACACGCGGTAATCGAGGTTTGGCTCGTAGTATACCAGGTTCTTAAAAGTGCGATGGCCTTCTTCATCAAAAGGTGTATTTGCCCTGCTTCGGAAAGACAGGTCTTTATTCTCGCGTTCTTTCTGGAGCGGAAGCAGATAGTTGTCGTCGTTAAAGAAGGATTCCCTTACAAAATAAACCAGCACCAGCGCGATGCCCGCAAATATGATCAGCTTAATAGATTTTTGCATAAACGTAACTACTTATACTTTGGCAAAGTTCGGAAATTTTTGGTCGGGAAAGTACAGGAGTAGCAAACTTGTACTTTTTGTTAATCTATTATAATCATAGCTTTATTTTGTTTAGCTGTTATATTTGGCAATGATTCACGTGTATTTTAACTTTTAAGTTAACTGACTGAAATACTATAATGACAGACCAAATCAAAACCAAAGAAGATGCGGAGAAGTTACAAGCATTGATTGCAGTTTATACAAAACAACATACTGGTGCAGACCTACCATTTATTGACATCGTTAAAGCATTTAATAAACTTGTACCATTTGGCAGTCATGGTTTTCGTGTATTTTATGCCTTAGTTGACCTGAAAATAAATTTTGCTTTATTACTTTTAGATAGTTTTTTCTCAGGGGCTCATTGGAATGAGCAAAACTCTATGAAGCTTTCAGTTAATGAAAGTATATTAGATAATCCTACTTTATTTAATTCAAGACTTGAGATTCATCGTCATAATGCCAATTATATTCCACGCTACAGAGCCATGTGGGACAAAATAATGGGTGTTCTTTTATTGATTAGTTCTGAAGAATTATATAATAAATATAATTCTTCCAAAAGCAGAAAGAAAGCTTTTCGGAATTTATCACAAGGTGTTAGCTTCTTAGACAAAGGTTTTGTTGACCAAATTTTAGAGCATATTCAAAAGTTTGACGACAATTTTAGGACCCCAGAAGTACATCGCTTTGGCTCTTTAAGAAAGTATTCTTTTATGCAGAACCCATTTGACAAAATAGAATATGCTGAGTTAAGAGGCTCTTGGAATTATATTATAACCATTTTAGCGGAAATCGACAGGATCATTGATGCAATAAAAGAAAAGTCTCCTGCCAATAAAAATAGCTAAAAGCTTACCATTAACTATTAGACCAAAATCTACAAAGGGTTTACGTTCCTTTATATTGATCGTAGCTTTTGGAGATTCGCGCCAGTGCGTTCAGACTGGAATAACCTACCAGCGCAGTTTTGCTACGGTACAAGTAGACTGATTTCATCCGTGCATTCCTAAACCCCGCTATATTTTTCGTTGTTTTAACGTCAATACATAATATTTTTTTTATATTGATAAGCACCTTTTCCTCTTACAAACTTAATGCGGTGCTTCCTCCATGAAAAAGCTCAAGCTCTTCCTGCTCCTTCTTCCTCTCATTTTTTTTGTTTTTGCCTTTAAACCTAAGCTGGCCGATGGCGATTTGCTGAAAAAGCTAGCTGCTAAACTGGAGGTTTTCTACAGCAACTATCCTCAGGGCAAGATCTACATTCACCAGGACAAGCCGCTGTATAGCATTGGCGAAACCATCTGGTTTAAAACCTATCTCACCTTGTCCCCTAAAACACCTATCGACACACTAAACAAGATAGTATATGTCGATCTGATCAGCCCGAAAAACAAAATACTTTTTAATAGAAGATTAGAGGCAACTGGTGGCACAGCCAACGGTGACATTTACCTTCCTGATACCTTAGCCGAGGGTACTTATCAGCTCAGAGCCTATACCAACTGGATGCGCAACTTCAGTCCTGACTACTTCTTTTCACGCGAAATCAATATAACCAAGCCTGATAGGGATGATCTGAAAGCTGGCATTTCTTTTAACACGCATCCCTATGCCAACGGCGATTCTCTAACGGCTACGCTGCACTTCTACAAACTGCCCTTTGAGCCAGCAAAGCAGTTGCCACTAACCTACCAACTGGAGATAGACGGTAAAAAGCATAAAAAGCAGCGTCTGCAAACAGATGATAAAGGTGCTGCAGAACTGGTGCTGAATCTAGAAAGGCCTAAGGACAAAAGCATAGAGCAGGCCATACTTTATGTGACTTCTGATGCCGAAGGTGAAGACTTCAGCAAAACCTATAACCTGCCAATAGGCAAACGCAACCTCGACCTACAGTTCTTCCCAGAAGGCGGCAACCTGGTAAACGGGCTGGTATCGAAGGTAGCGTTCAAGGCCGTGGATATAACAGGCAAAGGAACAGACGTTGCAGGCGGTATTTATGATAATTTAGGAAACAGAGTAGCTGACTTCAAAAGCAAGCACCTGGGCATGGGCATGATTGTGATGAAGCCAGAGCAAGGTAAAACGTATGAAGCACGCTTAGAAGAAAAAGGTAAATCCACTGCATCTTTTCCCTTGCCCCAGGCATTAGATAAAGGAATCGTCATGAGCCTCTACCAACTGGGGAAAAGCGGTGTACGGCTTACACTAGCTAACACCTTGAGCCGATCCGCACAAGACAGCACCTTTATTGTAGCACACGCCGAAGGAAACATCTTTTTCGCAGCCAAAGCGCTTGTTGGCAACGATGGAATAGCCACGAACATACCTACAGATAAGTTTCCTACAGGTTTAGTAAGTTTTACTGTCTTCAACGGTGCTGGCCAACCATTAGCCGAAAGACTTGCCTTTGTACGCCAGCCAGAAAAGCTGAACATTGCCATCACTACCGATAAGCAGGTGTACGGGCAGCGGGAAAAAGTAAGCATGAAGGTGAAAGTGCAGGATACCGCTGGCAATCCTGTAAAAGGGAATTTTTCGTTAGCAGTTCACGATGCCCTCGACACACCTGTCCCCACTCCTAACCCAGAAAATATCTATACCTACTTCTTTTTGAGTAGCGAATTGAAAGGCAACATTGAGCAACCTGCCCACTATTTTGATAAAAATAATCCTGACGCAACACAGCACCTCGACCTGCTTCTGATGACGCAGGGCTGGAGGCGCTTCAGTTGGGCAGATATCTTACAGGACAAATTCCCTCCATACAAGTTTCCTATAGAGCAGAATATCAGCATTTCGGGCGTTGTGGAACGAGAGTTTAACAAAAAGAAAACAGTTGGCAAAACTAACCTCTCTTTGTTCTTTAAGAAGGACCGTATGGCCGAGGAGAACATACCTGCTATATCCATGGCCGAGACAACGGAGGATGGACGCTTTTACCTGCATGGGCTCCATTACCATGATACTTTGAATGTGTTTGTTCAGGCCAGGACCCAAAAAGGCGGCGATAACCTGATAGTAAAACAGGATGCACTTACACCTCCCCCACCAGCCTTTTCTACTTTTGCAGATGCCTATGAGTATAGCAAGCTAAGCGAGTCTTACATGAACAAAATGGCCAAATGGGCACAAAGCGACAGAGCTTTTCGTGTAGCCTCAGGCGAGATTTTATTGAAAGAGGTACAGGTGACGGCCAAAAAAGCAGAACCAGACCTAAGAAAATGGCACTCAAAAGAGTTTACAGACGCCATTATCAACCTGGAAAACGAGAAGGTGTATTACCCTAACGTGCTGCAGTACCTATACAAGGTGGCAGGCGTACAGGTAGTAGGTTCTGGTATGAACATGAGTGTATCTATCAGAGGAGGAGGAACACCACAGTTCCTCCTCGATGGTATGCCTGTTGAACTGGATATGGTCCAGATGCTCTCGCCAACAGATATAGAAACGATAGAAGTCCTAAAAGGAGCCAACGCCTCTGTCTACAGGCAGGGAGGCAGTGGTGTTATTCTGTTATACACCAAAAGAGGAAACCCTAACTACGACATCAGCAAAACTCCTGCGCCAGGTGCCATCAGCTTTAAACTGCCTGGCTACTATAAGGCAAAAGAGTTTTACGTGCCCCGCTACGATGTGGCTGATGAGCGACACAACCTGCCCGACTACCGCAATACCCTGCACTGGCAACCCTCTTTGCTAACAGATGCAGAAGGTAAGGCAGAGTTAACTTTTTTCACATCTGATGATGTTACCAGCTTTACCACCACCTGCGAGGGTATGGCTGCAACAGGCGCTGTAGGCACAGGCAAGCATCAGTTTGAAGTAAATAAAAAGCTTTGATACCCAGATGTATAATTACCATACACCACCACTAAAACATTGTATCATAATCGCTTAACTACTGTCAAATCAAGAAGATATTTCCTATCTTTAAATCAACAGGGGAATTAACCTTTAAAAGTTTTTGCCAGACCATTACATTTATAAACCTATAAATCAGATTACTATGGAAAACTCAAAGAAAATCCTCTTCCTGACAGGCGACTTTGCCGAAGATTACGAAACGATGGTGCCTTTCCAGATGCTGCTGATGGTGGGTTACGAAGTACATGCTGTTTGCCCTGGTAAAAAGAAAGGCGAAATGATTAAAACTGCTATCCACGATTTCGAGGGTGACCAGACTTATTCCGAAAAGCCAGGACATAACTTTCAGCTGACTTATACTTTTGATGATGTAAACCCTGCCGATTACGAAGGGCTGGTAATTGCAGGAGGCCGTGCGCCAGAGTACCTGCGCCTAAACGAGCGGGTGCTGGAAATTACCAGATATTTCGCTGAGAACAACAAACCCTTAGCCGCTGTTTGCCACGGCATCCAGATACTAACTGCTGCCCGTGTGGTAGAAGGCAGAAGACTTACCGCTTACCCTGCTGTTGGCCCAGAGGTAGAGCTTTCAGGCGGTACCTTTGTAGCCGTGGAGGCAACCGAAGCCGTTGTGGATGGCAACTTAGTCACATCGCCAGCCTGGCCAGGGCATCCTAAATTCATCAAGGCATTTTTAGATGTATTGGGCACTAAAATAGAGCTCGGAAAAGCTGCTGCTTTAGCTGAAGCCTAGACCCAATGTAACTATTCCAATTTTTACACGCTATACCTAAGCAGCATTACAATATGTATGCTTGGGTATAGCGTTATGTTTTACTAAATCAGAGCTTTATGAAGCAAAGATCCATAGAAAAACTACTCTTCTCTATTGCAGCCTTACTTGTTACCTGCGGCACTCTTATCAAATTTATGAACTGGTCAGAAAACTTCCTTGGTTTATACTTGGTATTAGCTGGCCATATTGCCGGAATAATTGCTATATTTATGTACATGAAGCACGCCAACGACATGGAGCGGCAAAACCAGCATATCCAGCAGAAGGTAAGGCGCATGCAAAACGACTAAACTGTGTTACTATGAAAAAGAGCTTTATCTTACCCGCTTTCATACTTGTCTGCGCCAGCAGCTTTACGCTATCAGCCCAGCAATTGGCTCCTTCTGTTGATGACCTTACTCCTTCAATTACAAGACAGGCAAGTATACCTGACAGCAGACCGCTTTTGTTGGTAAACAACCAGGAAACCAGCCGCAACGCATTGATTATAGATGATGCAAATTTAAAAGTAGATGCGATACTGAAAGATGCCGAAGCTACTGAAAAGTATGGCAACAAGGCTGAGGGAGGTGTCGTGCTGGCAAGCACTGCAGGCAACATACAGTTGGTTAGTTTAGAGCAGGTACTAGATTATTTTAAAGTGCCAGCATCGCAGCGGAACCTGAAAGTTTTAGTCGATGGCGCGATGGTGAAACCAGAGCTTATTCTAGCCGATATTAGCCAGATAGGGAAAGTAGAAGCAGGGCCTCAGGATGTTACTGCACCTCACCGCTACAGCTTGAATGAAAACGAAAGATACCTGCACATCATCACAAAGAAATAACCCACCACTAACCATACTTGCATGACCACTTCTATACTACAGCTACTCCTGCTAAAAGCTGACATTGCGGAGCTTCAGAGCTTTTTAGTAGCCTTTGTCGTAGGCGCAGCCTTAGGAGCAATTATCAAGTACACACCACGTTTACTGAAAAAAATAAAATCATAGCAGCAGATATGGACGGTAGAAAACGTGCCAACATAAAACCAGGCCTGCATGTAAACATTGTGCTGAAGGAAGACCAACGCACTGGCGACCTGACCGAAGGCTACGTGCAGGATATCCTCACCAACTCCCCCAACCATCCCCACGGTATAAAAGTCAGACTAGAAACTGGCGAGGTCGGCAGAGTGAAGGAAATCTTGGAGAGTTAGAGAGTTAGTGAGTTAGAGGGTTTGGGAGTTAAAGAGTTATTTTGTTGCTGCTGATTTTCTGATGCGCGTAAGTATAGCTGTTAGTTCATCAGCTTCCTGCTTTAGGTCTTGCAACTTTGAAGCAGGAAAGATATTTGCCTCCTCCAGTATTTCAAGCCAAAACAGCGACTCATCTGCTTCTTCTAACACAATACCAATTTTAGCCGCAAATTCAGCTCTTGACCTTGCCCTGCAAGCTGCACGGTAATTTGCAGCTACTGCTGTAGCCGCTCGCAGCAACTGCTTCCCCACAATCTGCGCCTCCATCTTTTGTGGCAAAGCTTGATAAAGCTTAATCACGCGTAAAGCAAAAGCTTTAATGCGCCGCTTAAAAGCCTCTGCAAACTCAAAATTACTTAACCTCTCCTCCACCATCCCAACTCTTCCCATCAACTTTTTAACCTTCTAACTTTCTACCTCCCAAACTTAAAACAACTCTCTAACGCCTAAACTCTCTAAATCTCTAACTCACAAAACTCCTTCGTCAGCAAAGCTATAGTAGTCGTTGTCGGTAAAGATGATGTGGTCCAGGACGGGGAGATCCAGGAACTGGCCTGCTTCTTTTACTTTTTTGGTTAGAGCGATGTCGGCGGCGCTGGGTTTGGTGTTGCCGCTGGGGTGGTTGTGTACCAGGATGATAGAGCTTGCCAGCTGTTCCAGCGCTTTCTTAAAGATGATTTTTGGGTCGGCTACAGTGCCCGCCACACCGCCTATGCTGATGCTTTCTTTGCGCATCACTATGTTAGCACGGTTCAGCAGTATAATCCAGAACTCTTCGTGTGGCAGGTCGAGCAGTTGCGGCTTTATGAACTGTGTTAAAAAGCAACTTTATTAGCGTTAT
>NZ_JAJJWH010000061.1 GCF_020907245.1 Pontibacter harenae | reverse complement strand
GCTTTGCAGAAAAGTTATGAAACAGGATAAGGCTTTTAGCTTGCCGTGAAGCCCATATCTTTTCATGCTTTCTGTTGTTAATGTATCTTCCTCTGTTTTTGACTAAACTTTAGTTCTGCTTGAAAAATATAGGTGACTGCTAATGAGCATGTTGTAATTTAGAGAAAATAAAGCAGAATAGGGGAATATTCATAAAGATGCTTCTGTTAGTTTTATTCTTTGCCTTTTTAGCTGCGTAAATTACCGTAATGTTAACAATGAAGGAAGTAAACAGAATTGATGCACTCCTTGAGGTTAACTTTTAAGATTATAATTGCTTACTGCTACTGTTTATAAACTAATTAAAAGCTCTAACAATCAGTGCTATGGAAAGAACTACTTACTACAAAGATCCTGATACAGGGCAATACTGGGAAGGCTGCTCACTTCGCTCACTGCTACTACAAGGATTCAAAAGAGTTCTGTCATTTATAATCCAATAGGCGATATTTATAAGAGAGCAGAATGTGCTCCTTAGCCGCTTTGCTATGTAAAGAGGTGTGTTTAATTGGCTCTTCAGGTGTGTTTATGCGAGTTTTAGAGTAAGTACCTACAGCTTCTCAAATCTCTATACAATTTTACGTTTTGCTTACTGAGCAACTATAACTTGTAGTGGGCAAAATAACCATTGGTTCTATCCCTCAGGTACAGTCCCGCTAGTACCAGTTTCTTCTCTCTTTGCGTAAAACAGATCAAATACTCCTCCGCTTTGGCTCGACTTTGATGTTCGTTTTCCTCACTTTTACTTTACGATCTACCATCTCGCCTGCTTTTGTGGTATAACCATCAGTATAAACTGTGGCCTCTATCAGCTTGAAAAGAAGCACAAGCAGCCTAGCTTCTAAAGAATTCAACAAAAAGCACATAGACTTCCAGAGTTAGGAATTAAGAAACTCTTGGCCTACCTTTGTGCGTTTATCCTTTGACTGAAGTACAGAGGGTAAGGGCGGCGGAAACCTGAAAAAGATAAAGTTCTTTCCTATAGCTTCCCCTGTAAACCACAATAAGCCAGTATATAGCTGATATTTAGGTGGTTGTGTAACTGAAGATAAATACCGTAATATTTGATCTATGAAATTATCAGAATTTAAATTCGACCTTCCTGCCGAATTATTGGCTTCTCACCCTACAGAGAACCGTGATGAGTCGCGTATGTTGGTTGTAAACCGCAGCACAGGCAAAATCGAGCACAGAATATTTAAAGATATTCTGGAGTACTTCGACGATGGCGATGTGATGGTGGTAAATGATACCAAAGTATTCCCTGCCAGGTTGTATGGAAACAAAGAGAAGACAGGTGCTAAAATAGAAGTATTCCTGCTGCGTGAGCTGAACAAAGACATTCACCTGTGGGACGTGTTGGTGGACCCAGCTCGTAAAATCCGTGTAGGTAACAAACTATACTTCGGGGAAAGCGACCTGGTAGCGGAGGTAATTGACAATACTACTTCCCGTGGCCGTACAATTAAGTTTTTGTTTGATGGCTCTGACGAAGAGTTTTACAAAACTATCAATGACTTAGGCGAAACCCCACTTCCTAAGTATATCAAGCGTGAAGCAGAGCCTGAGGACAGAGAGCGCTACCAAACGGTATATGCGAAAAACGTAGGTGCTGTAGCTGCCCCTACTGCTGGCCTTCACTTTACCAAAGAGGTGCTAAAGCGCCTGGAAGTAAAAGGTGTTGACATTGCTCCTATAACGCTGCACGTAGGTTTAGGTACTTTCCGCCCAGTAGATGTGGAAGACCTGACAAAGCATAAAATGGACTCTGAAAACTTTTCAGTACCTGGTTCTACGGCAGATATGGTAAATAAAGCACTAGATAGCAAAAAGCGTGTTTGCGCTATTGGTACAACCACTATGCGTGCACTAGAGTCTTCGGTGTCGGCAAATAGTCGCCTGAAGCCAAACGATGGCTGGACAGACCGTTTTATATTCCCTCCTTACGATTTTAAAATTGCAAACAGCCTGGTGACAAACCTGCACATGCCAGAGTCGACGTTGCTGATGATGGCTGCTGCTTTTGGAGGATATGAGTTGATAATGGAAGCTTACGAAGCTGCAGTTAAAGAGAAGTATCGCTTCTTTAGCTACGGCGATGTAATGCTGATTCTGTAAGATTAGACATAACTTACAAGGAGCCCTGGTCCAATAGCCAGGGCTCCTTTTGTTTAGTAGCAGTCCAACTTTAGTATAGCCGTAACAGCTGTTTATGTAAGTCTGGAACTTAAATAGGCTTTACCTGCTGGCACATCGCTAGATGCTGGTATTTCTGTAGCATACGATCAAAACCTAAGAATTAAATGACTATAAATAAACTAGAAGAATATGCCATAGTAGTGGCTGGCGGCACAGGCACACGTATGCAGCAGGCCGTGCCGAAACAGTTTATAGAAGTAGCAGGCAAGCCTATTCTCATGCACACGCTGGAGCGCTTCTACAGCTATAATCCAGACATCAGGCTGATTGTAGTGCTGCCAGAAAACCAGCAGGAGGCATGGCGACAGTTATGCCGTAAACATACCTTCAAGTTGTTCCATATGGTAGTGGCTGGTGGTGCTACACGTTTTGGTTCTGTTAACAATGGACTGGACTTGGTGCAGGGGGAGGCAGTTGTGGCAGTACACGATGGCGTGCGGCCTTTTGTAGCTATAGAAACCATAGCTGAGGCTTTTAAAACCGCCGCTCAGTATGGCAATGCTATAGTAGCAGTGTCGCCTAAAGATTCTATAAGAGAGCTTGACAGCGAAAACAGCCGAGCTGTGGATCGGGCAAAGTATAAGCTGGTACAAACTCCGCAATGTTTTAAGGCCAGTATACTTCGCAAAGCCTATGAGCAGCCTGAGCAGCCGTACTTCACCGACGATGCCTCGGTTGTAGAGCAGCTAGGGGAGGAGATAAAGCTAGTGGAAGGTAGCTACCGCAACATCAAAATAACCACACCTGAAGATTTGGTTTTAGCGGAGGCATTTGCTAAGTCGGAAGTATAGATTGCTGGCTAGTCTTGACGCAAGCGTCCACTTGTGCCAATAGTTAACATGTGCTTAGCTTGAAAAACTCTACAGCCTAGCTACCTATAGGTTGCCGTGCCGATTCCAGGAACTCCTGGTTTTGCATAACGGTATCTGGAGAGATGGGCTCTAACGTTGGTGTTGGTTTAGATAAGTTGAGCAGGTAGCCTTGCAAGGGCAACAGGTTCAGGAGGTCGTGGGTAATGCAGAGAATTGTTTTTTGCTGCAGCTGCACCCAGTCCTGAAGTAAGCTGAATACTTTGCGTTTGTAGTACACATCCAGCTGTTGCGTCGGCTCATCCAGCAGGCAAATAGCAGCGTCCTGAAGTACAAGCTGTGCCAGCCATACCAGTTGCTGTTCCCCTCCTGATAAAGTGGTAAAGTCATGGTCTATGAGGTGGCTGAGCTGTAGCTGCTCCAGCACCTCTGCGGCATACGAGTAGTCGGCAGCGCTGTAGTTTTCAAAAAAGCGCTTCTTACGGAATAAGCCCATTACCACCAGGTCGTGCACTTTTATTGGGAACGATACAATGTTCTTCTGCGGTAGGTAGGAGAGCAGGCCGTTCGTAGTAGGATTAGTTAATGTTCTGATATCCTCGCCCGCCACTTTGATCTGCCCCTGGTATTCCACTTTCTGCTGAAAGGCTTTGAACAGCGTCGTTTTGCCCGCACCGTTATGCCCAATGATAGCTACGAAAGCTGGTTCGGGTATAAAAAAAGAAAGGTTGCGGATTAGAGCCCTCTGGCCATAACCCACAACCAAGTTATCTACTTCAACGATCACAGCTTTGCTCAATTAGAAATTAAAAATTATGAATTAGAAATGAATCATGCTCGAAAATCAATTTCTAATTTTTAATTCTGAATTTCTAATTAAAAGTTCTAGTACTCGTCTTCGTTGAACATGAAATCTTCTTTGGTCGGATAATCAGGCCAGATTTCCTCGATGTTCTCGTACGGCTGACCGTCATCTTCAAGAGCTTGAAGATTCTCTACAACTTCCATCGGTGCACCTGAACGGATGGAATAATCTATAAGCTCATCTTTAGTAGCTGGCCAGGGTGCATCCTCCAGGTACGAAGCTAATTCTAGTGTCCAATACATAATATCTTTCTCCTTTTAATTTATTGGCTAAAAAAATAGTTTGCAAAAGTATGAAAATATATACAAACAAAAATTTTTATAAATAATATTTTGCTTTTTTGTTTGTTTTTTACATGACAACGCAAATAAAACATAAATGTTCAATAACCAACAAATTTATTTTGATTGATTTTTTGATAACATAACATCAGGTAAAAGGGCAGGATTTTTGTAGTTCCTACCATAAAAAAGCGCCTGCCACAGCTTAGTGGCAGGCGCTTTCGCTTAAGAGTCTATAGCGCAAAAGGTTACTCTTTAATTGCGCTCAACTGGGTCTTAAACATTTCAATCATTTCCGTTTTTGTATTGATTTTTCTGTTGAAGTTGCGGATTTTACCTTTAAGCATGTTGCGGAAAGAATCGTTTGCTGGTGAATCGCTTAACTTGCCAAGGTTCGTCTCCAGCACTTCAAGCTCTTGCTTGTCAGACTTGATAAAATCTTTCAGCGCATTAATGCGTGCATGCAATCCGTCGGTCTGGCTTTGAGGTGCTTCTGCGCTTTGCTGGCGCTTTCGGATGTAGTGCTCCAAGCTGCTCATTTCAAAAACTCTGTCGCAGGCCTTAATAAAGCGCTCCCAAACGGCATCAGAAACTGAAGGATGCACCGGGCCTACCTTTTTCCATTCTGCCTGTAGCTCTTTTGCCCGTTTTACCGCATCGTTTAAGCTGCTTAGCTGCGTTAGCTGCTCAGCACTGGAGGCAAGCTCATTTTTCCTTTCCAGGTTTACCTCGTAAAACTTCTCGCGCGATTGCGTCTTTTCCTTTTCTATCTTTTGCTTCAGGCGCTCAAAGAAATGGTTGTGTGCCTTACGGAAGTCGCCCCAAAGCTTAGTCGTAACCTTTCGTGGCAGGCTATTGCCCTGTATTTCTTTCCACTGGTTTTGCAGGTCTTTTAATTTGGCAGTGGTATTTTCCCAATCATCGGAGTTCTGCAGCGCGATAGACTTGTTTATAAGGTCTTTATACTTCTCGTAGGTGCGGTTCTGCATCTGCCGCTTGTCCTCGAAAAAGTCTTTCTTACGCTGGAAAAAAGCCTCGATAGCGTTTTTAAATCGCTCCTCAACTTCATCGGTCAGTTCTTTTTCTACAGGTCCTGTCTTAATCCAGGTAGTGCGGAGTTCCTTTAGCTTCTCGGTTGTTTCCTTCCAGTCGATGCTCTCCTGCAAAGCTTCAGCCTCCTGCGTAAGACCTACTTTTATAGTAAGGTTTTTCTCGCGGTTCTGCTTTATGGTTTCGTTTATCTCTTCCTCTGCCTTGGTTAAGGTATGAAAGATCTGCTCAAAGTCACCAAGGGCATCGTAGTTGCCTACTTGGTCTTTCATGTGCAGCACTTTCATCAGGAAAGAGCCTTTGTTTTCTGAGGTTGCGATACGTTCGAGCAGGTTGTTCACCTTCTCCTGAAACATTTCGAAACGCTTGGCAAAGTACAGCAGGGAGTCATCTTCAGACTCTTTTACGTCGCCCACTTGGCGAGCAGGGTAGGTCATAAAGGGCTTCAGCCACACCTGCTGGTCCTGAATAAAGCCATATTTTTTGGCTTCTTCCAATAGATTGTTGTTTTCCATTGACTGGATAGGGTTTACTAAGTGTACGATTAGGTAAGGCGCTAATTTAAAACTGACCTTAACATACGCTGATCAATTTCTTGCGTTTATTACAACTGAACAAATTAACAACGTTCCAAAGTCGGAGCTAAGATAAGTATAGATGTTACTTACCTATACAGATTTTACAAGTTTAATAATTTCAAAGCAATTTTGTGAAGGGTATATGCATGAATTTTTCCGATATTTGTAATTATGTTATTAAAAATCAACTAAGAGGGGTATCTAAAGGAGCCTATCTTACTTGGTTTAAGTATTTTTAGCTAAGAAAGCTGTTTGTAATTTATAAATTGTAGCATGAGTAACGAAACGATAATCTTTTCAATGGCTGGGGTAAGTAAGATTTACCCTCCTAAGAAACAAGTGCTTAAAAACATTTACCTGTCTTTTTTCTACGGCGCTAAAATTGGGGTACTGGGCCTTAACGGGTCTGGTAAGTCCAGCTTGCTGAAAATAATTGCAGGTGTAGATAAAGAAATTCAAGGCGAGGTAGTGTGGTCACCTGGCTACTCAGTTGGCTACCTGGAGCAGGAGCCGCAACTAGATCCTACCAAAACCGTGCGCGAAGTAGTGGAAGAAGGCGTTAGTGAAGTTGTTAGCCTACTGAAGGAGTTTGATGAGATTAACATGAAGTTCGCCGAAGAAATGACGGACGATGAAATGAACAAACTTATCGAGCGCCAGGGCGAAGTGCAGGAAAAGCTGGACCAACTGAACGCCTGGGAACTGGATAACCGCTTGGAGCGTGCGATGGATGCCTTGCGCACACCGCCAGAAGATGCTATTATCGGAAACCTGTCGGGTGGTGAAAAACGCCGTGTGGCACTTTGCCGCCTGCTGTTGCAAGAGCCAGATGTGCTTTTGCTAGATGAGCCTACCAACCACCTGGATGCCGAGTCTGTGGATTGGTTGGAGCAGCACCTGCAGCAGTATAAAGGAACCGTAATTGCCGTTACTCACGACCGTTACTTCCTTGACAACGTAGCTGGTTGGATTCTAGAATTGGACCGCGGCGAGGGGATTCCATGGAAAGGCAACTATAGCAGCTGGTTAGAGCAGAAAGCAACCCGTTTGTCGCAGGAAGAGAAAACCGAGAGCAAGCGCCAGAAAACTCTACAACGAGAGTTGGAGTGGGTGAGAATGGCTCCTAAAGCCCGTCATGCCAAGTCTAAAGCTCGTCTGAGCCAGTACGACAAATTAGCAGGAGAAGAGGCTTCTCAAAAAGAGGCAAAACTAGAGCTGTTTATACCTGACGGCCCTCGTTTGGGTGCACAGGTAATAGAAGTAAACAACGTAAGCAAAGCCTACGGCGATAAACTGCTGTTTGAAAACCTAAGCTTTGAGCTGCCGCAAGGTGGTATTGTTGGCATCATCGGTCCGAACGGTGCTGGTAAAACTACCTTGTTCAAGCTGATAACAGGGCAGGAGCAACCAGACGCTGGTAACTTTACAGTAGGCTCCACAGTGCAGATTTCTTACGTAGATCAGGAACATGCTCAGTTAGACGGCAGCAAGTCTGTGTTTGAGGTAATCTCTGGCGGTACAGAGCACATGATGATGGCAGGCCGCCAGATCGTGTCCCGTGCCTATGTGAGCAAGTTTAACTTTACAGGCGGAGACCAGGAGAAGAAAGTAGATAAACTGTCGGGTGGTGAGCGTAACCGTGTGCACCTGGCCATGACGCTGAAAGAAGGCGGCAACCTGCTGCTGCTCGATGAACCTACCAACGATCTGGACGTGAATGCCATCCGTGCCCTGGAAGATGCACTGGAGAACTTCGCAGGCTGCGCCGTTATCATCTCCCACGACCGCTGGTTCCTGGACCGTATCTGTACGCATATCCTCGCTTTTGAAGGAGAGTCGCAGGTATACTGGTTTGAAGGTAACTATTCTGAATACGAAGAGAATAAGAAGAAGCGCCTAGGTGATGCCGAGCCACAGCGTATTCGTTATAAGAAACTGGTATAAAAAAGGATGTAAGACAAAAGACACAGAACAAAAGACTTTTTTGTGGTGTTCTGTCCTTTTGCACTTTCGGATTTGCAACCCGAAAGTGCAGTAACTCTGTCTAGGACATAAAGTAATACATATCAAATTAAGAAAAAGGGATTATTGGTTTAATAATCCCTTTTTCATTTTATTTAGGGTATGATCCAGTACCTGAAGAACGAGCAGATTGATAAAGCGAAGTGGGATGCTTGTATAGAAGCTTCGCCTGAGGGACTGCTGTATGCGCTGTCGTGGTACCTGGATGTAGTGGCGCCAGGATGGCAAGCCTTGGTTGAAGTAGAGGAGGGACAATATGTAACGGTAATGCCGCTGCCAGGCACCAAAAAGTTAGGCTTTGCCCATTTAAGCCAAACGTTCTTTGCGCAGCAGTTAGGTATATTTTCGGTTAAACCAGATGGTGTACGAGCTGTGGCAGATCAATTCCTGGCACAAACGGTGAGTCGTTTTAGGTTTATCCATAACTATAAGTTCTGCACGGAAAACACGGCCGTGTTGAAACCTTTAAAAGATAAGTACGGGCTGCAACCAAGATATACCCGCTACTTGTCGTTGCAGGAGCCTTACGAGCAGTTATACAGCAACTATACCCGAGATCGTAAAAAGAATTTGAAGATAGCGGAGAAATCTAACTTGACGCTAGTTAACAGCGATGATGTAGAGCCGCTAATTCAACTTTATAAAGCGCACATTTCTCCAAAGATGGTAGGTGGCTTTACAGAGTTAATTTACCAACTGCTGCGCGATGTGTTTGTTCAGGCAAATAAGCGAGGCATGGCGCAGCTCGTGTATAGCTTACAGAACGACGAAATAAATACAGGATGCTTGTTTTTGAAGTATAAAGACAGGATTAGTTGTTTGATCAGTGCTGCTAATAGTGCAGGAAGGAAGACAAATGGTAAGACTTTGATCAGAGATAGGATAATCAGGCAATGTGCAGGAACAAACTATACAATGGATTTTGAAAGTCCTGCTATAGAAAGTATTGATAGCTTCAATGCTACTTTTGGTGCGGAACAAATAAAGTATTCAGCTTTGTACCAGAATAACCTGCCATGGTTTGTGAAAACTGCTCGTAACGCGCGCATGAGGCTGTACAAGGCATTAGCCTCTGCAAAAGATAGTCCAGTATAAGTTAGCAGATACATCTACCACTTCATTTTGATACGTTTTCTTAATCATGTTCAAATAAACAAGAGTTACTGGGATGCTTGTATAGAAGCTTCGCTGGAGAAGCAGGTGTATGCGCTGTCGTGGTATCTGGATGTGGTAGCGCCTGGGTGGTGTGCGGTAGTAGAAGAGCAGCAAGGGAAGTATACAGCCATATTTCCGTTACCGATAGAAAAGAAGTGGGGCTACAACACATTAGGGCAACCTTTGTTCTGCCAACAGTTGGGCCTGTTTTTTTCTGATGAAGCGTCAGCAAAGCGGGTGGCAACTTTTATGTCTGTTGCTTTAAAACAGGTTAGGCTAAGTAGTAACTACAGTTTTAATATTGCGAATACACTGCTGCTAGAACAAAGTGGAGAGCAGTTACATCCTCATCATACCCATTGCCTAAAGCTCGATAAGCCATATGAGCAGCTGCTAAAAAGCTACACCCGCTACAGGAGGATGAATCTTAAAAAGGCTGAAACGTCAGGCTTGGTTTTGGTAGAAAGCACTGATCTGAAACCACTGCTAGCACTGTTTAGAAAACACGTAGCCCATAAAATTGAGGGAGGAGTTTCGGAGGAGGCCTATGAGCAGCTACAGCAACTTTATGCAAGGCTGCAGGAACACGGAATGGCATTCTTAATATATGCCGCAGCCCCAGACGGTAAATTAGTGGCAGGAGGACTTTTCCTGAGGTACGGCAACTATATAACGTACCTTTTTAATGCAGCAGACGCCGAAGGCACAACTAAAAACGGCAGAACCCTTATCTTGAATGAAGTAATTCGGCAGTACGCTGAAACCAATTATGTTTTAGATTTTGAGACACCGCCTGTTGAGCAGATTGCTTTTTTCTATTCCAGTTTCGGCTCTGAGCCCACTCCTTTTTATCAGTGGAGGTTTAACAATCTTCCACTTCCAATAAAGAAACTAAGAAATCTGAGAATAAGCCTGATCAGGAAGGTAAGAGGTAAGCGTTAAACTAATTTTGAGGCTAATTAACATCTGTGCCCTCTTCGCGAGGAGGGTGAGCTCCTTTTTCGTATTCCTGCTGTTCCATTTTCAGACGTTCCTGTTCTTCGGGAGATATATTATTTGCCAGAGCACGCAAGTCAGGTTGGCCTGCATCTACCCAGGCAGTGTACCAAAAGCTGGCGATGCTGTGTATAGCCAATCGCATCTGCCGCTCTACCTGTCCGTTTAAGCTGCGGTGGTATGCCTCAGAAAAATCTCTGGAATAGACGCGGGTAGTAAGGTTGTTCCGCACTTCAAAGCTGTACTTTTTGTCCTCGTCAAATTCCTGGGTCAGCTGGCGCTCAAAGGATAGAACTGAATCCAAAGCGGTGTGTGCGCTAGCCACTAAATCCCATGCCTTCAGCTGTGGCTGTTCTATGTATTGCGCCTGGCCCACAAAAAAGTCATAGTTGTTAGAGAGGAGTTCGGGCAGGCGTGTTTCCCAAAAAGCATGAATGCCTCGCTGGCCTGTCAGTTGGCCGTTATAGTTTTGGGTGGTATGTAAGGGCACACAAGCATCTGCAATATAATGTCCTATTTCTGTTGATAGGCGAAGTATACGGTTCAGATCCCGCTCTTTAAACGCTTGTGTCAGTTGGTACTTCATAAAGTTAATGTGCCAGGGTACGATACCATAGGCCTGAAGTGTATCTTCGGAATATTGCTCTACGGCCTGCTGCCAAAATCTAGGTAGCTTATAAAGCGCGCTGTCGCCATACACATCCAGGTCGATGTAGTGGCGGGGAGCTTCTCCTTCTACAGCATAACGGCGACGATCGGGGCTAACGGCATTCTCGGTAATGTAGCGGATATGCTTTTTATAGAAGCCGATCATTTCGGGAGGTAGGGCAAACACAGAAAGCCTGTTTATGCGCTGGTGCGCAAAAAAGCCCCAAGTATGGCCGCTGAGCGGGTAAAGCAAAAGGAGCAGGAGTACAGCCAATAAGGTTCGTGCCATATTCGCTTTTTACGGGAAACAATTCGTGTGTAACTATAAGTACAGCCCCAAGCGAGCTAAAGTTTTCTGGACGAAGTTTATAGCTTTATTTTGATGAGGAGCAGATTATGCAACTTTGATTCGTAACCATTCCTCGGCTGCTTTTTCGTTATCGAAGGGACCAATATTAAGCTGCTCCTTTAAAGAGGAGTAGAGCGCCTGGAAAGACCATTGGCCGTAAATGCCAGGAGAGAGCACATGGGCAAAATAGGTTAAGCCCAGGCTTTTGGCTTGAGGAGTCCATTTGTGAACCAGCCAATTAACGCCAGCATCCCATGGGCCTATCAGTTCGCGATTGCTATTCAGCAGTCCCTTGCAAGGCTTCTCCCGTAGCATGGAAAGGATGTGGTTTCCTCCCATCACAATTGTTTCCAAAGATTGTATGCCTATCCAGTTCACAAGAATGTAGGTGTTATCATGAGATCTTCTGGCTTCAAGAAAAACATCTCCATTCGCTTTCTTAAGTTCCTTGTATTCTATAAACAACGAGAGTTCTACTTTATAAGACACAACAGTTTTTGCTATACAAGCCTATTTGGTTAGGCTTGTTGTTCTACATACGATAGCTTTTACAAAAAGCTTTTGATAGCTGAAATAGTCTCTTTTGGAGCACTCAGGTTAGGGCAATGTCCAGAAGCTTCTAAGATAACGAGTTTGCTTTCAGGGATGTTCTGATGAGTAAATTTCCCTACTGATAAAGGGGCAATGGCATCGTCGGAGCACTGTAAAATAAGGGTGGGTGTTTTTACGCGTGGCAGGTCTTTTCTTGTGTCTGAAAGAAAAGTGATATGAGCAAAGTCTCTGGCTATGCCCATGTTGCTTTTGCAAAAGCTTTGTGCAAGCTCCTGGCCCAGCTCTGGTTTATCAGGGTTGCCCATTATAACTGGAGCAATGGTGTTAGACCAGCCCAGATAGTCGCTGTCTAAAGAATCAAGCAAGTTCAGGATATCCTCTTTCGAAAAGCCACCTACATAATCTCCGTCGTTAATAAAGCTCGGAGAAGGACTAACCAGCACCAGTTTGGCAAAAAGGTCAGGCTCTTTGATGGCAGCCAAAACGCCGACCATAGCACTTACCGAGTGCCCTACAAAAATAACATCTTGCAGGTTTAGGTCTTTGCATATCTCCAGAACATCTTCTGCATAAACTTGCAGCGAAGAATAGTGCTCTTTGGAATAGGAAGAGGTGTTAGAGTTACCAAAGCCAATATGGTCAAAAAGGATGATTTTATAATCATCCTCAAAGGCAGGGGTAATATAGCGCCACATGCTTTGGTCGCAGCCGTAGCCATGAGCAAAGAGCATTGGCTTTTCTCCTTTCCCAGAGACTTTTACATTGTTTCTTTTGGTGGCGTTCATGTTTTTTTGCTTGTATGTAGTGCTGTACACTAGGCACAGTTAAAGAGCGTGAAGAACAAACTTATAACTTATCTGGCACAGGTGCAAATTGCTACAGATGCTGTACTGGTTCCTGTGCATGCCTTTGCTTAAACCTACTTATGGCTATCCCGTGTGAGAATGGCCTCACTAGCAGTAGTAGTAGCTCTCACTAGTACTAGTGAGAGCTACTACTACTGCTAGTGAATTTGCACTTATTGGCAATAACTATTTTCTCAGAAACTTGCTGCTCAGCTTTTAGCCACTCTATATTTGCTATTATTTAGAATTGTTCTAAACTACAGTAGGTGTAATATGATACTTAAATCCCTTACTTTTTCTCGAAGGTTTACTTCTTCAATTTTAATACTTCTTCTGGTGCTTTTAAGCAGCATGGTGGCCGTTGCACAATATGGTACCATCAAAGGAAACATTACTACCACCGATGGACAAATAGCTGAAGGCATTTCAGTAGGCGTGGCAGGTACATCTATCGGGGCCAGTACAGATGCCCAAGGCCGTTATATTATCAATCGTGTAAAGCCTGGTGTTTATACTTTAATGGTGCAGGTGGTTGGGCTTGAGCCGCAAGAGCAAAGTGTGACAGTGGTGGCTGGCAAAACTTCAGAAGCCAACTTTACCTTAAAAGAAAGTGCCTTAAAGCTACAGGAGGTAGTGGTGCGGGCCCAGCAAAGTAAATATAAAGCGGATCTTCCCTCAGAATCGCTGCGTTTGTCTGCGCCTTTAATCGAAACGCCTCAAAACATACAGGTTGTAACAAACGATGTGATAAAGGACCAGCAGATCTTTGATATGCTGGAAGGTGTGTCGCGCAACGTAAGTGGCGTTACAGTGCAGGAGCACTGGGGTAACTACACGCGCATGACAATGCGCGGCGCCAGAGTAGCTCCTTTTAGAAACGGCATGAACGTGGAGTCTACCTGGGGGCCGCTTTCAGAAGATATGTCCTTTGTGGAGCGTATTGAGTTTGTAAAGGGCCCCGCTGGCTTTATGCTTGCCAACGGCGACCCTGCTGGTTTCTACAACGTGGTTACCAAAAAGCCGACAGGCACTACAAAGCAGGAGGTAAACTTCACCTTCGGCAGCTATAACACCCTGCGTGCTACCGCCGATCTGGACGGAAGCATTACGAAAGACGGAAAACTGCAGTACCGCCTGAACCTGATGGGGCAGCAGAAAGACTCATGGCGCGACTACGAGTACAACAACCGTTATTCTATCGCTCCAGTGCTTAAGTATAAGTTCAGCGATAAAACTTCTTTAACGGCAGAATATACCTACCAGTACTCTCGCATGTCAGCTATCGGTTCGGCTTATGTATTCTCTGATGAAGGTTTTGAAGATCTGCCGCGCAGTTTTACTACCGCTGATCCAAACCTGGAGCCATCTGACATGAACGACCACAGCGCTTTTCTGCTCTTCGAGCACAACATCAGTGACAAGTGGAAGCTGACAGCCCAAACCTCCTACTTCGATTACAGGCAGGAAGGAAGCTCGCTCTGGATAGCTGGAAAAGTACTGGAAAACGGCGACATGACGCGGACCTTAAACAGCTGGGATGCCAGCAACAAAAGCAAGTTCGGTCAGCTCTTTGTGAATGGCGAGGTACAGACAGGCGCTATTACACACCGCATACTAGGTGGTCTGGACTTCGGCGACAAAGAGTACCTGGCAGATTGGAGCCAGTATTTTGTACTTGATGCCGAAGCTCCTTTCAACATCTATCAACCTATCTATGGTCAGATAATTCCTCCTACCGTTGATCACTCTGTACCATTAGAAGACAGGCCATATGTAAGCACCTTAGCCCAAAAATATGGTGCGGCTTATGTGCAGGACGAGCTGGGTTTCTGGGACAATAAGTTGCGCCTGACGCTGGCAGGCAGGTATACCAAGCTGGCAACGAACCAGTACGGAGCCATCATCAAAAACGAAAAGTTTACACCAAGAGTAGGCATCAGCGCTTCTGTAGATAGAAATACTTCTGTGTACGCCTTATACGATCAGGCCTTTATACCGCAGTTGGGGCAGTTATCTAATGGCGGGGAAGTAAAACCGATTACGGGTAACAACCTGGAGGTAGGCTTAAAAAAAGACTGGTTCGGTGGCCGCTGGAACTCTACGGTTTCGGTTTACCAGATCACGAAAAACGACCAACTTATAAGTGACCCAGCTAGTGACCCTTCTCAAAACCTGTCGCTACAAATTGGGCAGGGCCAGACAAAGGGTGTGGAACTAGACGTGCGTGGGCAGTTAACTCCTGCTTTAAACTTAACCATGAACTACGCCTACACCGACTCTGAGATAACAGAAGGTATGGCCGGGTCGGCGCTAGAAGTTGGCGATAAAGTGCCTGGCTTTGCTAAACACATCTCCAATGCCTGGCTGTCTTACAAACTTAACAAAGGGTTGCTGCAAGGAGCTGGCGTGTCGCTTGGTTACCAGTGGCAGTCGGAGCGTTACCCATGGACTTATAGAGAAGATGCTAGCATGCAGCTGCCCGACTACTTCCGCCTGGACGGAGCTGTTTCTTATCAGCTAAAGAAAATCAGCCTGGCCGTTAACGTCAACAACCTGCTTGATGAGTACCTGTACTCTGGCGGAGCTTTTGATTTTGATTATGATGGCACTTTGGATGGTTATGTATGGCAAACAGAAACACCAAGAAGCTACCGTGTAAGCATAGGTTACAGGTTTTAAGTTTAGCGTGAAAAGACCTCTTTCAGTAGAAGGGCAACGTGCACCAAGTACAACATTAGAGTTTGATTATGACGTTTAAAAAAACGATTGGAAAACTTCACCTTTGGCTCGGATTTGCATCCGGGCTATTGGTTTTATTTTTAAGTATAACGGGCTGTATACTGGCCTTTCAGCGCGAGATAGAGGATGTTACGCAGCCCTACAGGTTTGTTGAGCAGCAGGAGTTGCCTGCGCTGCCGCCCTCTAAGTTAAAAGAAATAGCCGATGCACAACTGCCAGGTAAGCATGCGCATAGCGTGGGGTACACCAAAGGCATGGCGGCGCAGGTAATGTATTTCAGTTTGGCAGAGCCTGCTTACTACTTCAATGTTTACCTGAACCCTTATACAGGCGAGGTGCTGAAAGTGAAGGACATGGACAAGGACTTCTTTAGGTTCATGATCATGGGCCATTATTACCTGTGGCTGCCTCCTGACATAGGCCAACCCGTTCTGGCATCGGCTACACTTATTTTTGTTGTTCTGATGATTACAGGGTTGGTGCTTTGGTGGCCTAAAAACAAGGCGGCCCGTAAGCAGCGCTTCAGCATAAAATGGGGAGCCAAGTGGCGACGCGTAAACTATGATGCGCATAACGTGCTGGGCTTTTACATGACATGGGTCGCCATTTTTATCGCCATAAGTGGATTAGTAATGGGGTTTCAGTGGTTCTCAAAGTCAGTTTACTGGGTAGCATCAGGAGGAGAGCAACTGGTAGAGTTTTACGAGCCGCTATCTGACACCACAGGTCTTGCAACGGATGCTTCGGTTCCTGCCATAGATCGTATCTGGCAGTTGAAGTACCCTGCCCTGCGCCACACTGATGCCAAACTGGAGGTACACGTGCCAAACGGCAAAAGTGGCACTATCGAAACGGCCATCAACCCTGACCCTGATACCTATTGGAAAACCGATTACCAATACTACGACCAGTACACGCTAAAAGAAATACCTGTCACGCACGTGTACGGCAGGTTTGGGGATACTTCAGTTGCCGACAAAATTATGCGCATGAACTATGACATACATGTAGGTGCTATAGGCGGCATTGCAGGGAAAATAATTGCTTTTCTGGCAAGTTTGCTGGCAGGCAGCATGCCTGTAACAGGCTTTATGATCTGGTGGGGCAGAAAAAAGAAAAATAAAAAAACAAAGCTGGCTGAGGTACAGGTAAAAGTGAAAAGAGTAGGAGCATAGCTACTTGCCTTTAGTATAGCTAATCAGCACCATCCCCTTGACAGGTTGTTTCCATCTGTTGAGGGGATTGTGCTTTTATATGCGGTGTACTCTACAGCTTAAATTTTGCTTTATATTGCTGAGGAAACATAGTATATTAGTTAGTCCAGTTAGCTTTAGCTGACAGACGGTAGGCGGCTAAACGTAATAGACTATGTTTATACACAAGTTGGCAATAATATTAAAAATAAAAGTTTGGAATCTCTAAGAACCCTTTTTACAGTTTTATTACTCGTATCCAGCATTTCATGTGTGTTTGGACAAAAAACTGTCAAAGGGAGAATAGTTGGTGAAAATTTAGATGAACTACCAAGTGTCAGGATATACAGCAATGATACAGTCCTTTTGGGAGAAACTGCCATTGATGGATATTTTGAAATTAGTATTCCCCAAAAAACAACAAACCTAAGCTTTAGCTTCATTGGATATGAAACCGCTATTGCTTCAATTTCCGACACCTGCAATTACCTTGAAGTTGTTTTACTTCTGCGTTCCACCTGAGCTCCTCCCATTTTTAGGACTGGTCTAAAGTAGAGAA
>NZ_JAJJWH010000060.1 GCF_020907245.1 Pontibacter harenae | reverse complement strand
GCAAACTATAACTTATCATTACTTTTATAGAGGTACCAAATGGTTTTCATGGTTGATTTTCTTTTATGGCTTCAAAAGTATTGGTTGCTAACACTCAATGTAGGAAAGTATAAATTTACAGCAGGAATCAGCCAGGAACACTGATGTGAGACAGCAAAAGAAGTGATCTGCATCAGTTAAAAATCATGGCAATTTATGTTCCAGCCTAAAACATTGATAGGTAGATTGGCTATAAAATGTAGTGTAGGTCAATGATAATGCCTTATACTTATACTATTTTACTTGCATCAGACCTGTTAGCCTTAAACCTAAGATGCTTTTCTATAGATACAATGAGCAACAGTATCAGACCAGCTCCGAATATGCGTAGTACTTGCATTGTATCCAGCGGACTAGACCCAAATAGGATGTTCATGAAAGGTGCGTAAATGAACAGTGCTTGAAAAAAGAACATGACTGCTATACCATAGTACACCCACATATTTGTAAAAAAGCCTATTTGCTGCACTGGCCTAACAAGTGATCGGCAGCTAAGCATGTAAAAAGCCTCAAGTACTACTAATGCCGTAGTTGCTACTGTCTGTGCCTGAAGTATGGTTGCTCCTTGAGCCAGTTCGTACGAATACAGGCCAAAAGACGCGATCAGGAGCAGTGTTCCAACAAGCAGGGTTCGCATAATCAACTCCTTTGTAAGGATCGGTTCATTAGCTGGTCGTGGCGGACGATGTATAATACCTGGCTCTTTTGGTTCGAAGGCAAGTGTTAGGCCAAGCAATATAGCTGATGCCATATTTACCCAAAGAATCTGCACCGGCTGTACAGGTAACTTTGTACCCAGTATAACAGCAGCAAGTACTATCAATCCTTCTCCTAGATTAGTTGGCAGCGTCCAGACAATGAATTTTGTTAGGTTGTCAAAAACGCTCCTACCCTCTTCCACGGCTCCTTCTATGGAAGAAAAATTATCGTCGGTGAGCACCATGTCGGAGGCATCTTTGGCTACATCGGTGCCTGTTATACCCATGGCAATACCTATGTTCGCCTGTTTCAGCGCTGGGCCGTCGTTTACGCCATCGCCCGTCATAGCTACCACTTTATCACGAGCCTGTAGCGCCTTTACAAGCCGCAGTTTCTGGTCTGGCGATACACGGGCAAAGACTGATACACGCTCCACCGTTTCTTCCAACTGCTTATCATCGAGCTGGTGCAATTCTTTGCCTGTCAGGGCTACCAATCTGCCATCCTTCTGTTCCCCTTTCAACCCTATCTGCCCTGCAATAGAAGCAGCTGTGATAGCATGGTCGCCTGTAATCATTTTCACGTCTATACCTGCTAGTTGGCAAAGCCTCACCGCTTCCATTGCCTCTTTGCGAGGAGGGTCAATCATACCCTGCACACCTAAAAAGACAAATCCAGATTCTATATTTTCGTGATTTATGGCCTCCATGTTGGCTGGGGCTTCAGCCATAGCAAAAGCTAATACTCGCAAACCTTCCGCAGCCATCTGCTCTACTCGCAGCAATATTTCTTCTTTGTTCAGCTCAGCAAGCTCTCCATCCGGAAGCATTGTCCAATGGCAGCGGACCAATACAGCTTCTACAGATCCTTTCAAGTAGATAACTGGTTGCTCCTCCCCGTGCAGAGTAGCCATGTACTGGTACTCCGATTCAAATGGTATGGTATCCATTCTTGGGAATAGCTCCTCCAGCTGCTTAGGTTTTAAACCAGCTTTACTGGCTGTAACCAACAAGGCACCCTCTGTCGGGTCTCCTTCAACAGTCCAATAACCATCTATTTCTTTCAATGAACTATCATTGCAAAGCATGCCAGCCTGCAAGCACTGACCAAGAGCTTTATTTGACGTTAGTTCCGCTGCTTGTGCACCTTCAAGTATTTTGCCAATAGGTTCATAACCCAATCCTGTTACCGAGTAAGTTCTGCCACCAGCCATTAACTGTTGCACCGTCATCTGGTTTTGGGTCAGGGTACCTGTTTTATCAGAGCAAATTATGTTGGTGCTGCCAAGTGTTTCCACTGCCACCAGTTTACGGATAATAGCCTTACGTGCCGCCATTTTAGACACACCCAACGCCAGCATAATAGTTACTGCAACTGGTAGGCCTTCTGGTATGGCTCCTACCGCCAGCGCTACTGCCACCATAAACGTATCGCCTATCTCCTCTCCCCGAAGCAACCCTACTACAAACACCACGAACGATAAAATTAAGATAACCCACAGCAGCATATGGCTGAATTCTTTTATCTTTTTGGTAAGCGGTGTTTCCAAATTCTGAGCGTTCGAGATAGCTTGTTGTATTTTACCAACCTCAGTAAAATCTCCGGTAGCAGCCACAACTCCCTTACCTTGTCCGTAAGTAACTATAGTTGAAGAAAAGCCCATGCACAGGCGGTCGCCTAGTCCATTATCAACAGACACTGCCATCGTATTCTTTTCTACTGCCACTGATTCTCCTGTTAGGGCCGATTCATCTACTTTTAAATCCCGTCTCTGCACCAGGCGCACATCGGCTGGAAATTTATCACCAGACTGAACAAGCACTATATCGCCTGGCACCAGTTCCTGTGCATCAATGTTTTGTTTTATTCCATTCCTAATCACCTGTGCTCTGGCGGTCATACTTTTTGACAGGGCATCTATGGCAGCCAGAGCTTTAGACTCCTGCACAAATCCAATAACGGCGTTGATGAACACTACACCGAAAATTACAGCTGCATCAATGAACTCCTCCAAGAAAAGCGTAACTACTGTAGCGGCAAGCAGGATGTAGATAAGTGGCTGGTGGAACTGCAGTAAGAACCGAACCAAAGCACTCTGCTGCTTCTTGGGTGTCATTACATTGTAGCCATATAATTCTCTTTGCTGGGCCACCGTCTCATCGTTCAGCCCGTCATTCGCCGATACTTCAAATAATTCCAGCACTTCATGTGCAGGCAAGCCATGCCATTGGTAATCCTTGCCACGCATAAGTGGCTTTTGTTTTACCTTTTTTTCTGCTATCTCCATAACCTAATTAACTTTATATTTTTCAACCTCTTACACCTAACAATACCAATTAACCTTTCCCAAAAAGCAAAGCTCTTACTGCGACAGATAACCTCCGTCAACTGCATAATAAGCTCCAGTTATAATAGAAGTTTTATCAGAGCTTAACCACACAACAAGTTCTGCCACCTCTTCTGGTTCTCCTACCCTACCAATTGGGTGCAACCGCGCCAACGTTTGGAGCATTTCCTCATTGATGTTGTTACCTTCTGCTTCATTCACATTCGAGACAACTACCTTTGCCCCCAGCGTGCATACAGGAAGGCCGTTGTTTTCCCGGTACCAGCTGCAGTACCAGTTACTAATGCTGCTTTTCCCGCAAATAGTGTTCTATCAGTTGTGTTCACAGTTTATCCCTGTTATAGAATTCATCACAAAATTCCATAATTAGCAGAAGCCAATAGATGACCAGGATCATCTTAAAAAGTGTTTGTTATCAGTTCACTACCGTTAACTGCAGGCTTCTGCAGAAAACAGTTCAGTTTTATTGAGAAGCACAAGTTGAAAAGTGAGTTGTTTATTTAATAGAAAAGGAAAAGATGAGTCCCCTGCTTCAGTCATCATCAACAGCATTATTCCAAAGGCACAGGCGATACTGGCACTCTTTTACAATAGGTTTGCTGCTCTTCAAGATGGGCCCCCAGCAGAGCTTTACAAGTTTCGTAGAATAAACGACCGCTCCACTTGCTATAAGTCATAATCAACAGTTGTTGAAGTGCGCCGAATAACCATCGGCTATAGTTTAAGTATAGACAACAGGAATATTGATTAACAACGATTCGGGGCTGGACGTATAGTGAAAGCCTCCACAGCAGCAAGCCCTTATTGTTGTGTATTCCTGGGAAATGTTGAGGGCACTGTACGACGGGCTTTCCCGCTAACTGCATACAACGAAACTATGAAAGGATTTACATTTACGAAAGGTGACATTTTCGGAGGACTGACAGCTGGTATTGTTGCACTACCGCTTGCACTTGCGTTTGGACTTCAGTCAGGTTTGGGCGCCGCTGCAGGCCTTTACGGTGCCATTATCCTAGGATTACTATCGGCACTTCTTGGCGGAACCTATACACAGATCAGCGGTCCTACCGGCCCTATGACTGTTGTAGCAACAGCAGCTATTGCAGGCTTCATCCAAATTGGCGGAAGCCTTGAAGCCGTAGCTGGAGCTATTGTAGCCACTTTCATATTTGCTGGTATAATACAGGCGATCATGGGCGTCATACGGCTTGGTGTACTAATTCGCTTTATTCCGTACCCAGTAATATCGGGCTTCATGAGTGGCATCGGTGTGATCATTATCCTTCTTCAGCTTTTCCCTGCTATAGGCCAGCCATCACCACCAACAACTATTGATGTGATACGAGAGATTGGGCCTGCATTTTCAAATATAAATGTATGGGCACTCTTATATGCAGCACTGACAGTAGTGATTGTTTACCTGTTTCCCCGTATTTCTAAGACAGTCCCAGGTACACTTGTGGCACTTATTGGAGTGACCATTCTTTCCGTTGTGCTCCAGAAAGATGTAGAAGTGATTGGTACCATCCCTTCCGGGCTTCCCGAGATGCAGATCGGCAGCCTTTTTACAATTGACCCAGCACTATTCGGACAAATTATACGTGTGGCCATTACGCTTGCTGCACTTGGCGCCATCGATTCCCTTCTTACGTCAGTAGTGGCAGACAACGTGACTAAAACGCGCCACGACAGCAACAGGGAGTTGATCGGACAGGGCATTGGCAATTCAGTTGCCGGTATCTTTGGCGGGTTACCAGGTGCAGGTGCCACCATGCGCACGCTCGTCAATGTAAGGTCAGGGGGAACGTCAAGATGGTCTGGCATTATCCACTCTGCTACCCTTGCAATTATTCTCTTAGCTGTCGGCACTTATGCTGCTTTGATACCGAAAGCAGTGCTGGCAGGTTTGCTGATTACAGTAGGTCTAGGTATCCTCGATTTTCGTGGACTGAAGCACATCCGTGTGGTTCCGCGTACCGATGCAGCTATTATGATTGTGGTATTGCTGGTAACTGTTTTCCTCGATCTGCTCACTGCAGTAGGTGTAGGAATGATCATGGCGTCGCTCTTCTTTATGAAAAAAATGAGTGATTCTATTGGGGAGCGTACCCAGTTAGTACCATTGTCTACTTATGACAATGGGCAGCATTGGAACGACAGGAATATGCCAGCTGAGTTGGAAGGAAAAGTTTTGGTGAAGCATATTGAGGGGCCTTTGTTTTTTGGTTTTGCGTCTGGGTTACAAAAAATGGCAGAAGGGGTTGTTGACGTAAGTCATGCTGTTTACCGTATGGAGGAAGTGCCTTTTATTGACCAAACAGGATTATACTCCCTGCAAGAAACCCTACTGACCATGAATGAAAGGGGAATAAAAGTTATTCTGACGGGCCTTCTAAAACAGCCAGAGCACATGCTGAGGAAGGGAGGTATAATCCCACAATTAATTCCCGATAATAATGTCTGCCCTACATTTCCAGATGCTGTCGACTGCATAGTACACGATCTTAGAGAAAACGAAGCGCCTTCAACTTCCTGAGAACATGCAAGGCCATCGACAAGCTATTTCCCTTTCGCTACATACGTAGAAAAGCAGCATTAAGAAACGCTAGCAAAGGAGTTGAGAAGAAAATACACTACTCTTGGTCCTGTTGTACGCAAGAAAAAGAGTAGTGCTATTAGGTGGGCCGCCTCACAGCCAGAAGCAGTTAGCAATACCCTCAATAGTATAGTAATGAAGGAATTTGAAAAATTTCCCTGCCTCTTTTAGCGAAAATAATCAAATTCTAAATCCTGATAAATATGGAGAGAAACAAAGCAGAAAATTTATATAGCAAGTTAATCAACGATGACAATGATGGTATTTCCATTCGCCAGCTTTTGGAAATTATGGAAAGAGGCGGAATCAGATCAAATGATCCTCGTGTTCAAAAAATCTTAGGAAAGGAGGCTGATTCTGACGAAACAAAGAGGAAGCTAAGCAAGAATGAGTTTGTAAATCTGCTAGAGAAATCAGAATCCCATCTCTTCGAAAAGGCGCTTGCCGGAGAGTTAATTATCCCCGATTTTGAAGATTTTCAAAATGACATTCAAGCTATCTTCGAGGAGACGAAGCATAACCTGGAAGGGGAAATGAAGGATATACTACCCCACCCACAGCCCGATCGGCAGCCTGCCTATGCTGTGTCTATTTGTACTGTAGACGGGCAGCTGTTACAGCTAGGAGATCATGATTTGACTTTTTTGATTCAGTCTATCTGTAAACCTATAAATTATGCCATTGTACACCGGGACACAGGCAAAGAGAAGCTACATAAGCATGTAGGTGTGGAACCAGGAAGTGAAAAGTTTGAATCAAACATGGTCCTCAACGAGCGGGATTTACCACATAATCCTTTGATCAATTCTGGAGCAATTATGACCTCAGCTTTTATAAAGCCCGAACATAAGGTAAGGGAGCGATTAGATTATGTGATGGAGGTATGGAAAAACATGACTGGCGGAAAAGAAGTAAATTTCAATGAGGCATCGTTTCAAGCAGAGCGAAAAGATGCCAACAAGCACCTTGCGCTTGCTCATCTTATGAAAGATCGCGGTGCTTTTCCAGCAGATATTGATTTACATGTGTTGATAGATTTTTACCTTCAATGTTGTGCAATAGAAGTAAATATTGATGATCTCGCACACGCCGCTGCCACGCTTGCCAACTATGGAACATGTGTTTCTACTGGGAAAAAAGTATTTGGCCACGACACGGTGAGAGATACTTTAAGTCTTATGCTATCAAGTGGAACCTACGACCATTCAGGTGAATTTGCCTTTCGCGTAGGGTTACCTGCCAAAAGTGGAATTGCGGGCGGAATGATGGTGGTGGTGCCAGGGGTAATGGGTATTTCGGTGTATTCTCCACCCTTAGATAAACATGGCAATTCTGTACGGGGAGTGGACTTTTGCGAAAAATTTGCAGATAGGTTCAATTTTCATCACTTTGATGCTGTGGATTCTTCCATTCACGGAAAAAAGGATCCGCGGAAAAACAGAACCTAAATTAGTTTTTTCATTAGCACATAAACTTTAGAATGAAAAGGAAATATAGTTTAAGCTTTATAGCTATTGTCATACTGCTTGCTTTAGGCGTAACGGGTTGCTATGTAAATAATCAAATTGGCAAATTAAAATCCAGTGACGAGCGCGAAGGAGTATATTCCAAATATTCCTACTATTCGCCTGCCAAAGATGAATTCATAAGCCCAAAAGAGATAATTTCTAATCCTGAACAAACAACTGGTGGTAATCCTGGTTTTTTAAGGTTCTTCAAGACATCTCCCAATGCCCCAGAGTTTGAGCTGCCGAAACAAGTACTTACAAAGAGTGATTTTCCTGAAGTACCTTCTACTTATGCTGCTTATTGGTTAGGGCATTCCACAGCTATCATTGAGCTTGACGGATACCGTATTCTGATCGATCCGGTATTCGGAAATGCAGGGCCCTTACCTATCATTGCCAAAAGAATGAGTGTATCTCCTTTGCAGAGAGAAGAACTTCCAGCAATTGATATTGTCATCATCACCCATGATCATTATGACCACCTGGAAACAGAAACCATTAAGTTTTTAGCGGATAAGAACATACAGTTCATCGTGCCGCTAGCCGTGGGAGCCAGGCTGGAGGGCTGGGGTGTTCCCAAAAGTAAGGTCACAGAGCTAGCCTGGCATCAAACTACAACCCATGGATCACTAAATATAACTGCTACCCCAACGGTTCATTATTCAGGCAGAAGTTATAACGATAAAAATAAGACTTTATGGGCTTCCTATGTTATTAAAGGAGAAGAGAAAAACCTGTATTGGAGCGGCGATACGGGCTATGGCGAACATTTCAAAGAGATTGGCAGAAAGTACGGTCCATTTGATTTAGCTTTTATGGAGATAGATGCCTGGAACAAAGGATGGCCAAACACCCACCTTTTTCCAGAACAGGTAATTAAAGCTTGCCAGGAAATAGATGCAGCGCTCCTATTCCCTATTCATTTCTCGACCTTTGACTTAGCGTTACACCCTTGGGATGAATCCATTGGTATGGTGGCTGATTTGGCCACACAGAATAATATAAAAATTGTGACACCCATTATGGGGGAGAAAGTGATACCAGGAACAACTCCAACAACAAAATGGTGGAAACCACAATAAATGAAAGTCAATCTATGACTGCTTTAGAAGACCATCGAATGGCTATTATCTAGAATGTCTAATTGATTTAAAGTGGTTTTAGTGCCTCCCAGTTTACATACTGGCTACATATAAGAATAACCTTGTGTAGCTGTGCTATAGTCAGCTTTCTGGAATTCGTCGCTCAGTAGCCGTGAACTGACATCAAGGCTTTGGAAGTTTAAGTTGCCGAAGATGCTTGCAAAAGCAGTGTCTGCTGCATCAGGGCCTGTCGCTATCTTTACCAACCCATTGATGGGAGCAAGCTTTGTGGCGTCAAAAATAATCCAGTACCCTCCTAAGTATGCTTCAAAGCATGCGTGAAAGTCGGGTGGTTGAAGTTGGTACGCATAGCACGTTAAGTAGCGGGCAGGAATGGTAAGTGCACGGCAAAAGGCAACCCCAAGGTGCGCAAAATCACGGCAAACCCCTATCTGTTCCGTTATGGTATCATAAGCAGAAGTCTGTGCATCTGTGTGGCCACCGCTATACTCTACATTCTCATTGATCCAGTCGCAGATGGCGATAACTTTGTGAAAGGCGCTCTCCCTGTTGCCGAATTTATTTGACGCAAACTTATACAGTCTGTCTGACTGGCAGTAGCGACTCGGGTTCAGATAAGACAAGGCTGCTACAGGCATTTTATGAATAGGTACATCAACCAGATATTCAGCAGGTATAGCCTTTATTTCATTCTCTACGGTAGCTTTATAACCAATCGAGATATTACCAGCCTCTGCCACCTCAACAACCTGAAACCTTTTCTCTCCAGTATCAGAAAGAAGCTCCTGCATTTTTAAATCAGGCTTCACATGAAAGTTTTCCTCGATCACTAACTGCCCATCAAACTTGTAGGGTTGGACATTCAAAATGAGCGTAGAAGCCGATTTTGCCTCATACGCTATATTTACTGCTACTTCAAATTTCATATGGTCATGTTATTGGGTACAGGTATTTTATCGAAGGCTGCATCCATCCAATCATTCGGAATATTTTTAAGAGCTTTTTTCAACTCCTCTGCCCATCCTTCCGAAACACTTTCCAGGTCCTTTTTATCGTACCGATGTTCAACCATCTGAAAACTATTGTTACGGTACAGCACCACATCAATCGGAAAATCAACGTCATTGGCACTTGCCCGCGTCGAGTCAAAAGAAAGAAAACCAGTCTTTAGAGCCAAGTGCATGCTGGAGTCGCGGGTAAGTGTTCGGTTAAGTATAGCTTTTCCATGGCCAGAGTTACCGATGACCACAAAAGGCGCTCCCTCACCTAATTCAACCCAGTTTCCCTCGGGGTACAATAAAAAGAGCTTATGTTCCTCGTCATCCTTTAACTGACCACCTATAATGGTGTTCAGATTGAACCTAAAGCCAGCATGTTCCAGCGCTTCTCTATCTTCTTTTGCCACACGCCTCACCTGTGCACCAAAATCATTTACTGCCTTATAAAGTTTATTGTGCTCAACGCCTTCATCTATTCGCTCCTGGAAGTATAAAACAGCTTTATCCCGTATGGAGCGAAGCCCGCTGGTCATAACAAAGAGCGAGTAATTATCTCGTTGCTGTATGTGTATTTTCTTTTTTTCAGTTGTGTCAGAGCCTGACGTAATCCTTGTGTCAGCTATAGCTACAAGGCCCTCTTTAACCTTTATTCCTAAACAGTACGTCATAAAACGGCTATGCTTTTATTATATTAATGTAAGAATGGCTTAAGTATGAATTTTATACAAAGAGCGCATTATTTATTACGAAATTATTCGAAAATAAATGTATTTATTGTAAATTGTGAAAATTATTTCAGCTATAAGTTTTATTGTTACATAGCAGTGTTGTCAAACCGTTTCACCCTATGGTTAAAAAATGATTGATAAAGGATACTCAAAAGGTTATAATCCCCCAGCTAATACTTGGGATGAAATGTTTGATCAATCGCAACAGATACGAACGGAATATAAAACCGTTATGGATTACCTGAGCCAGGAATCTATAGACGAACTCAATAAAAAAGAGGAGCTGTCAAAATCTCTTTTCATGAGCCAAGGTATCACGTTTACGGTGTATAACAGCGGGGAAGGTATAGAAAAAATTTTTCCTTTCGATATTGTTCCTAGAATTATCAAATCTGATGAATGGGAATTTATAGAAAAGGGAATAAAGCAACGCGTAACAGCTTTAAACCTGTTTCTAAAGGATGTGTACAGCGACCAATTCATCATCAAAGATGGCATAGTTCCGATTGATATTATTTACTCCTGTCCTCATTTTCTCAGGGAGATGTGCCATATCAAGGTCCCGCACGATATCTACATTCATATAGCTGGCATAGACCTGATCAGGGACAATGATGGTACTTATTATATATTGGAGGATAATGTGCGTACTCCTTCTGGTGTAAGCTATATGCTGGAAAACCGCGAAATAACGAAGCGTCTTTTCCCTGACCTTTTGCCGCAGTGCAAAGTCAGGAGTGTGACAGAATACCCAGATGTGCTCTATAATAATCTGCGGGCGCTGTCGCCAAGGCAGGTTGCTGACCCTACCATCGTGTTGCTAAGCCCAGGCAGCTTTAACTCTGCCTATTTTGAGCACACCACCCTTGCCCGTTTAATGGGGATTGAACTGGTGGAAGGACCAGATTTGATTGTTGATAATCAGAAAGTATACATGCGGACAACGGCTGGCCTGCAGCAGGTAGACGTGATCTACCGCAGGGTAGATGATGAATACCTTGATCCGTTGGTGTTCAACTCCAAAAGCTTACTGGGTGTAGCTGGTTTAATGAATGCTTACAGGAACGGCAACGTGACAATTGTGAATGCCATAGGAAACGGTGTGGCAGACGACAAGGCTATTTATGTGTATGTGCCGGACATGATTAAATACTACCTGAACGAAGAGCCGCTCCTGAAGAATGTACCTACTTACCAGTTAGGCAACCCGGAGGAAAGAGCCTATGTGTTTGATAATATATCCCGTATGGTGGTGAAACAAACGAATGGCAGCGGAGGCTATGGTATGCTCATGGGGCATGCTTCCTCACCAGAGGAAATTGAAGCGTATAAACTTGAGATCATGAAGGACCCAAGGCAGTTCATCGCACAGCCTACCATCAGCCTTTCTTCAGCACCCTGTTATATGCAGGGCGAGCTGCAGCCCAGAAGGGTTGATTTCAGGCCCTTTGCTTTGTGCGGCCCTAACGGGATCGATATTATACCTGGTGGACTGACAAGGGTAGCCTTAAAAGAGGGATCTTTGGTTGTAAATAGTTCGCAGGGCGGCGGTAGTAAAGATACTTGGGTGCTATCTTAATTTTAAATTTCTTTAGGTAATTAATATAACAGAACTGATATGTTAAGCAGAGTTGCAGAAAGTTTGTACTGGATCAGCCGTTACATTGAAAGAACAGACGGTATGCTGCGCATGCTTAAGATAAACTATGCTGCGTCTCAGGACGCCGTCTCAGAATTTTCCTGGAGCCCAGTCATCCGTATTTTTTGTGGTCCCAACTGGGCTGGGTTTAATGGTAGTGAATTTAACAGCCGTGAAGTACTGCTGTATATGGTCACAGAAAAGAGAAACCCCAATTCAATTATAAATATTGTTACCCAGGTGCGCGAAAACGCCAGAAGTGTGCAGGACCATATCACCAAGGATGTGTGGCAATGCCTGAATGAGTACTATCACACCGTCAAAGATCCGAAGTTAAACGCCATGCTTCAAAAAGAGGATCCCATCTCTGTGTTAGATATTCTTATAAAGCAAGGGATGCTTTTTTACGGCACCACAGAAATTACCATGCCCCGCAACGAGGGAAGCAGTTTTATGCGGATAGGAAAATACCTTGAGCGCAGTATCCAGTCTGTGAACATATTGGATAGTAAATTTGGGTCGGTAGATCATAACCCTGACCTTCTGACCAATGCTACTTATTGGAAACATTTGTTGCTATCCATAGGCGGATACGAACTGTACCTTAAAACTTATAGGCAGGGTTTTGAAGCGGAAAACGTGCTGGAACAGGTGGTGCTGAACAAGGAATTCCCCCGATCAGTCATCTACTCACTGAACCACCTAAACAGGTATTTCGAGCGACTGAAAGAAGACGGGCAAATCTATAATGCTGCCAACTTGGTTTTTCTTATAGGAAGGCTGCAAAGTAAAGTAAAATACAGCTCAACAAAGGGGATGAAAAAGGGCGACCTTCATATTTATTTGGCAGAGATCAAGACCGAACTCTACAGTATTGGTAATGCCATTAATCAAACATGTTTTAATTTATCTTAGATATCAACCATGCCAGAATTCAATATAAAGCATATCACAAAATATACGTATGAGGCCTTGGTAAGGGATAGCGTCAACCATATCATCCTGTACCCCTGGCAGGATGAGCATCAGAAGGTAGTAAAGCATGACCTGAGAATCTCTGGCAACCCTAAAGTAGATACCTTTATTGATTACTACGGCAATCAGGTTGGTTTTTTCACCTACAGTGAACGCCACAAGGAGCTGGAGATATACTCTGAACTAACAGTAGCCACTTTTGCAAAGGAACTGCCGAATGATGAAACCGCTTATCCGGAACAGCAATGGAAAGAGATAAAAGATCTCCGTTTTCAGGTACCTTACATTGATTATTTGAAATGGGAAACATTTGACAGCTTGCCAGAGCTTCGGGAGAACATGGGGGGCCACATTAAACCAGATATTACCCCTTACAGAACTGCGCTTAACTTTTGTAGTTTTATATACGAAAAGTTCAGTTATATACAGGGAGTTACGACAGTGCAAACCCAGCTGAATGAAATATGGCAGCTCAAGGCAGGCGTTTGCCAAGACTTTGCTCATATTCTTGCACAAATGCTACGTATGGCCGATATACCAGCCAAGTATGTGAGTGGCTATATCTGCCCGAATAAAAATGGAATAAGAGGCGAAGGAGCAACCCACGCCTGGGTAGAAGCTTACCTACCCTCTTATGGCTGGCTGGGTCTTGACCCTACAAACAATTGCATTGCGAATGAAACGTATGTGAAGTTAGCAGTAGGCAGGAGTTTCAATGATTGCTCCCCTGTAAAAGGTGTATACAAAGGCCCATCAAAACATAAACTGACTGTACAGGTAATTGTCAGTTATGATAACGGCCAGTCCGAAACAATTAAACCAGAATTTCAGCAGAAAGATCCTGAACCTATCGCCGATTTTAAGGGGAACAGCTACCGCCGAAACCTGGAGCTAATGCAAAAACAACAACAACAGCAGCAACAATAATATTATCTATCGCTTTTTGTTGTGCGGAGTTTACCAGCATCTCGCATGCATTTATAGTTAAAATCTATAGCTAACCTTGTAGTAAGCTCGTTCCAGCAGTTAGCTTTACACGTCAGGGCTCCATTAAACACTTTCAAACCAGGAGCTGTCTGACGTGACTGCACAAAACATCTTATTATACTGCCTCAGAAGCAGATTCTATTAGATATTGTAAGGGTGTTTTAGCTGTATCACGCTTCTATATTCTCATGTTTAAAGACGAGAGCAAACATAATCAAACCTAAAACATATATTTCCGAACCGAAACAAGGCAGTTGCGATAGACCTGTACATGCTACTCTCGTCCATTCAAGAATCTGCTAGAGTTTTACTCTCAATCATCATAAGAGAGGCCGCAGCCGTATTTTCACTCGAGTACATCCGTTTAAATTCGGTTAAAGCTTTCGTGTTCTATAAACAGAGATACTTGCTCCTTTCCTCTTGCTGCCGCTTTCGGCCTGTATGGTTCAATTAGTATATAGCCAAGGCCACAGTAATTCTGCCCTACATTCGAGTTTTCTATCATGTCGCGCCCAAATAGGAAAATTAACTGATGTTTCTTCATAATTGCTTATATTTAATCACTGAAAAGCAGCGGAGAAAAATTCGAGATACCACCCCAATGGCATACAAATTGAAAAAAGAGCAGGCTATATGGCTCCGTACTTAGTGCAGATAAGTGTATGTTTATGCATATCCGCTAGTTAGAGAGCATTTAAAATAAAATTCTCACTTAAAGTTACCGATATGGTAACTTTGTTTTTTATATTTGAGTTATAAAATTAAAAAGTGAGAGTAATAGCAAAACGAACACTGCGGGGTTTCTGGGAAAAGCATGCTGATAGTGAGCAGCAGCTAAAGGCCTGGTATAATGAGGCAGAGCAAGCAACTTGGAAGTCCCCGAACGACATAAAGAAAGACTATCCTACAGCTAGCATATTGGAGGACAACAGAACGGTCTTCAACATCAGAGGAAATAACTACAGGTTAATTGTAAGAATCAACTACAAGTATGGCATCGTGTGGATTCGGCTCATTGGTACGCACGCCGAATACAATAAAGTTGACGCTACTAAAATTTAAAAAGAAATGAATATAAAGCTTATAAAAACAGAGGAAGATTACGAATTAGCGCTTCAAAGGCTAGAAGATATATTTGACGCAGAGCCAAACACGCAGGAAGGAGATGAACTGGAGGTGCTTTCTTTTTTGATTGACTCCTATGAGAAGGAGCATTTCCCGATTGAAGCACCAGACCCGATTGAGGCGGTAAAGTTCAGAATGGAGCAGCTTGGGATAAAGCAGAAAGACTTGGCAGAAGTTCTGGGCTTCAAGAGCAGGGTAAGTGAGGTGTTAAACAAGAAAAGAAAACTTACGCTAGAAATGATAAGGAACCTTCATAAAAAGCTGAATATTCCGACAAACGTACTGATTCAGGAATATTGAAAGAAAAACGTCCTCTAACAACTAAGGCTTCGTTGGGTACGGAGTGCCCACAATGAAGCCGTGGTTGCACGGAACCGTGCGACGCGTTATGGGTTTTAAGTCGGAAGGTGTTTGCCTCTGATGCTTTTACGGTGGCTTTCCTGTAGCCGGGTACTTACCTGATGTGGCGCCAGCGGGGTAGCGGGAGGTGGTTTAGGCTATTTTGCCTGTTTGTTTTACTCCTCATTTTATGGCTTTTTCTTTGCAGTGGGCACAGCTGCGCCAGGCCACCTTTAAGGGTGGCTTTTTTTATAGTCCCTTCTCGTAATCTCTGTACCGCCTGCCTATCCTGATGTCCTGCGGCGGCCCTCTCTTTGGCAGTACCTGCAGGGTGACCATCGTCTCCTTTCTGCAGCAGGGACACAGGAGCGGGTTGTACTCCTTCAGCTCCCGCACCTTTGCTTTCGGTTTCTTTTCCTGTGGCAGTTGCTCCCTGATGGCAGGTATTGCCGCAGCCTTGCTGGTGCCGCTGAGTATGCCGTAGTGGCGTATCCTGACAAAGCCCTTCGGCAGGATGTGCATGGCAAACCTGCGGATGAACTCCCTGCCCTCCAGCCGCATTTCCAGCTTCCGTGCCCCCTGCCAATAGTGCTTGTAGGAAAAGGTGACCGTCTTACCGTCCGACTCCTCTATCCTGTGGTTGGAGATGGCAATCTTATGGGTGTAGCGGCCCAGGTACTCCACCACGCACTCGGGCCCGGAGAAGGGGCGCTTGGCGTACACCACCCACTCCTTTTGGAACAGCGCGTTCACCAGTCCCTTGCCCACCTCTGGCAGCTTATCCTTTAGCTTCTCCACGTACTTTGCCCTGAACACGCGGCTCATGGCCCTGACGGGGAAGAGGTACTTTCCCCTGCTGCGGGCCGCTTTCCACTTGCCGTGCTCTGTGAGCCCTCCGCCGGGCACGATGCAGTGCAGGTGGGGGTGCAGCGAGAGGGCCTGTCCCCAGGTGTGGAGCACGGCCACCATGCCGGGGCGTGCGCCCAGGTGCTTGGAATCGGTGGCGAAGGTGAGCAGCGTCTACCAGGCGGCCTCAAAGAGCGTGTCATAGATAGCCTTTGGCCGGTGGAGAGCCAGCTGGTTGAGAGTGTCTGGCAGGGTGAAGACCACGTGGAAGTAGGGCACGGGCAAAAGCTCTGCCTCCCGGGCCTGTATCCACTCCTCCCGCTTGCGGCCCTGGCACTTGGGGCAGTGGCGGTTGAGGCAGGAGTTGTAGCTGACCTTGACTTGTCCGCAGCCCGAGCAGGCGTCCACGTGGCCTCCCATAGCTTGGGTGCGGCAGCGCATGATGGCGCCTAAGGTGCGCAGCTGCCAGGAATTGATAGCAGCACAGGACTCCACCTGCGGCCAGTGCTGTCTCAAGACGTCGGCCACCTCGTGTCCGGCCCGCACTAATAGTAGAGCGTGTCCAGCGGGGAGAAAGGCTTCCTGCTCCCGGACCAGGCCACGTGCAGATAGACCATCGTCGTCTGAATGCTCTCATGGCCCAGCAGGTCCTTGATGGAGACGTTGTCCAGGCCGTCCTCCAGAAGGTGGGTGGCGAAAGTGTGGCGCAGCGTGTGAACGGTCACCTGCTTTTGGATGCCTGCTTGGCGGGCTGCCTGCTTGACCACCCACTGCACGCCCCTTTGCGAATAGCGGCAGTCAAAGTCGCCGCCCGCCAGGCCCTCGGGCCTTCCGTTGAAGAGCCACCCTTGCGGTGCCTCGGCGTCAATGTAGCTGCGCAGCCCGCGGATGAGCAGCTCGCTCAGGGATAGGTAGCGGTCTTTCTTGCCCTTGCCTTTGCGCACGTGGAGCATCCGCCGGTCAAAGTCCAGATCGGAGAGGTGGAGGTTACGTGCCTCAAAGCAGCGCAGCCCGCAGCCGTAGAGCAGGCCCAGCAGCACGCGGTGCTTTAGAAGGGCGGGTACCTTTAGCAGGCGCCGCATCTCGGGCTTGCTCAGGACAACTGGCAGGGTTTTCTCGCCCTTGATGCTGGGCAGTTCGATGCGCTTGTCCTTGAGGCCCTCCATGCGGAAGACTAAGCGCAGAGAGTAGACGGTGAACTTGAAGTAGGAGTCGGAGGCGGTGGGGTGCTCCTGCTTGACCAGGTAGAGGTAGTCGTTGACCTGGTCGGGGTCCAGTTGTGTGGGCAGGCGGTTGAAGTGAAGCGCCTGCTTGGCCAGGTGGTGGGCGTAATTTTGAAGTGTCTCTGGCCGCGGCCGGCGACGGTGATTTTCTGGCGGAACTTCTCGTAAAGCTCGCTAAATCCTGCTACATTAGAGCAGGCAGTCTGGATGAGGGTAGGCTCTTTTTTTTCATCTTTATGTAAGAGTTAAATGTGAACCAAAAGGTAACTCTTATCCGGCTGCTTTCTTAAAACTACTACCGAAGGTTTAGTGCAACATTGTGTAAACAAAACCCTTGCTACGCCGCGTCTGTCTCGTCCTGAAATAGGTTTACACTTAAACTTAACCTT
>NZ_JAJJWH010000059.1 GCF_020907245.1 Pontibacter harenae | reverse complement strand
AAGTTACTCATTTATGGTCAACTTTTTCCAGGACAAGACACCGAGGCCAGACCGTTCAGAAGTCGTAGGCAAAGAAGCTTTCGGCAAAAGCGATCCGTCGCCTCTCCCGTGCTGCCGCGTCCTCATCCTCTAGCCGGAGCTCCTCCTCCTGGTACCATTTCCTTTTTCCCAGGTTGTGCTCCACCAGCACGTTCTGATTCTTGAAGTTCCCTTTCTTGTAGGCCATGAACTTTCCGGTCCCCATTGGGGTGACCAGCGCTGTGCCTGAGGCCAGGGCCGCGAAATTGATTTTTTTTGACGCCATTGGGTTAATCATAAATTGTTAGATGCCGAACACGTGATGCCGACGGCGGGAGAGAGGCGTAGCATGGCCAAGACGCAGCGGCCGCACAAGCGGCGGACAGCCTCGCCGTATCAGGAATAGCTTCGCCCCTGCCTGGGGCGGGCTGCCTTGGAAGCACTGCCCGCACTGCTTACCTGGAGCATGAGGGAGACGTTGCGGAGAACCAGGTCCAGGGAGTAAGAGTGTGTCGCGGCAGCGCCGAGCGCCGAGGCAAGACAGTCCGGCCACTGCGCCGTGCCCCTGCCGGTGAGGGTCGCGGCGGGGCGTTTCTCGGGTGTTCCAAGCGGTTTCTGTTCTCTCATCTGCCTTTGCGTTTCAGGCTGCAAAGTAAGGGAACAGGTGTTAGCTAATTGTTTAGATCATGTTACGGGAAGGTTAAAAAACGAAAAACTGTCAGGTTCAGGGAGAGGGCTCCTGCCAGAACGCAGGGCAACAGCGCGTCTGTGCCGCTATCCTTGGCAGGCTAGCCCTTCCTTAGCCATTCCGCGAACCTGCCGGCGCTTTCCTCCTTCACCCTTGCCTCGTCTGATTCCAGGTCATAGAAGGGCTCCAGCTGCCAGTCATAGCCTCCGGCGAACCCTATGCCTGCGTGGAAGCGCAGAAACTCCCACAGGCTGTTGCCGAGCTTCCTCCCGTGCATGGCGTATTCCCGGCAAGAGAAGTAAACAACCTCGCACGGGCTGCCGCCCACCAGGATGATGTCTCCGTTTGCAGCCTCGGTCAGCGGTACCTTCCCGGCCCACAGCTGCGCCGCCTCCCCTGCGGAGGCGGGGTCATCGCGGCCCATGCTTAGAATCTCCACCCACTCCGCGAGGCTTTCCCGAAGCTTCTTCAACTGGCCCAGGTTCCAGCCGATCTCCCCCGAGAAGTTGTTGCGGAACTCGGCGGGCGTCTCCTCGTCATACTCGTAGCGGAACTCCAGGCGCCTGGCGAACCTGAACAGCTCCTTGCATTCCTCTGGTATGGCTAGGCCCAGTTCCTCCTCGACGCATTGTATCTCCGCCGCTGTGACCGGCCCCTCCAGCACCAGGTCCTGTGTCAGATCCCAGCCCCGCTTATCGATGACCTCCTTCAGCCAGCCTACCTGCCTGAGCACATGCTCGAAAGTCTCTCTACGGTCCTTTGTTTCAGCTTTCATAATTCCACAGTTAAGGTGCGTCAAAAATACCTGTTTAATGCCGGGCGGTAGCCTTGTCCATGTAAAGGTTCCGTTAAGGGCGAGGGTGCCATAGACAGCTCTTGGACTGCCCGCCTTCAAACAGTCATTATCTTAGATTCAACTCTTCCTAGTACATACACACTAAAACTTACACGACGAAAGAGGCCTCTTTCGTCGTGTAAGTTTTAGTGTGTGGTTTACAAGGTACTTTTCGGCTTTCTGGTCAGCAGTCCGGGGTATAGCACACCGTCTGGTGCCTTGAAGGGCAGCCCGAGCAGTTCCGCTACAACTGGCGCTATATCTTCCAGGCCCATCACAGGCAACACTACGCCTTCGCTGAATCCTGCCCCTGAACCGATAAAGCCCGTCTGTATCTCATCAAAATCAGGGAAGAAGCCATGGGTTCCTCCTTTTGCCGGTCTTATTGGATCTCCTTCGACAGCGGCACTCATCGCTACCCCCTCAACAGGGGCCAAGGCCAGTACTGCCGCCGGATCTGCCCCGATCCTGTCCAACTCTGCCCTTTCCACTATCCTGAAAAGCTTCTTTTGGGACTCTGGCAGGCTTGCTAAAATAGCTCTTACCTGGCTTAAGCTTTTTTTGTCAGCTTTGTTCTTCAGCATCAGGAATGCAGCAGCACCAGAGGTATGAAATTTTGCTTTCCAGTCAGCGGAATTGGAGCCGGTAAACCTTTTCCCGGCAAGCCAGACGTTGGGGGCCAAACTTGTGTGAATGTCCACGAAGCCGTGGTCTCCCGTGATGATGATGGCCGTGCTGTCCTTTATTCCCGCTTTCTCGATGGCCTCCATAATGTTCCCAATGGCACGGTCCGCAGTGGCAACCGCCGCACTGACATGCTCCCCATAGCGTCCTTCGCCGTGGGCGGCATGGTCCACGCAGTAAAGGTGAAGCGTCAGCAGGTTTGGCTTGTGTTTCTTGATCAGGTACGCCGCCATTCTGCTGCCATTTTCGTCGGTGCTCATGTAATCACTGTTCAGATCATCAGGCGTTAGCTTACCGGTGGCATTCAACTCGATTTCCTCAAAAAGCCCTGCAGGAGTCGCCTGTTGCCGAATCGGTGCCAGGCGATCTATGCTCTTATCTAAAGACCAAACCTCAGGGATATTGTAGTCGATAGGCGCACCTGCGGATACAGGCCATGAGACAGAGGCGGACTTCAGGCCCGCCTGATGCACCGCGTCCCACAGAGTTTCCGTTTTGATCAGGCTTTCCTCCCAATACCAGCGCCCCGTCTGCCCTTCGGGCTCAAAGGGGGAGTTGTAATAGATACCGTGCTTAGCTGGCATAGCCCCTGTAATGATGGTGGTGTGGGACGGGTAGGTAACACTCGGGAATACCCCCCTTACACCATCCGCATACACTCCGCTACCTGCCAGTTTTCTTAAGTTTGGCGTAGCCCATGAAGCATCCTTGTAAAACTCTGGGCGAAATCCGTCTATGCTGATGATGACAACGTGTTTGGCTGCCTGCCCGAAGCAATTGTATAAGCCTATTACACTTAAAAGAATTGTGATCGTAATGCGCTTCATATGATGCATGGTTAGAAAATTATAGAAGAGTTAGAGCAGAACAGCTCTAACTCTTCTATGCAAAAAACACTGAATTAAAATGAGTACTTCGCTCCTAGCTGGATCTGGTAGGGTGTTCCGTTCTGCTGGGTCACGCCCACGTTCTCGTTCACGCGGTAGCTGTACTGCTGCTTTTCCTGGTCAAATCCCGTCACAAACAGCAGGTTCTGGTTCCGGAGGTTGTAATTCACGCCCCAGTCTTTGTTCAAGAGGTTAGCAAAGTTGTAAACGTCTACACTCATGGTCAGTCCCTGATCCTTGAAGGTTTTGAAGGTCTTAGCCAGGCGGAGGTTGAAGGTTCCTGAAAAAGGGTTGCGCCCTCCGTTGCGGTCAGCTATACCGCCCAGGCTTTCACGTATGTAATCTACTGCCCTGTTATCTGCGTTGCCCAGTACCTTCTCCATCGAGATCTTTACCGATTCCGGCGTATTAGGATCAGACGGATCGAAGACGAAGGCTAAATCATTGTCCGTGCCTGGTCCTCCCACAAAGTCACCGTTGATGTCCGCGTCCACCAGCAGCGAATACCTGGTTCCTCCGAACCCTGTAAACGTTCCGCTTAACACGAACCCCTTCAGGCTTGGCGTAGACCCGAACACGGACACCTTGTGGCGGAAATGATTATCGGAGTAGTACATCTCACTCAGGTCACGGGGGTCGGACTTCACAGGTCTGAAGGTAGAGGTATTGGCCACGTTTCCGTTATAGGACGTGTTGTCCCTTGAGTCATTCAAGGTGTAGCTTAGGTTAAGGTAACCGTCCCTCAGGTAACGTATGTCGGCATCTACAACGACTGCGGCCTGGCGAAGCTCAGCCCCGTTCGTGAACTCCAGCGTACGGCCTACAGCCTGCGTTTTCCTTCCCAGCACATTGTCGGTAATGCCCCTTTCGGTGATGGTGTTGGCGGGTACGAAAACTCCGCGGTTGTCTTCGTTGGCGAGGCGGAAGTATGGCTCCTCCACTAAATTGCGGTCAAGGTACACATAATTGTTCCAGGTTTTGGAGTAGAGCAGGTTCACCCCCAAACGCAGCCAGTTACCGATGATCTTATTGTAGTTCAGGTTTGCCTTGAAGATAGAAGGCATCTGCAAATCAGCATCGTTGAGGTTGATGGTGGACACCGTCGGTATCCCGGCTATAAGCCCCGGCACAGTGTTAGGATCCTGCCGGTACGAAGGGAAATCAGGCCTTGGCACCAGGTTCACTCCGCTTGCTGGGCGCGTCACGTCTACGGCTGCCACCATGGTGCCGCTGTTCTGAATGTTGTTTACCTGCGCGTAAGTGATGGGGTTGGCCGAGAACATACCGGCCCCGAACTTCAGCACATCGGTTCTCTTGCCCGCCACATCCCAGGAAAGCTGTACCCGAGGCTGAATATTATTCCAGTCTGTCGGATTGTTGTCTGTGCGCAAACCCAATGCCTCGTCTACCACAGGGTTGTACTCCCCTGCCTCCAGGTAGCTAGTCACATCCCAGCGCAGACCGAAGGTCGCCTCCACGTTTGGCAGCGGCTCGTACTGCACCTGCCCGAAGAGCGAGCCGTTCAGCACCCACTGCTGCACTGAGGGCACCCCTTGCAGCGGCACCTCGCGTGCGTAACGGGATGGGTCCAGGTTTGCAAAATCCTCCAGGCTGTTAAAGATAAAGCGCCCGTTCTGCTCGCTGGAGATATACGTATCCAAATAAGTCAGTGTGTTATCAGTTCCGAAGGTGAAGTTGTACTTCCCCTTGGTCAGATAGGTCGTGTTCACCAGTTGTAGCTGGTCTTCCAGGTTGTCTTCCGGCAGGTAACGCTGGCCGCCCAGCTGTACCTGTGTGTTACCCAGCGTGCCGTTCGGCAGCTGCGAGCGCACCGTTACAATGGCACGCGGTATGTTAGCGGATGGCAGCTCCTTATTCGGCACGTAGTTTCGGGTGGCCCGCTGGTACTGCACCTTAAGCTCGTTGAGCAACGTTGGCCTGAACTGTGTCCTCAGGGAGAGCAAAGTGCTGTTTTCCCTTGATTTGAAATCACCGTAGACCTCAAAGAGGTTGATAGGCGAGTTGTCGCTGACGCTGTATGGGTTGTTCCAGTCGCTGTAATTGTTGCGGAGCGTCAACTGATTCCGGCTGTTGATTCGCCAGTCCAGCCTTGCGAAGAACGTGTTGGCCCGGGTTTGCCTTTCGAACTCCCCCACCTGTGGGTTATTGCTAAGGCCGTATTTCTCACGCCCGATCGTAATAAGCGTATCCAATGCGCCTCTGCTGATGCGCAAAGCGTTTTCGTCTGCGGCTTCTCTGATGTCAGCGATAAAAAAAGGCATGGTTTCGTCCTGCCGGTCAAGCGCCGTGAAGAAGTGCAGCTTGTCTTTGATGATGGGGCCGCCCAAACTAAAGCCGTACTGGTTTGTGGTAAAATTCTGCTCCCGTTCGTTTCCCCGTATATCATAGGGGCTGGAGAGAAAGTCAGAGCGGTAATAGTCAAACACTGAGCCAGTGAACTTGTTTGTGCCTGACTTTGTCACCGCACTTATGGTTCCGCCACCCTGCCTTCCGTAGGTCACGTCATATACGTTTGTCACTACCTCAAACTCCCGAATGGCCTCCATGGAAAGGGAGTAGGGGCCTCTTGCCAGGTCGCCTGAGGTCAGGTTATTCCTTGCACTTACACCGTCTATCAGGTAGTTGGTGGAGGAGGCACGCTGGCCGCTTATGCTGCCGCCGTTTACTGTCGGGGCCAGAGAGGCGAGGTTGGTGAAGTTACGGTCCATTGTCGGAAGCTTCTCTATATCCTGTGCCCTGATGAAAGTGCTTCCTCCGGCGCGGTCGATGCGGCTACTTAGGGAGTTAGTGGTCACGACAATCTCCTCCAGGCCTGTGGCTGCCTGTCGCATGACAAAGTCGATCACGAGCTGGTCTCCCAGGTTTAGTGCGAAATTGTTCTGGATCTGAGTGGAGTGCCCAATATAGGAGGCTTTGACTTCATAGGGTTTTCCCAACGGCAGCTGCTTAAAAGAGTAGCTGCCTTCACTGTTAGAGACTGTAGCGATCTGAAACCCTGTAGATTCATTGCGCACCAGTAGAGTTACCCCCGGTAACGCGAGACCTTGTTCATCGGTTACTTTTCCAACGATGGAAGCGCCTGTTACCTGAGCCCAGGCATCCTGCCCGACGGCAAACAGCATCAGAAAAGCCAGACTAAAGAACGCGTAGTAAAATTGCTTTATCATGTAATAGGGAATATGGTTAGGGCGTAAAGCTACTCTCGCCATATTACGGCAGTGATAAGTCAGCATTATAGTTACATCAAGTAACCTTCCCTGGTATTACCGCACTGTTAAGCCTATACATATTATCATCTGCTACAGCTTCGCCACAATAAATAGAGGCCGCCCCATTTCGGAGACAGCCTCTATCCTGATAACCAAACTATGATTTCCTTTATTTCGACAGCATTATTTGTTCTGTATGCAACGGTTTCCCATCTTCTCCTTTCAGTTCCACCTCCACGGAGAAGGTATTTGCTTTCTCCTGGAAAGTGAAGACACCGAAATGCTTCTGGTTCACCAGCGGACCTATACGGTAGGGGTTGTATTCACTGGTGTTATTGGTGGAGGAGTGTGTCAGCCCGCTGGAGGTTATCTCATAAACTGGATAACCCAATCCCTCCACTTCCATTTTGGAGAACTCCCCGATATGCCGGTCCCCGCTGACGAGCATCGCGCCTTTCGGCTTTGTTTTGGCAAGTAAATCGAACAGGCGCTTGCGGGCTGCCGGAAAGTTTGCCCATTTTTCATAGGGGTGCTGGTCGGGGATAAATTGTATGCCGGAGCCGATGATATGTGCATCCGCTTTACTCTCTTTCAGCTGCTTCTCCAGCCACTTCCACTGTGCTTCTCCCAGAATATCACCTTGCGTGTTAGGGATATAGGCTTTTACGCTGTCTTTCTGTAAACCATCCTGATGATAGCGCACATCGAGAAGTATCACCTTTACTGTTTTGTTCTTCAGTTTATAGTCGTAGGCAGCATATATTCCTTCCTGCTTTCTGCGGGGGCTGTTTGCCGGCTCTTTTAAAAAGTCCAGTGCAAGCTGCTGGCTTTCTCTTTTGTGCGGGTATTCCTTACCCGCATCGTTTCGCCCGTAGTCATGATCATCCCAGGTTCCGATAACAGGTACCTCCGCAGTCAGCTTCCTATATCCTTCCTGATTTGCCTGTGTCTCATACTTCGCCTTCAGCACCGACATGTCATCCGAGTCGCCGTAGATGTTGTCTCCGAGCCATATCCAGAGATCAGGCTGCTCTTTGGATATAGCCTTCCACATGGGTTGTGGCAGGTTTTGCCTGTTGCACGAGCCAAAGGCCATGACGAACTCCTCCCGTGTCTGGGCTACGGCTGTTCCCAAACTTAATATTAGCATTAAACTGAATAAGTACTTTATCATCTTACAACTTCTCTAAAGTTCAAGACAAATGTCAGCAACTAAGGTGAGGTGCGTGTTATGCCACTGTAATGTTTACATTATCTTTTCTTAGAGAAAGAATTTGTATGTTGGTCTTATTCTAATGCCAGAAGCTAGATATAATAAGTTGTTCTCGACATTTGTTGTACTTATGGTTGTTCGTTTTTGGTTAATGGGATGCTTTAATGCCTATAAGTGTCTGCCGCCGAAAGAAAGCAGATTACTAACAAGAAGGCATACAGACACCCATACTAACGTATAAAAGATGTAGAACACCCTATATCTAATTTTGCAGTCTTCACGGCTTAAAGAAAATGACTGTAGTTTTTAAGTCTTATAATTTCACTTATGTAAAAGAGAGGAAGGCCGTGCAGGTACCTGCACGGCCGTTTCCCCGCCTGCTGCCGAAGCAGCTGAGGCCTGATCCGTGAATTGTATTTTGGTTGCAACGGGTTGAAGCCAGGCAGGTGAACCTGGTAGGAACCGTTGAACTGCGCGAGCAAAGTGCTCTGTGTCTTAAAATTTGCGGAAGGTGCCTTGAAGGAGGAGTGTTGAGAAGAGATTGCACTTAGCACAACGGTTGCAACCCGTTTGCACTTGGTTTGCAACAAGAGGCAGCAGCATACTCGTTACTTGCCTTATATGGGACGGTGTTCCCCCTCTGCAGAATAGCTCTTTCCCCAGAGCTTTAGTGGTTAGACCTTGAGGGCGGTTGCAACAGGTTTGGTTTTCGGTTGCAACCTGAATTCAGGTAATAACAGGCGCCCCGTGAACAGATTTTTCCCTTCCTCTCCCCTATCTCACCACAAGAGCGGTAGAAGGTGAATTCAGCAGCCAATTTATCGGGCCATAACACATTTTATATAAAACAGCATCCTTTGCCCGTAGATGTATTTACTGAATATAAAGTCCTTTATAGGTCACTCCTTTAGGAGTAAAACTTGTCTGAACTTCCTCTTTCCCCTGTTCTTTCACAGATAAGTTCATAACTTGTACTCCTACCTCCACCTTCTTCTTTTCGGAGAATCCCCTTCCAGATTAGATCCTGTATATCTCGTCCGGCAGTATCCTGTGAACATTTGGCTATCTTGGCCCACTTGGAGGAAGTGAGCTTACCCACAAAGTCTTCCTGCAGCTTGCTGATGAGCAGCCGTTGCCGCTCGTTGAGGGGTGTTGAGGCGTGTAGATCCCAAAAGCGAACCTTCTGTAACACAGACTCTAATTTATCGTCCGCAGTACTTAAGGCGCTCTGCAGGCAGGAAAGAAACCACTCCAGCCACTGGGTTATATCAAGCGTTCCTTTCTGCGTTTTCTCCAGAGTAGCATAGTAGGTATTTCGCTCCTGCCTTATTTGTGCTGACATGCTGTAATAACGTTGTCCACCCTTGTCAGCACGTGCCAGTTGCATGTCCGCAATAGCCCGCGCCACACGTCCGTTTCCATCGTCAAAGGGATGTATGGTTACAAACCACAGGTGAGCGATACCAGCCTTAAGAACTGGGTCCAATTCTGTTTCACTGTTAAACCAGTTCAGAAACTTATTCATCTCATCCTCCAGCAGGGGTGCATCAGGTGCCTGGTAATGAACCTTCTCCCGCCCAAGTGGACCAGATACTACCTGCATTGGCCCTTTCTCATTATCTCTCCAGGCACCAGTGATGATTTTGTACATGCCACTTCTTCCCGTTGGGAAAAGAGAAGCTTGCCAGGCAAACAAGCGCTCCCTAGTAAGTGGTTCTTGGTAGTTCTGAGTTGCATCCAGCATCATCTCCACTACTCCCTCCACGTTTCTATCTGATGGTATGAGTCCAGCTATATCCATTCCGAGGCGTCTGGCTATAGAAGACCGCACCTGCTCCGGATCCAGTAGTTCTCCCTCAATTTCAGTGGACTTTAATACATCCTGTGTGAGGGTCTGCAATATGGTTTCTGACCTGACAGAGAAGCCAAGTGCCTCCATGCGTCCAATCATACGGCCCTGTACATACCGTACCTCACCCAGTAGATTGGAGAGGTGTCCTATATCCCAGGTAAAATGAGGCCAGTTAGGGTGTTGATGTATGTAGAAGCTCATGATAGTCACTATATGCGGTAAATATACCCTTTATTCTCCGCATATATGCGGAGAATAAAGAAAGTAATCTCCGCAGTTTAACATAACGATACTTATCGGTTGACCAGGTGTCAAATCTCCATATGTAACTTCTTATACCATTAGATAAAGGCACAGGACAAGCTATTTATAAATAGGAGCCAATCCCTAGCTTAATTATCAATAGCGACGTATAAAGCGCCAAAACCCTTATACTCGCCATATTAAAACTGTAATTGAAGGCATGAGTAAAGTAGCTATCCTTACCTATACGTCAACTCATCATGGGCAGAACCACGACAGACAAGCAGTGGAACTGGCTAGCTATGCAGCGGATAAAGGCTATCAGGTTATAGAGGTAATCGAGAGAACACTTTCAGGGCTGAGGGACAACACATTCAAAGCGGGCACGCAACGTTTATTGGAGCTGGCAGCAACAAATAGGGTGAACAAGATCTTGCTGAAAAGGAACATTGCTCTACTGGGTAATAATGCTGCTCAGGCCCTGAGCGTTCTCAACGAACTACACAGGCTAGGGGTGAGTGTGGTATTGACAGATTTTGATTCTGAGGAAAGCCTCACTCTAGATAGGAAATTAAGCACCATCGGCCAAACTATCATAACGGCTCTGTCTACTACAATTGCTTGGAAGGCCGAGCACAAGCAATTTATCAAAGCAGGTTTGGCAGAGGCAAAGTTGAGGGGAAAGCAGGTAGGCAGGCCAGCAGGCACAACGAAAGACGCCACTGAAATACTAAAGAAGTACCCTAAAGTTCTCAAGCGCCTAAAGAAGGGGGTTAGCGTAAGGCACACGGCAAGGATATGCGGTGTTAGTGTATCGACTGTTCAAAAGGTAAAGAAGCTCCTAGAGGCGGATTAAGTCAGTAAGATAAGTCATTCCTAAACAGCTCCAACTGATCTGGCTGGCAGTAGCGACTGTTGAACTTTGGTTTGAGCATTTGGATGTAGTGCTTCTCGAACCTAAGTACTTCTTCCTTATCCTGGTGCTCCTGGAGGTAGATAAGTGCATCATCGGAGCACTTATCTTTATGCTTAATGATGCGCCAGAAGATGTTACTGGTTTCTCCTACATACACGCAGATGTTAGCTCCAAATATCAGGTACAGGAAGTAAGAGCCATTATTCTTAACGTACCGAAGACTTCTATAATTAGCTAGAACTTCCCTCCTACTGTACCGTTGGAACCCGCTTAACTGCAACATTTATTTCTTAATGTATGCTTTATTTTTAAAGTAATCCATCAATATATGCTCAACAAAGTCAGATTTACTCCTGTACATTTCATGAAGAGTACCTTTGTCTATATAGTCTTCTAAAACTTCATTAACAAAAAAGGTAATTCGCTTCCTGTTAGAGACTTTCTTGTATTTTGATGGTGCTGCTACTGATTCATGATGGGTATTTTCATTGGGCGTTGGCTTAGAGACTTTGTTGCCATGTAATTTCCCTAACACATTTTCGAAACTCTTGTTATCCTTATTACCCATATTTAAAGTATATTATTAATAATAAATAAAGTTAATAAATTATTAATAGTAATAACATTATTAACTATTAATAATTTCTAAAGCTAACGATTTATAATCTCTAGCACCGTTTGACTCGGGTGCATAAGTATATACATCCTGGTTCATTACTATACATTCATGTAAAGCAACATTAGTTCGTATAGCTGTTTTTAATACCTTATCTCCCAACTGCTCCTGTGCCTCTTTGACAATAGTCTTTCCTAATATAGTTTGAGCATTTTTAGAATGATTAGTGAAGAACAGTCCACCAAGTTTTAGACTTGGATTTAGATCTTCCTCAACTATGATATCAATTGTTTCTAACATTTTATTCAGCCCATTCCATGCAAATGGCTCTGCTGCCATTGGTATATAAACTTTATCTGATGCTATCAATGCATTAACAGTATAAATACCCAGAGATGGAGGGCAGTCTATTAGAATAAAATCATACTTATCTTTAGTCTTCTTTAGCAGAGAACGTAATTTCACAGCCCCTGCAACAGAGTGAGCGACTTCGCTTTCTCTTGAGATGAGCGAGTGTCCAGAGTATGCAATATCAACACCGTTAACCTCTCGAATTATATCAGTGATTTTACAATTATCGAGAAACGCATCAGATATATTAAGATCTTCTTTGGGAGATATGCCAACGGCCATTGTTAAATTAGCTTGCGCGTCTAAATCAATAAGTAATACTTTTTTACCCATCTCTTTGAAAGCATAACCTAAACTTTGGGTACTAGTTGTTTTAGCTACTCCGCCTTTTGCATTTACAATTGAAAGAACTACTGACATTTTCTATATTATTAACTATTAATAAAGTATTAACTATATGAACAATTGTAATTATATTAAAATTATTAAATATTAACAACTTGCCAACATTATTAACTTTAATAACATTATTAACTATGCTAAAACACTTATTTTGCGACAAATAAGCAAGTTGATCATTGCAATAGGAGGAAAGCAGGGAGGCAACTCTTTACTAACTTTATTAAAAGTTAATAAAGTTAGTAAAGAGTTATTTTAATCTAGTTACTTGTTCTTTTGAATCTTGTTATCTAAATGTTTAGCAAACCATTCGGATTCTGAAGTAAAGTTCAAAGTACCTTTATTAGTAGAGAACCAGTTGTTTGCCTTTGTTATTGTCAAAGGAGTCAAGTGTTTTAGATACTTATCTACCTGATCTGGAGAGAATTTATATTTCTCTTTCATTATCCTAATAGCATTCATAGTTATTTTATCAGTGTTTGCCCCAGGAACAAACGGGAACAAGCTTTGCTGCTCCACATAAGGCTTTCGTTCTGCAACTTTCTCTGGTGTGATATCAATGGTTTTGACAAGAGTAAAAGTGATTGTGTCTACATTTCTACCTTTCTTATTTATTTGATAATTAAAAGCCATGTCTGTGGCTTTTAATTCTTCTTTTGCAGTTTCTAATATTCGTCTCCTAAACTCAGCAAACAATGGATACTTCACGACTTTTATATTATCACCCTCAGGTCTACCTTGTTTCTTTCGCTCTTCATCGTCCAACTCAATATCAAGCCCTAGCATCAGCCTTAGCTTTTGATAACTAATTGGTGTAGGCTTTTCTTTGTACAAGCCCTGCTTAATAAACATATATATTCTGTATGCTTGTATCGTTTTTAGATTCAAAAGTTGCTCCAGCTCAGCTTGAGTATAATTTCCTTTCAAATCCAGAAGATAGGGTGCAAGGTCACTATTTATCTTCGTAATTATATATTTACTATCTTCTGTGTATCTAACTGTAGGAAAAATAACCATGCTATCAAACATCCTCTGCACTTTACCATTTTTGCCAGTTGATACTTGTTCGATTTTAAGTTTAATTTCCTGCAGATCAGCAGCTAGCTTTGCAACCTGCTTATAATTTTTTCCACCCTTTGAGGCATGAAGTGCATCAATTGGAACCTTCACATGACTTAGTTCTTTGTCATCTTTATGAATGTGTCCTAACGCATAAATGAATGCACGTAGTTGAACAGTAGGAATATCAAAATAACTGTTAATAAGGTTATTGTGCTGTGTTACAATCTTATTAGGCTGCCTAACGGGTATATTCGAACTCTCACTCATAAGTCATAAATCTAAAGTATGCTAATATATGTACTTTAAATATAAGTTGTACACATATCCGCATACTTTGTGAGAAAATGGGATTCTGTACACATAATGGGAAAATGTACACATGTAGATGGGATTTTGTACAGGTAATGGTGGGAAAATGTACACATGTAGATGGGATTTTGTACAGGTAATGGTGGGAAAATGTACACAATTGAAGAAGCTTTAGTCTGGTAATCAGGGTTTTATCCTGTCCTAATAAGGAATATAAAAAGTAATAAAAATAAAAAAAATAAAGTTTTACTAACATAAATTATATTATTTTAATTTTTATTATGAATAAATAGCTTAAAATAAAGTTATTTTTAATGTCACCTCTCATATTTCATTGAAGTTAGAAGGAATACAGGATGAGAGAAACTCTAACCATTAGAATTAATAAGATAAATCATTCAAAATGGGATTCTGTACATGTGTTGAGTTAATCACATGATTAACTCAACACATGTAAGTGTATTTGTTTGATTTTAAGCTATTTATAAAATGATGTATAGAGGCTTTGACCACTAAAAAGTGTGATCTTTTAATCATATGATTGAATGAACACACTGTAGGAGATAAGGTAAATGTTCAACAATGGTGACAGTAGCCATAATTAGTATTTCTACCGATTTAAACAACTTCAACTCCTTTCAAAAGCTTGTTTAACATAATAGGTGTTATAGACCTCACGGCACGCGTAGCAACTACGCTTGCTGCCCTAGGTACTACCTCTTGCCCCCTGTCCGGGACAGATAAAATCTGTAACTTAGCCGGATCACTAACCAAACCCCATACATATGAAAAAAACATATTTGCTACTGGCCTCCTCGCTCATGCTATCCTTTACAGCCTGTAACTCTAATGAGCAAAGCCAGGAAGGCGCAGGTCAGGACTCCACGGCGATGCAGGATTCTGCCGCTGCGGTAAACGATGCCCCCACACCGGCAGGGGAGGTGATGAGCAAGGACGGTCTGAGAGTGTATGCTTTTGACGACTCCCCCAAGTTTCCGGATGCAGCCTTGAAATTGAAGGAGCCTGCGGCGGGCGGCACGGTAGAGCCGGGGCCGGTGAACTTTGTGTATGAGCTGGAAAACTACCAGCTCACGCAGATGACAGAGTCTTCCCATGCCGCGCATATGGCCAACTCGCACCAGGGGCAGCACATACACAACATCGTGGACAACGAGCCTTACACAGCCCATTACGAAACAGAGTTCACAAAAGAGCTGGAGGCCGGTGACCATGTGATTCTCTCGTTTCTGTCCCGCTCTTACCACGAGAGCCTCAAGCACGAGGACGCCTATGACCTGCGCGTGGTGACGGCAGGAAAACCAGCACAAAAGGCAGACTTTGACGAGAATGCGCCGCACATGTTCTACAGCCGCCCGAAAGGGGAGTATACCGGCGATGAGACCAAGCGCATCATGCTGGATTTTTACCTGGTGAACACAGAGCTCTCCCCTGAGGGTAACAAGGTAAGGGCCACCGTCAACGGCTCGGAGTTTATGCTGGAGAGGTGGCTGCCCTATGCGATTGAAGGACTGCCGATGGGGGAGAACACGATAAAGCTTGAGCTGCTGGATCAGGATGGTAAAGTGCTGCCCGGCCCATATAACAGCGTAGAGCGGACCATTACCCTGAAAGACAGCTAAGCAAGGCATAGTTAGTTTTAATTCGTAGATGCCCGCCTCCTGTGCAGGGGGCGGGCATCTACGTTAAAGCCGTTTTCCCTGACCCGGTGTTTCCCATAGTGATGCAACCGGCTGCATGGTGAAAGCGGGTACAGCCAGCACAGAGCTATAGCCGAAGGCTGAAGACAGGCATACCTCTCACCTGCGTCCTTATTAGAATATCCCTGTGATTGGCCTTAAGCGGCATAATGCCGGCTGTGGCATTTCCTTACTGAAGCTGGAACCAAGAGTGCCGCGGGCAGTTAATCTTCAGGTGTTCCCTGCCTTTAGTTCAAGGGCCCAGGCTAAGGCAGGGAATAGTGTCCCTGGGGTAGTATAGTTGATTATAATCTTTTAACTTGTAGGCGAGAATACCTTGGGGCTTATTCTACCAATGCAATTCATTTTGTACACCTGGAGGCAAAGAGCCGTCAATATTTGCCGGGCTGGTCGCTTTCCTTATAGATACTCCGGATAACCTATATGCAGTTAGCAAAGACGAATTACACTGACTTTATAAAAGACTTCGAGAATACACTCAAGCACTTATTCCAAGAGCAGGGAATCACCAATAGCCTGAATGTCGAGAGAGGCATACCTCCAGCCGTGATGGGTGAGATTATGTCTAAGGCTCCCTTGTCTGTCTCGGTCCCAGAGGAGTACGGAGGGCGTGGATGTGTGGTGAAGGAATGTCTGGGGGTATTGGCAGCAGCCTCTTACCAGTCGCTCCCTCTTTCCTTGATTTTCGGGATTAACATAGCGCTGTTTTTAGAGCCTGTTGCCAAGTATGCGGATGAAACAGTTAAAAAAGCGATTTTTGACCGTTTTCTTCACAACAGGAACATGGGTGGCCTTATGATCACCGAGCCTGACTACGGAAGTGACGCCCTGAACATGAAAACCTCCTACAGGCAATATAATGGCGGCTACAACATAAAGGGAACCAAGCATTGGCAGGGCCTGACGGGCCTGGCGGACTATTGGCTGATTGCGTGCAGGAAGGAAATCAGCGAAGGAGAGCTGAGCAGGGACATTGACTTCTTTATATGCGACGTGACCAAGGAGGAGCAACAGGTAGTAGTGGAGGAGTACTACGATAATCTGGGACTCTACCTGATACCCTATGGGCTGAACAAACTGGATATGCAAATTCCTGCCACAATGAAGCTGCAGCCGGAAACGACAGGTATCAAGATGATGCTGGATATCCTGCACAGAAGCAGGATGCAGTTCCCGGGCATGGGAATGGGGTTTATTCACCGGATGCTGGATGAGGCAATAGCCCATTGTGACAGTAGAATAGTCGGGGGCGACAGACTGTTAGCCATGGACCAGGTGCAGTTTCAACTATCCAGAATACAGGCTGCCTATACCATATGCTCTGCCATGTGTGCCAGAAGCAGTGAGATAAGCGGCATTGCCTATAACCTGGCTTCCGAAAGTTTAGAAGCCAACAGCATGAAAGCCGTCGTGACGGATTTAATGCAGGAGTCAGCGCAGATACTTGTTCAGCTATCGGGTGCTAACGGCTACAGGGTAAGCCACATCGGCGGTCGCGGCATCATAGACAGCAGGCCCTTTCAGATATTTGAGGGATCAAACGAAATGCTCTATACGCAGATAGCTGATACGGTTATCCGGCTGATGAAAAAGCAAAAGCAAGTACATCTGTTTGATTTCCTTAAAGGCTTCAAGCTAACATCGGAGGCTTGCACGCACTTTCAGGCGGAGCTGAGCTTCACCATCAATGAGGCTCTTTCACAACGCAAGCTGGTGGATCTGGGCAAGATACTCGGGCGGGTTGTTGCGGTGGGCTATGTACTGGGGCTTATGGAAAAGGGCTTCAGAAAAGACCTGGTTGATAACTGCATTGTCTCAGTTAAACAGGAAGTGTCTGCATTGGTTTCCTCCTATAAGTTTGATAACCGTGTAAAGGTTGTCACTGATTTTTCAGAAAACAGTTCCTGGCTGCAGTTTGTCTGATTCACCCAAATAAAGAGACACAAGATAAGAGGAAGGGCTTCTCCGTTTTCGGTAACCTGAGCTCAAGCCTGTAATCCTGTTAAAGGTGAGCTTGATGCGCTTTCGGTAATTTGGCTTATGAGAAAGGTCATGTGCAGCTTTCTCATAAGCACCTTTATGTTAAATGAAAGCCCTAATTAGCTGGTTTTTTACTTCAGTTCTTCTAATCTATCTACCATTTCAAATAGGTAAATTAGCATCTTATATCTCTCAATCTGTTGCTTAAGATGGGACACTTGTATGCTTAATGAGAAGGTCAAAAGGAAAAATAAAGCTCCATTTTGCCAAGCAAACAATTCAAAAAAGGCATAATATTCAAATAGTTGAGCAAGACATGCAATAGCGAAAAGTCCTCCCATAACTATTGTAAAGGGAAGCATGATTTTATACTTAGTAGAGGCAGCCTTTAACTTCTTTTTAAAAACAGCTTTTGTTTTGTCTTCAGATGGACTAAAGCTGCTTTTTCTTCCTTTTGAAATGATTCCTTCAATTTTTTCTAGTATATCCTGCTTCAATGCAACTACACTTCCTAATGAGCTTGATCTTATTTCCATTTTACTTTGTTTTTGAATTCTCGAATATAGAATAGATTTCGGTTATTAAAAAGCGGTGCCTCATCTTTTCCGCCCCCCCTCCAGAGTACCAAAACCGCACCCCCCAAATGCAGCGATTCCCGGCACATTCTCCCATAACTGCTTTTATGTTCAGCAGATAGTCATTCCAGATACAGTGCAAGCAAAATTGCTGTTTGTTGTTCCCGAAATTCGAGCGTTAAATGAGACAAATGCGAAAGGGGGGTAACGTCTGGGCTATGGTGCGTTTATGCACTATAGGTCTTGTTATGCTTTATTGTTCTCTTCTATTAATGTTATACCAGCCTTATCCAAAACTGAAATCATGATGTTATGTGCTATTGGTTTCATAAGATTTGATTTAACTGACTTTCTGTTGTAAAGCAGTCAAAACAAACGAAGACATGTATAGCACAACAATCTGCTAAATCGTAATCATCACCAATTGAATCAATTTGAGCGTAGAAAGACATTATTTCTCCACAATTTTTACAGGTTGGGTATTCCTCCATACTTAATCTGTTTGGTTTTCCCCCAAGTTTATGACGTGTCCCAGCTTCATCATTCCATTGGTAACCGACTGCTTTTTTTGCTTCATCAGTCTCTGGAACAGGCACTAATTTTATTTCTGGAATTTCTTTCATAATCATCAATTGAGCATAACTACTAGATATGCGTAAACCTACGCTTATCTGCACTATGTACGGAACAGCTCAAGGCTGACTTTCCTGCATTTTAAGTGCATTTGCGCATGTGGAAATGATCAGATCCATATTTCAATATAGCAAATATCTAGGAACTTCACCACCCCTGGCAGCCTTTCAGGGGCAACTGATCTATAAAGCAGCACTGCACCGTTACTATGGGATGTCGTCTCTTGCGCTTTTCCCGAAATTCGAGGTTTTTTTGATACAAATGTGAAAGGTGGTAACGTACTCGTGCAGCCGAAGCCCGAAGCGGAGCAAGGGTTAAGGCTGAACTTTGTTGGCAGCAGGCAATTTAGGCCATATCTTTTTTCAATTCCTGCTTTTTTATCTGCCTACCGAACCAAAGTCCTACTATTATTACGGGAACAATTCCAAAGATTACAATCCAATACATTGGTTTGAAGTAATAGTCATAGAAAGGATTACCAAACTTCCCAATGTTGTCGACTCCTTCTTGGATGAAACCAACAGAACTGCCAATCAATGTACCTGATATTAGAATTATAAGTCCGTACTTAATCCCAGTCCAAAGTTCATTTCTCTTTTTTACTAAGATGTCTATTGCTGCAAGTTGTCCGAAGAAGTAAGCCATAGCCAATAACCCAAATGCCCCCACTAACAGATGAAATGCAAATTCAACATCAGCTATCCATAAAATCGCCTTAACCAGTTTCATACCCCAACTATAAAGTAGTCCACCAAAGATTACATAGGCTATAAGCAATCCAATTAGTGCCGACTTTATTGCGAGTCGCTTTCCTATTTGTCTTGCTGTATTTCTGTCCACGTTATGAAATCTTAATTTATGCTTACTGCCAACTTGTATATAAACGTAGTCTATTACGTTTAGCCGCCAACCGTTTGTCAGCTAAACGTAACTGGACTAACGAATATACTATATAGTAAGCTCACAATAAATCAATCCTCCGCTAAAATTTCTGTCTCATAAAACCCCCGTTTTACGAGACTGCACCGACGC
>NZ_JAJJWH010000058.1 GCF_020907245.1 Pontibacter harenae | reverse complement strand
GTTTATACGAACTAAGAACCTTAAGTTGACGGCATTGGGGGTAGGGGGGTGGACTAGCAACTGCTATAAAACAACAAAGCCTGACCAATAATGGTCAGGCTTTGCCTATCTAAAGAGAAAGAAGGTGCTTTTTAGGCAGAGAATGAACTACCACAGCCACACGTGCTGGTAGCTTGCGGGTTGTTAAAGGTAAAGCCGCGGGCATTCAGGCCGTCCTGAAAATCCACTTGCATACCCATTACATACATACCGTGCTTCTTGTCCATGATCAGGTTTACGCCGTCTATGTTGTAAACTTCATCAGCTTCTTTTGCTTTGTCGAAGCCAAGCAGGTACGACATACCAGAACAGCCACCGCCTTGCACACCTACGCGCAGGCCGTAATCTTCTGGTACATTTTTCTCTTGCATTATATTTCTAACCTCAGCTAGTGCTCTTTCTGTAAGAGTGATAGGTGCAGTTTTAGTTTCTGTTACAGTTGCCATAGTTCTAAATATCTTGATGGTCCCACAAATTTAAACAAATTCTAATTAAAAACTTTGTTGTGGTAGCCTTACGTTATATAAACAGGCTTTACGCTTAAATGATTCAGGAAATACTAAATTAATTTTTTGCGATATTTATAGCCTCAACAAAAACAACTATGAAAGACGTAACATTGTTTATAATCGACCTCCTGAAAATTGCTTTGCCAGCACTTATTGTGGCAGGGGCAATGTATATGCTCATAAAAAAATACTTCGACCAAGATCAAAGAACACGTGTGATAGAACTACGCATGAAAAACACCGAGGTGGTGTTGCCGATCAGGCTACAAGCCTATGAGCGGGTGGTACTGCTGCTGGAGCGTATCACGCCGAGTAACCTGTTGCTGCGTGTTAGCGGTGCAGGACAAACGGCAACTGATTACCACCGTGTGCTTTTAGCTGAAATACGAAGCGAGTTCAATCACAATATGTCGCAGCAGGTATATATGTCGGGGCAGGCATGGCAGCAGGTAAAGCAGGCGCGCGAAGAAGTTGTAAACTTAATCAATCAGACTTACCAGGAGCTTCCAGACAAAACAAAAGGAACAGATCTAGCGAAGCGTGTGCTGGAGAAAATACTCGCACAGGAAACTGATCCTACAGCCCAGGCCATTAACTTTTTAAAACAGGAAATAGGGCAAGTGTTTTAAGTTAGAGATTTAAAGAGTTAGAGGGTTTAAGAGTTAAATGTACACTCCAAAACCCTCTAACTCTTTAAATCTCTAACTCATATCATCCTACCACTTCTCTCAGTTTCTCAACAAGTGCTTCGACTTGCTCTACTGAGTGGGCGGGGAAGCTGGCTATTCTGATTTGTTTTTCTTTGTAGTCGCCGTAGCCGCTGCCTACAGCCTTATCAAAGGGAGCCAGTAATTTATTTATTTCTGATGCGGCTATAGTTGTGTTGGCTACTATAGTTGTCTGCGACTGATGGGCGGGATTTTCTACGGCTGGAGAAAAAACTTTGCTTTCGGCCAGATATGTATAGATAGTCTCTGCTTTTTGGGCAGCTTCTGCTCTAATGGTTTCTATACCTTTCTGCAGCATATCCTCCAGCACTTTGCCCAGCAGGTAAATGTTGAGCACGTTTGGTGTTTCAACCGTTTGGTTAGCCTTTGCTTTGCTCAATGCAGCAGGTATACTATGGTAGGAGCCAAGCGATAAACCTTTTTCTTTCAAGGCCTCTGCTTTTGCCACACATCTGTCGTTTAGGAGCCAAACTCCTAAGCCAGCTGGCAAACCAAAGCATTTCTGTACCGAAAAATATACTGAGTCTACTTTATCATAATTGAAAGCAGGTATAGGCAGGGCAGATACCGCATCTACAAAAAGCAACGTATCAGCACTTACTTTATCTCTAAACTTGTTAATGTCAGCAACAGGCAGAGAGGCGCCAGAGCTTGTTTCGTTGTGAATAAGCGCCACCAATTCTGCCGAAGCAGGGACTTCTATACTTTCTACATTGAAGCCTTGGCTGAAAGGCGCTTCATACTTTGTTGCCTTTTTGCCCAACTCACCAGCTACCTGGTAAAAACGCTTTGAAAAGGAGCCATTTACCAGATGAAAGCTTTCGTGCTCCACAGTGTTCTGAATGGCCCGTTCCCAAATCTCATTCGCAGAAGACATAAACAGCACTTCGTAGTTAGAAGGCAGCTGCAGTAACTCCCGCAAACCAGCCTCGGCCTTCGCATAAATCTCTTTAAACTGCTGGCTTCGGTGCGAAATACTGGCAACTTTTTCTTCTAAAGCCGTTTGCATGTGCTGCGCTACGGTAGGGTACAGCTCAGATGGACCAGGTGTGAAGTATATCTTTTTGTTCATACTTGTCGTGTATGGTATGGCGTTTTTTGTGTTTGGGGTAAAAATCTTAAAATACTGGCTAACCTATGGTACAAGCGGACATTTGCGCCATAAGTTAGCCAGTATTTTAACTAAGCAGCAGTAACCTGGTGGTTCACAATTAACTAGTATAACATTCTGAACTTGATGGTGTGCTGTATTTGCTTCAGATCATGGATTACTTGCTTGTTATACCCCTTGTTGATATCCGTAATCACGTAACCTACCTGCTCGTTTGTTTTGAGATATTGGCCTTCAATGTTTACATGGTTCTTCGCCAGCACATTGTTGATGTTAGCCAGCACACCAGGCACGTTTTTATGTATATGAATTAAGCGGTGTGCATCTCGCAATTCTGGCAACTGTATGTTCGGGAAGTTAACGCTCTGGTAAGTGTTACCAGCATTGATATACTCCATGATACGCCTTGGTACGAAGTGCGCAATGTTTTCCTGGGCTTCACTGGTGCTGCCACCAATATGCGGAGTAAGTATCACATTAGATAGTCCACGCAGTTCACTTACAAATTCTTCTGCGTTGGTGGCTGGTTCCTCAGGGAACACATCTACTGCGGCACCTCTTATTTTTCCTGATTTTATGGCATTCACCAGGCTTGGAACGTCTACTACGTGCCCGCGGCTCAGGTTAAGGAAAATAGCTCCGTCTTTCATGGCAGCAAACTCAGCTTCGCCAAACATGTTGGTGTTGCTCTTGCGACCATCTACGTGCAGCGTCACAAAATCAGATACCTCCAGCAGTTCCTGTAAAGTTTCGCACTTGCGGGCGTTACCTAGCTGTAGTTTCTCCACTACATCATAGTAGTAAACTACCATGCCCAAGGCTTCCGCTAATACAGAAAGTTGTGCCCCGATGTTGCCGTAGCCAACTATGCCAAGCTTTTTGTCGCGTATTTCGTTGCTACCCGCTGCAGACTTATCCCACTTGCCTTGGTGCATTTTAGAGCTCTTATCGAAGATGTCGCGGCTAAGCATGATGATTTGGCCGATAGCCAATTCCACCACACTACGGGTATTGCTGAAAGGTGCATTGAACACTGTTATACCTGCATCCAGTGCGGTTGAAAGGTCTATCTGGTTAGTACCGATACAAAAGGCCCCGATGCACATCAGCTTGTTTGCGTGCTCCAGTACCTTTTTGGTAATCTGAGTTTTAGAGCGTATACCTATTATGGAAATGTCCTTGATGCGCTCAATCAGTTCTTCTTCGCTTAGAGCGCCAGCCACAGTTTCTACCTGATAACCCTCTTTACGGAACAGTTCTACCGCCTTTGGATGGATATTTTCCAATAACAGCACTTTAATGCGGTTCTTTGGATAAGAGATAGCCATAGGCAGCTTGTTCTGATAAAGGAATTCGTCTAAGCTTGGGGCTATGTGCTCAGCTTTGGCAATTACATTATCACGCGAAATGTTCTCTGTGAAAGCATAGAACTTGTTAGCCAGTCCTGCTTCTTTTATCTCATAATCTGTATAGCCATCGCCTAGCACGTACACATCGCCTTGCAGGGCAAGTGTTTCTAATAGCTTAATTTTCCCTTTATCCAGGCTCAGTACGTTTTCCTCGTCAAACCCTATAATGTTGCCGTTTTCATCATATCGGAACGTGTTGGCATAAATGTTCTCTTCTTTGATGCCGTATTCGGTCACAATAGGAGTGATAAACTCTTTGAAACCGCTGGAAACTATAAAAATAGAGTCCGCATAGGTAGTCAGGAATTCTTTGTTGCGCTTAACAGACTCCGAGACTTTAGTTTGCAGAGTAGAGATAAGTGGCTGTAGGTGCTTTTTATTTGCTTTGAGTAAATCCAGTCGCTTTACCAGACCTTCCGTGAACGAACTTTTGCCATCCATGGCGCCGTTCGTAAGGTCTTTTATCTGCTGAAGAATCTCGTCTTTGTTTTCTTCGCCTTGAAGAGAGATTTCCCCTAGCTCATCCAGCGCCTCAACCTGTGTAAAGGTGCTATCAAAATCAATGATAAAATACTTTTCTTTACTCATTATGCTATTGGTTTTCAGGTGCTGCTATCAATTGAAAATGATAGCGAAGTATGTGTTTTTTTGATGTTTACACTTACTTTATAGTAGGTGTGGCCTTACAAGTGGCAAATATACAAGTAAAAAAATCCAGCAACAGGTAAATTGCTGGATTTATAAAAAAGATCGTTACTTCTTTTGATTAAAGAAGCGCTAGTTGCTCATTTATGATACGCTGGTAGAATTTTTCGTAAAGCGGTACTATTTTGTCAATGTTGAAATCGTGCGCGCGTGCCAGCGCATTAGCCTTAAAGCGGGGCAGGTTGTCATCCTGTAGCACATACAGCGCTTTTTGCACCATCTCGTCCACATCGCCAACAGGGCAGGCAAAACCTGTTACGCCATCAATATTTAACTCAGGTATGCCACCAGCGTTCGAAGATATAACAGGTACCTCACAAGCCATAGCCTCTAATGCCGCTAAACCAAAGCTTTCTTTTTCGGAAGGCATCAGGAACAAATCGGCCACAGAAAGTACTTCTTCCACAGCTTCCATTTTGCCCAGAAAACGTGTGTCCTGGCAAATGTTCAGTTCACGGCAGAGTTTCTCCATTTTGGGTCGCTCAGGGCCATCGCCTACCAATAGCAGTTTGCTCGGTATTTTTTCACGCACCTTCGCAAAAATCTTTATCACATCCTGAATACGCTTCACACCGCGGAAATTGGAAGTATGAATCAGTAGCTTTTCATCATTCGGACTGATGGCCATACGGAAGTGATCCTTCTTCTGGCGCTTGAATTTCTTCAGGTCTATGAAGTTGGGTATCACCTCAATCTCCTTCTCTATCGGGAAGAACTCATAGGTTTCGGTACGTAGACTATCAGAAACAGCCGTTACGCCGTCAGATTGGTTAATGCTGAAAGTAACTACTGGCTCAAAAGACACATCTTTGCCTACCAGCGTGATATCGGTGCCGTGCAAAGTAGTAATGATGGGTATATGAATGCCCTTCGTTCGCAGAATCTGCTTAGCCATGAAAGCTGCCGAAGCATGGGGAATGGCATAATGTACGTGTAGCACATCCAGCTTTTCGAACCTGACAATATCCACCATTTTACTAGCAAGTGCCAGTTCGTATGGAGGGTACTGAAAAAGTGGGTAGGAAGGTATATGTACTTCGTGATAAAATAAATTCTCGTTAAAAAAGTCGAGACGCGCAGGTTGGCTGTAGGTTATAAAATGTACCTGGTGCCCTTTTACTGCGAGTTCTTTGCCTAGTTCTGTGGCTACTACGCCACTTCCGCCGAAGGTCGGATAACAGACGATCCCTATTCTCATTTTATAGTATACTATAGAAACAACAAATGCAGCTATGTTAGGTAGCTGCACTCGTAAAATTACAGGTTATTTTTATGTTTTAGGTACAAAGGCCTGATATATCACATCATGTATACGTGTACGGATATTATATTTCACCAATTTGTTGCTTCCCGCATCAGGGTAAACTCTGTTAGACAGGAAGATATAGATCAAGTTGTTCTCTGGGTCTACCCAAGCTCCCGTTCCTGTAAAGCCTGTATGCCCGAAGGTACTTAAAGAGGCATAGCTCGATGTTGGGCCGTTTCCGTCTGGGTCAGGTTTATCCCAACCAAGGCCTCGGCGGCTATTACTAAATTGCTTTTTAGAGAACTCTGTTACTACCTTGCTGCCAAAATACTGGTGGCCGCCATATACCCCGTCCTGCAGGTTCATCTGTAAGAGCACTGCCAAATCGTTAGCATTAGAGAACAAACCTGCATGCCCGGCTACACCTCCCAGCATGGCGGCTCCCTGGTCGTGTACGGTGCCCTGGAGCAGGCTATGGCGGAAATAAGTGTCTTTTTCTGTCGGAGCAATGTCTTCAGGAGAATGTTTTTGAAGCGGCTTGTACATCATGGTACTCAAACCAAGTGGCGCATAAAAGTTCTGATCAAGGAACTCGTCCAGTGGTTGGTTTAAGAGCTGCTCTGCTACACGCTTCAGCACGTAAAAATCAAGATCGCTATACTTATAATCATAGCCTTTGCCATCTTTCCGCAGCGGTAGCAGTTTAGATTTTACCGTCCAGGCCCAAACAGTGTCTTCTGTGGCAATATTTGAGAAGAAGCCAGGGCTTACCTCGTTCGGGTAAATATCATTTTGGGTGCTTGCGTAAAATAGCTGCTTCGCCTTTAAGGAATTTTGCCAGTACGGTAACCCTGGTAGTAGGCCAGCCTGGTGCGTCAGCACGTCGCGCATAACAATGTTTTCCTTGTTAGTGCCTTTCAGTTCTGGCAGGTAAGCCGAAACCTTTTCATCCAGGTTTATTTTTCCCTGATCTTTCAGAAACATAATGGCCTGTAGTGTAGCAGCCACTTTGGTAATAGAAGCTATATCGTAAATGGTATTGTTTGTAACTGGCTTCTCTTTATCATAAGTATAGTAACCGTACGACTTGTTATATACGACCGTACCATCTTTTACCACTAATACTTGTGCGCCTGGGGTAGCTGCATAAGCAATGGCCTCTAAAGCAATATTGTCAACCTGGGCAAGCATTTTAGGATCCATGCCTACACTTTCAGGAGAACCATACTTCAGGCGGTTCAGAGGGATGGTTGCTACCCCTGTGCCTGATTTAAACTTAGCTGACGCTGTAACAGGTAACTTACCCTTGGCTGCTCTGGCACCAAACAATACCTGTGGCACCAGCGATTGGGCAATGGCATTATCTTCGTAGCCACACACCAGCCAGTTTATTCCCTCGAAATACTTTAAGCTGTAGGCATTGCCCATAACGGCCACTACCACCTTTTTGTCTGTCTGCTCCTGCAGGTACTTTATAAAGGCTCTTGTATTTATACCTATACCAAAGTCTTTGTAAGGAGTAGAGTTCATATTATGGATACTCACCACTACCACATCATGGTCTTTCAGTTTTGGTATAATGGAGGTGAATGACGTATCTGGTGCAAAGCGATCTGAAATAGCGAATTTTGTAACAGGAGCATAGTAGCCGAGCGTTTCCTGAAACTTGTTCTTCTCTGTTACACCCACGGCCACAGAGGCTATTTTCAAAGTATCTAAGTAGCGGAAAGGCAAGAGCCCATCTTTATTCTGCAGTACCGTTACGGCGTGCTCGTAAAGCTGTTCCTGCACTACTGTGCTTATAGGTCTGTCTATTTCTTCTTGCAGGTTCTGGAGCTCAACAGGTTTATAGTTGTTCAGGCCAGCCCAATACTTAGCGTGCAAAATCTTTTTTACACGGTGGTTCACATTCGCGGAATCTAACAAGCCAGCTTTCAGAGCTGCTCTTATTTTAGAAATGGCGGTAGGTACATCCTCAGGGAAAAGCAACACGTCGTTACCTGCCATCAATGCTTTTAAGTCAACTTCGCCAGGTTTGTGATACTTAGTTACACCTTTCATGTTAAGGGCGTCTGTAAAAACCAGCCCCTTATAGTTCATTTTTTCTTTAAGTAAGCCAGTAACCAGTGGTTGCGATAGGGTAGTGGCGAGGTTGCGGGTGCTGTCTACGCTAGGTAGGTACAGGTGCGCCACCATCACGCCCATTACGCCAGCATCAAAAGCTTGCTTGAAGGGATAAAGCTCCACCTCATTCAGGCGCTTAATGTTGTGCTGCACTACAGGGAGTGAGAGGTGAGAATCGGTGTCGGTGTCGCCGTGGCCAGGGAAATGTTTGGCTACCGCAATGATGCCGTGGTCCTGTAGGCCTTTGATGTAGGCAATGCCTCTCTTCGTTACTTCTTCTTTAGACTCGCCAAAAGAACGGTTGCCGATTACAGGGTTTGCAGGGTTTACGTTCACGTCCATTACAGGCGAAAAGCTAACGTGCACGCCCAGACGCTTCATCTTCAGGGCAATTTCACGACCCATCAGGTAAATGTAGCGGTCATCGTCAATAGCCCCCAGTGTCATTTGCCTGGCAAAGCTCATGCTGCTATCCAAGCGCATGCCTAAGCCCCACTCCGCATCCATGGCTACAAGCAATGGTACTTTAGCTTCGGCCTGGTAGCGGTTGTTTAGTTTTGCCTGTCGCACAGGGCCACCCTGCATAAACATAAGGCCCCCGATGCCATAGCGCATCACCAAAGTATCTATCTGGCGGAAGTGCTTTTCATCTTTGTTAGAGTAGGCGGCCACCATAAACAGCTGGCCAATGCGCTGGTCTGGTGTCAAAGCATTATATACGCTGTCGACCCAAGCCTTCTCCTGCTCGTCTACCACGGCCTCTTCCGAGGGCTTATGCGACATCAGCGGTCCCATGCCGAGAAAAAGAAGAATCAACAACCCTAAACTAAAACGCTTTAACATCCTACACTGGTATTATAATAATTGGAACAAGTCGAAATTAAGCCTAATTTTGTAAGAGACAGTTTGCTGACAGAACAGGGTAAAGTACCCTAAGCAATGCTGCACTTAACCGATTAGAAAGACGAAAGGCTTTGTGCCTGATAAGCTTATACATGGTAAATCAAGCATAAACCTATATATATTGTTAACGCTGCTGCTGCTAAAAACGATACAGTTAAATATCTAAGGATTTAAAACTGTAAAAGAGAGCAAAAGCATACATTTTAAAGCCTTCGTTTCTTAATTGGTCTCTAATTTAACAATAAATTTCAATCTGAATAAGTTCTGTTTTCACTATTTAGTAAAGCAAATTCTTGGCCGTAATTTAATTCTGAGCCCTTATTCGGAGAAAAAATAAAAAAAACAGAGTTTAGAAATCGGATGCCCGACCTTATACACTTATTGCCAGATTACCTAGCCAACCAGATTGCGGCAGGCGAAGTAGTGCAGCGGCCAGCGTCTGTTGTAAAGGAACTGCTGGAAAATGCCATTGATGCCAAAGCCACCAATGTGCAGCTGATTGTGAAAGAAGCTGGCAAGCAGCTGGTGCAGGTGGTAGATAATGGTATTGGTATGTCTGAAACCGATGCCCGCATGTGCTTTGAGCGGCATGCTACTTCTAAAATAAGCTCTACCGAAGACTTGTTTCGCATCAGAACGATGGGCTTTAGAGGAGAGGCAATGGCCTCTATTGGGGCTGTGGCGCAGGTAGAGCTGAAAACAAAGCCTCAAGCGGCTGAAACAGGTACCAAGTTACTGGTAGAGGGTTCTGCTGTGGTGGTGCAGGAGCCTGCCGTTGTGCCTGTGGGTACTTCTATCTCTGTAAAAAACTTGTTTTACAACGTACCCGCCCGTCGCAATTTTCTTAAAACAAACGCAGTGGAAATGCGCCACATACTCGATGAATTTCAGCGGGTGGCATTGGCGTACCCCGACATCGCTTTTTCGCTTTACCACAACGATACAGAAGTTTTTAACCTTCCCAGCACGAAGCTGAGCCAGCGCATTGTAGGCATTTTCGGTAATAACTATAAGGAGCAGATGGCGTTTTGCGAGGAAGATACGTCTTTCCTGAGTGTGCGAGGCTACATTGGTAAACCAGAGTCTGCCAAGAAAACCCGGGGCGAGCAATTCTTCTTTGTAAACAACCGTTTTATTAAGAGCGGCTACCTGAACCATGCCGTCATGATGGCCTACGAAGGCTTGCTTCCGAAGGACAGTTACCCGTTTTATGTGCTCTTTATAGATATTGAGCCCGATAAAATTGACATAAACGTACACCCGACTAAGACCGAAATAAAGTTTGAGGATGAGAAAACGGTGTATGCCATAGTACACGCAGCTGTTAAAAAGGCTTTGGGGATACATAATATTGCCCCTTCGCTTGATTTCCAGAATGATGTGAATTTTGCGCCACTACAGCCAATCCGTATAGAAGGTGGCCGTAATGAGTTTGATGGAGACGGTAGCTTTTCTGGTTTCAAGGCACCTACTCCACCTAAACGAGCTAGTTCTAGTGGTTGGGAGCAGTTATACGAGCCTCTGAAGCAGCAGCCTGAGCAAGAGGAACGTATTACCTCAGCCTCTAGCATGGGCCTGCTCGACGATGCTTTTGCAGTAGATGCGCCCACTACCTTTAACAAAACACTGCAGGTGCACCAAAAGTATTTGCTGGTGCAGGTAAAATCTGGCGTAATGGTAGTGGACCAGCAGGCTGCGCAGGAGCGTATTCTGTATGAGAAGTATATTGGGAATCAGCAAAAGAAAGCTGTTATTTCTCAAACCTTACTTTTTCCGCAAACCGTAGAACTTTCACCTGCCGATGCTTTGCTGCTAAAAGAACTGGCCCCAGAGTTTAAGGACTTGGGCTTCCAGTTTGAGGATTTTGGAGGCTACACCATCATTTTGAACGCTGTGCCTGCCGATGTGCAGGCTGCTAATGAAAAGGAGTTGCTGGAAGAGCTTATTGAGCAATATAAAAACAATCTGGCCACTCTAAAGCTTGATAAAAGGGAAAACCTAGCTCGTGCTATGGCCAAGCGACTTTCTTCTAAGGTGCAGCCGCGTATGTCTGACCTGGAGATGAATTCTCTCGTAGATAAGCTTTTTGCCTGCCAGGTGCCAAACTATACACCAGGCGGTCAGAAAACGCTGGTAATCCTGGAGCTTAGCCAACTGCAGGATCTTTTTCTGAAAGGCTAATTTAAATACAGATCAAATATAAAGGTCTGCATATTTAGACTTAAACTATAGCGAATGTTTAACATAACCCCCATGGTCAGGAACCTCCTGATCATAAACGTGGTCGTATTTATACTTCAAGACAGACTGTTTCCGACAGGTCAGTTAGCACTTTATCATTTCGGATCTGAATATTTTCAGCCGATACAACTACTAACCCACATGTTTATGCACGGCGGCTGGTCCCACTTGTTCAGTAACATGTTCAGTTTATTTATATTTGGGCCGCTATTGGAGCGCTTCTGGGGTGCACAGCGCTTTCTGATGTTTTACCTGATTACAGGTTTGGGCGCAAGTTTACTGTACATGGGTGTTCGTGCCTATGAACTGCACCAACTACAGCAGGACACTATTTCTTATATTGAGAACCCAAGCCCAATTGCCTTTAGTAATTACTTAGAAGACCACGTGGGGCCTGGGTATGGTCGTGAGGAAGCTATAGAGTACCATCGGAATCCAGACGTGCCAGAATATGTAGAGGCTACGAAAAGCCTGGTTAAAACTATTTATCAGAGAATTTTCAATACACCTTTGCTGGGAGCTTCGGGCGCTGTTTTTGGTATTTTGATGGCTTTTGGCATGTTATTTCCGAACCTGGAGCTTTTTCTGCTGTTCTTGCCAATACCTATAAAGGCTAAATATTTCGTCTTATTTTATGGTGCCTACGAGCTTTACTCTGGCTTTAACAGAACGCCAGGCGATAACGTAGCACATTTTGCACACCTCGGCGGTATGTTATTTGCGTACATCATGATAAAAATGTGGCAGCGAAACGATTACCAGGATTACTAAACTAAAATGAGCATTTTTCAAGACATAAAAGATTCTTTTCGGCAGCCTAACAACACGCTGAAGCAGCTTATACTTATAAACGTAATCGTGTTTGTGGTGCTGGTAGTATCACGTACCATATTAAGCTGGTCTGGCTCAGGTTGGATGTTTGTAGCTGTAATGGACTATATTTCGCTGCCTTCAATCCCATACGTGCTGCTGTTCAGGCCCTGGACCCTGATTACCTACTTCTTTACGCATGTAGATTTTCTGCACATTATCTTTAATATGCTGAACATGTACTGGTTTGGGCAGCTGGTGCGGGAGTACCTGGGCGATAAACGACTTCTGAGCCTGTACATACTCGGTGGCCTGGCTGGTGGTATACTCTTCGTGGTGCTCTACAACGTATTGCCGCTCTTTAGCATGACCAATGCGCAGATGATCGGAGCCTCGGCCAGTGTGCTGGCTATAGTGGTGGCAGCCGCTACTTTATTGCCTAACTACAGCTTTAACTTGTTGCTACTCGGACCTGTAAAGATTAAATATATTGCTGCGGTGCTGGTGTTTGTTTCGTTTGCCTTTGCGGCTGGCGAAAATGCTGGTGGAAATATCGCCCACTTAGGAGGCGCTTTGTTAGGCTGGGTTTTCGTGAAGCAACTACAGCGAGGTAACGACCTAGGGCGGCCGATACATGCCACCTTCGATTTTTTTACAAACCTGTTTAAGCGCAAGCCAAAGCTGAAAGTATCGCATCGTAGGACTTCTGGAGCAGCTAACGGCTCTAAGAAAAGCCCAGGTGCCACAACAACTTTCACTGGTCCAGGTAAGCCTAGCCAAAACGAGATAGACCGCATCTTGGATAAAATCTCCAGCTCGGGCTACGAAAGCCTTTCCAAAGAAGAAAAGCAGAAGCTGTTTCAGGCAAGCCAGAAGGAGTAGTAGGCTATACTTCAAAAACTGATGGCTGTATTCAAAAACACCCCAGAAGAGTGGCAAAGACTTGATTGGGCAATCCTGCAGAACGGATGGGTGCAACTCTACCATAAACCCGACTTCCTGCTGATCGATGTCAGTTGGTTTAGGCAGCAAAGGTATCGAGTGCTAGAATTCGATTGCGGTAAATGGGCTGATCTGGAGGCGATGCATACCGAACTAAAGCAGCGGTTCAGGTTTTCAGAAAGCTACGGGAATAATTTAAATGCATTAAGGGATAGCCTTTCAGATTACGAAGTCTTTGGCGCTGGGCTTGTGGTCGTGCTTCATCATTTTGATACGATTGCTAAACAAGATGCGCAGGCCCTACTTGATGTTTTTGCTGAAAATGCCAGGCGGCACATGCTTTTGGGAGAAAGAGTGCTGACGCTGGTGCAGGTAGATAGTCCTGATACGAGTTATGAACCTGTAGGTGCTATGCCTGTGCTATGGAACCCACATGAGTGGCAGCGTTTTCGGGAGTAATTATAAACAGAAGGGGCGCTACATTTCAGTAGCGCCCCTTCTGTTTATAATCAATGATCAATTTAAAACCTAAGCAGTAGCGTTGATTTTATCAAGCGCTTCCATCACTTCCTTCACGTGGCCGCGCGAAGTCTCCAGCAATTGCTTTTCATCCTCATTTAATTGCAGCTCAATAACCTTTTCAATACCGTTCTTGCCCAGTATAACAGGTACACCTAAGTATACGCCGTCGATGCCATACTCACCTTCTAGCTTCACACATACTGGGAACACACGGCGCTGGTCGCGCACAATGGCTTCTACCATTTGGGCAGCCGCTGAGCCTGGCGCATACCAGGCAGAAGTACCCATCAGCTTCACCAACTCGCCACCGCCAGACTTTGTGCGCTCTATAATAGCGTTCAGTTTATCCTCTTCGATCAATTCAGTTACAGGTATACCACCTACCGTAGTGTAGCGCGGAAGCGGCACCATGGTATCGCCGTGGCCGCCCATCAGCACTGCTTGTATATCCTTAGGAGAAACGTTCAGTGCCTCAGCCAGGAAAGCTCTGTAGCGAGCCGTATCCAGTATACCAGCCATACCCATCACGCGGGTGCGAGGCAGTTTAGAAGTAAGATGGGCAGCATAAGTCATTACATCGAGTGGGTTAGAAACCACAATGATGATGGCGTTAGGAGAATGCTTTACAATATTTTCCGTTACCGACTTTACGATGCCCGCATTGGTAGAAATTAAGTCGTCGCGGCTCATGCCAGGCTTGCGTGGCAGGCCAGATGTAATCACCACCACATCAGAGTCAGCTGTGCGGCTGTAGTCGTTGGTAACACCTACAGTGCGTGTGTCATATAAATTAATGGGTGACTTTTGCCAGATATCAAGCGCCTTGCCTTCGGCAAAACCTTCTTTTATATCTACTAATACTACTTCGTTCGCGATTTCGCGGTAAGCTAGTACATCGGCGCAAGTAGCCCCAACGTTTCCAGCTCCAACTACAGTTACTTTCATTTTCGAATAGAGATTTTGATAGTTAGAGAATAGGTTAACTATTGTAAAAATATTGAAATTTTGATAAGATACTAGATTTTAAGCATTAGTTTCTAAGACAAAAGACACAGGACGCAAGACATAAGATTTTTAAAAAAACATACAGGCTCACAGGTACACCATATAGGTCTCGCCTAACTTTCTTTCGGCACAGAGCATTGCATGCATTTATATCCATCACAAGTTTAAACGTGGTCCTGTGTCTACTGTCCTGTGTCTTTTGTCTTAGAGAAAGTTATCTCCAGCACCCGTTCTGTCTTCTCTGTCACTTTGAAGCGATTATCCAATCTTTGCCCTACCACCCACACAATCGACTGGTCAGAGACAAGTACTGCTGTTTGGCTCTTAAGGTTGGCAGGCACTTTTTTATCGATGAGGAAATCACTGATTTTTTTCTTGCCATTCATCCCCAACGGCACAAACCAATCGCCTTCCTGCCAACTGCGCAGCTTAAGCGGGAAAGCTAGTTTATCGGCATCCAGGGCAGCCACATGAGGTTTCGTGTTCAGTTTATACTTGTCAGCATCCGCGTAGCGCAACTTTAGCTGTAGGTTGTCTGTCTCAACTTCTGTCTGGCCTTCTGCTATGGTTATACTTCCGAAGCTGCTTAGGTTTTTAGGCGTGATCACGAGCTGCTCCCTGTCCTTTACCAGCAGGTGGGTCGGAGATTCGAACTGCTTACCCGAAATGCCCTCCAGTGCCTCAACTAATTCCAGCACGACACTGTAGCTAAAAGTATAAGGCCGCAGCAACTCATGCAACACCACAGGCAAACCAGTAGCCGACAGTAAGGGCTCCAGCGAAACGTACACTACGCCATCTGCCTCTTTTATACTTTGTTGGCGTAGCTGCTCCATATAAGCGGCAACAATGGCTTCAGCGTGGCTTACCCGTTCTGCTGTCTGCTGCATCGTTTCCTCCAGGTTAGGATTTATCTCTTTCAGAACAGGAATTACATCGTGTCTTATTTTGTTACGCTGGTACTTTGTGGTTTCGTTAGAACTGTCTTCGCGCCAAATAAGCTTGTTTGAGGTTACAAAGTCATAAATATCGTCTTTGGTAACCGATAGCATCGGGCGGATGATGTGCCCGTTCTGAGGCGGAATTCCGTGCAAACCTGCTATGCCAGTACCTTTGGTGAGGTGTAGCAATATGGTTTCGGTTGTGTCGTTGCTATGATGGGCGGTGGCAAGGTAGTCGTAGCCTTCCTGCTGGCGCACCTGCTCAAACCACTGGTAGCGCAGTGTGCGGGCAGCCATCTGGATCGAGAGTTTTTCCTGCTCGGCAAAAGCGCGGGTGTTAAAGTTTTCGGTAAAGAAATGCACCTCATACTTTTTGGCCAGCTTTTTGACAAATAGTTGATCGGCTTCGGCGTCTTCGGCTCGCAGACCAAAATTGCAGTGTGCGATAGCGAAATTATATTTGAGTTGATGCAGCACTTCGCAGAGCACAATAGAGTCGATGCCGCCACTAACGGCTGCTAAAATTTTACTATCGGGCTGGCAAAGTTGGTGCGATTGAATAAAACCTAAAACTTTCTGTAGCATAAGGTTGCAGCTGGTGTTTTTTTAATAATTTTGAAATTAAAATAAGACACAGGATATAAGACTCAGGACGCAAGATGTTTCTTGTTCCTGCATGTAAGGAAGTCTTGAGTCCTGTGTCTTATGTCTTGCATCCATAAATAAATGAAGATTACAAAAGTACTGTTTTCTCTTGTCTTTGCCCTGATGACGTTCTCGGCTATGGCACAACAGCAGCAACCGCAGCAGGTTCAGTCGGATAGGGTGCAGTTGTTGCCTGGCGCCAAAGAACTGCGAGGTGGTATCTTTAACGGGCAACGCATCGATAAGATTATCGGTAACGTGTCTTTTAAGCAACGCGAGACTTATTTGTACGCTGACTCGGTTTATCAGTACCAGGGCACCGAACTGCTGGAGGCCTTTGGAAATGTGCGCATTGTACAGGGAGATACAGTAACGATTACAGGTAACCGCGGTACTTACGATGGCACCAAGCGTACAGCCAAAATGAGTGGCAATGTGGTGATGCGCGACCCCCGTATGACGCTCACTACGCCAAGCCTTGACTATGATATGACTACCCGCACAGCGGTTTACACAGAGGGAGGCGTTATCGTTGATCCTGAGAATCGCTTGGAGAGCCGCCGCGGATCTTACGACACAAACTCTAAGTTGTATACCTTTCAGAAGAATGTAAAAGTCTTCACCAAAGACTATAACATTACCGCCGAAAATATGCGCTATAATACAGAGTCTAAAGTTGTTTACTTCCAGGGCCCCACTTTTATCAAAGGCAAGCAAGGCGATTTGTATGCTGAAGAAGGTACTTATAACACCATCACTAAAGTTTCTGACTTCGGGCGTAATGCCTACATCCTGACACCTGAGTATAGATTGGGTGGCGATGACCTGCATTACGATGAAGCGCGTGGCTATGGCTATGCCAAGAAAAATGTTACACTCCGATCTTTGAAAGATGATGTGACCATTCGCGGGCAGGTAGGCCACTACTGGCGCGATAAAGGTGTGTCTAAAGTTTATGGCAACCCTGTCATGGAAACTGTGCTCGATAAAGATACTTTGTATATGTCGGCTGACACATTGATGTCGAGAGAATCGAAAGCTGCAGGTATGCCAAGCCTGCTATATGCTTACAAAGGTGTTAAGATTTTTAAATCGGACCTGCAGGGAGTTTGCGACTCTTTAACCTATAACCGTACCGATTCTGTGATGCACATGAATGTGAAGCCAGTACTGTGGAGCGATCAAAGCCAAATGGTTTCGGATACCATTCACATGGAAATCCGCAACAAGAACATTCATAAGCTATACATGTACAGCAATGCTTTTATAGCTTCAGAAGATACGCTCCAAAACTACAATCAGGTAAAAGGCCGTAGCATGACCGCTTATTTTAACAAAGGAGATTTGCGCAAAGTAGATGTGAACGGGAACGGCGAGAGCTTATACTTTGCCTTAGAGGGAGATACATTACTAACAGGCGTAAACCAGACGGTTTGTAGCGACATGGTCTTAAAATTTGCAGATAATAAATTAGATAACATCTCGTTCCTGCTTCAGCCAGATGCTAGCTTTATACCTCCTCATGAGCTAAAGGCAGAGCAGAAGCAATTGCAAGGTTTTAATTGGCAGAGCGATTTAAGGCCTGATAAGCAACAGGTATTCCGAAAGCAGGCTGCTATTGCAACTACAGCGGTTCCTGCCGAACCTGCAAAGCCGAAAAAGAAAGAAACTACGGCTATGGCATCAGGAGGAAAAGCTGCTGCACCTAAAAACGATAGTAAGGCTGCAGCGCAACCAGCAAAGCAGCAAGTGGCCGAGCCGCAGACGCAAACAAAAGTAGCTACGCCAGCAAAAGCTAATACAACAAGTGCTGGAACGCTATTAAATAAGAAGCGCGACCTGAAAAAGAACTAGTGCCAAAGTACTCTAGGTCTACAAGGCTTTGTAAGATTTGTAAATCAAATATAAATGTGATAATTTTGCCCGTTCATGAATAGAGGCTTTTTCCATACCATCTTACTTTTAGGGTTCTTGTTGCTGGCTAGTAGCTGCAGTAACTTTCAGAAGCTACTAAAGAGCAATAACGTAGAAGAGAAGTACCAAGCGGCACTGAACTACTACGAGAAAGAAGACTATTATAGGGCAAATGAGCTATTTAAGCAGGTGGTGCCGCTATTGAGCGGTACAGCAGAGGCTGAAAAGGCAAACTTCTACTACGCCAGTTCCTTCTACCATCTAGAAGAGTACATTTCTAGTTCTTACCAATTTAATCTTTTTGTTCAGACCTATCCTAGAAGCGAATACGCGGAAGAAGCTCTTTTTCTGCAAGCCAAGTCGCTGTACAACCAGTCTCCTGGTTTTGAGCAGGATCAGTCGCAGTCTATAACGGCTTTAGAGGCCTTACAAGAGTTTATACAGCGCAACCCGACTACAGCGTATGCTGAAGAGGTAAACAAGATGATTGAGGATCTGAATAGGAAACTAGACAGAAAAGCCTTTGAGAATGCTAAAGTTTATTATAACATGCGTTACTACCGTTCGGCAGTAGTAGCCTTCAATAACTTTCAGCGCGAAAATGCTTCTTCTCCGTTTAGTGAGGAGGCCGCTTTTTTAAAGCTGGAGTCTCAGTACTTGTTTGCTCAGGAAAGTGTGTTTAGTAAGCAGGAAGAGCGTTTCTTAGAAGCTGTAGATTTCTACCAAAGTTTCGTTGATCTATATCCGGAAAGCAGTTTTAAGCGTAGGGCAGAACAGATTTATGATAATACAGTAATTGAACTGGAAAAAATCAAAGTAAGAAATCAAACATCGAATCAAGCGAATTTATAATATATAATCATATGGCAGCAGTTTCATCATCAATCGTTACCCGCAACATGGCTGAGTTTGCAAAGCAAACTGGCAATGTATACATGTCTGTGGCTGTGATCTCTAAAAGAGCTAACCAGGTTTCTGTAAAGCTTAAAGAAGAGTTAAACTCTAAACTTGCTGAGTTCGCCACTACAGTGGATAACCTGGAGGAGGTATTCGAGAACCGTGAGCAGATCGAAATCTCTAAATACTATGAGCGTCTTCCGAAACCTACCAACCTTGCTATTGAGGAGTTTTTGGAGGAGAAGGTGTATTTCCGTACGCCTGACGAAGAGACACAAGACATTAACTTGTAAAAAAGGCGGTGCTCCGTCAGAAAAAAATAATACTGGGAGTTTGCGGAAGTATTGCTGCATATAAAGCGGCTTTGCTGGTACGCTTACTCGTGAAAGCAGAAGCAGAAGTACAAGTCATCATGACTGCTTCTGCTTCTGGCTTTATAACCCCTCTAACATTGGCTACGCTCTCTAAAAGGCCAGTGCTAAGCCATTTTGTGCTTAATGAGCAAACAGGCGTGTGGAGCAACCACGTAGACTTAGGCCTGTGGGCTGATGCTATAGTGGTAGCACCAGCTAGTGCCAACACTGTGGCTAAATTCGCTAACGGCTTTTGCGATAATTTGCTAAGTGCCACTTATCTTTCGGCCCGTTGCCCGGTTTTTGTGGCGCCCGCCATGGACTTAGATATGTACCAGCACCCTTCGGTGCGGGCAAACTTCAGGAAGCTGCAGGGCTATGGCAACCGCATAATAGAGGCCGGGCATGGCGAACTGGCCAGTGGCCTGGTAGGGCAGGGGCGTATGGCTGAGCCAGAGCAGATTGTGCAGGTGCTTCAAAATCATTTCTCAAACCTTGGAAAATTCGTTTAAAGGCAAAAAAGTTTTACTTACGGCTGGTCCTACTTACGAACCAATAGATCCTGTTCGCTTTATAGGGAACCACTCTACGGGTAAAATGGGTTACGCATTAGCAGAGTGTTTTGCACAGCGTGGTGCCATAGTACAGCTAGTATCGGGGCCTACAGGGCTCAAGACTGATAATGCAGCTATAACGGTAACAAGTATAACTACTGCCGACGAAATGTATGCCGCTGTAAAAGGATTAGCGCCTGATGCTGATATTTTGGTATATGCCGCCGCCATTGCCGACTATAAACCGAAGGTGGTAGCTGATCAGAAAATAAAAAAAGCGGGCAACGAACTCACAATAGAACTAGTGAAGAACGTTGATATAGCAGCGGCACTCGGAAAGGAGAAGAAAGCAGAGCAATTTGCCGTAGGTTTTGCGCTGGAAACACAAAACGAAAGCGAGAATGCCCGAGAAAAGCTCCTCAGGAAAAACTTAGACATGATTGTGCTCAACTCTCTAAACGATACAGGAGCAGGTTTTAAGCACGACACGAATAAGATTACGATTATAGAAGAAAATGCTACCACGGCTTTTGAGCTGAAACAGAAAACGGAGGTGGCAAAAGATATTGTAGATTTAATCTGGAAGCGACTTTATGCTTAAGAAAGTACTTGTAATGCTGTTGGTGGGTTTGGCAACTGTGGCTGCAAAGGCACAGGAGTTGCAGTGCGATGTGGTAGTAAATAGCGAACAAGTACAGTATACTGATCGCCAGCTGTTCACGGATATGCAGACGCGTATCTTCGAATTTATGAATCGCCGCTGGACAGATCAGCCGTACCGTAGTGAGGAGCGTATCAAATGTCGCTTACTCATTAACCTGACAGAAATGCCACAAATCGGTACTTTTAAAGCCAATGTGCAGGTAGTATCGGTGCGGCCAGCCTATGGTACTGCATATGAATCCACACTTTTCTCATTCATTGATAAAGATTGGACCTTTCTGTTTAATGATGCCCAACCGCTGGACTTTGCCGAAAACAGCTTTACTTCCAACTTGTCATCTATGCTTTCTTTTTATGCTTATATGATTATAGGCATGGACAACGATAGCTTTGGGAAAATGGGCGGCTCCACAGCTTATGACAGAGCGCGAAGTATTTTGAACCTGGCCTCGTCGCAGGGCGGTGGCTACCCTGGCTGGAAACCGTTTGAAGGTAACAGAAACCGCTACTGGATGATAGATAACTTACAAGACCCACAGTTCGTGCCGTTCCGTGAGGGCATCTACAACATGCACCGCCAAGGTCTTGATCTGATGGCGGAAAACCCAGAACAAGGTAGGAAATCTGTCTTAACTACGCTGCAGGCCATTCAGAGGCTGTCGCAGCAAAAGCCAGGAGCAGTGCTTATCCGTTCCTTTTTCGATGCCAAGGCCGATGAGTTAGTGAATGTTTTTAAAGCTGCAGCCCCAGCCGATAAGCAACAAGCCTACACCATTCTCTCGCAGGTAGACCCTACCAACAACTCCAAATACGAAGTACTGCTGCAGCGCTAGAAGGCCGCTTCAATTTAGAAGTTAAAGATTAGAAATGAGATATACACTTACGTGTCCGTTATTCTAGTCTACAGTTGGTGTTAAGCTATGAGCTGACTAAGTATTAACCATTCCAAATCTCATGTAAAGCATGTATCTTCACGTAGCTAGTATAGCTACAACATTATACTTTGCCACATGGGAAAACGCCAAGTCCGAATTTTCAAAAAAGATATCTTAAACAACGCCATGGAGCTGATCTTTCAGCCTTCTGTGCAGTTGGTGCAGCGCAATAAAGTAGTTGTGCAGGGAAAGCTATTGTCTCTGAACGATAGGCATGCCGAACTCCGCGACAGTAGCAAGAATATTCACACAGTGCCGCTAGAGCAGGTAGAGGAGATTGTTTTTGATAGGGAGGCGGCGTGGTGAGTTTTGACAGAGTATGCGGGATGAAAATTCTCTATTGCATTACTGCTCATTGAATAAAGATGATTAGCTTCTTTGTTGGGAAGAGATAGTAATGTAAGTACCCCTAAAATTGACCTCCCCCCGAAAAACCAGACCGTTGTAAAGTAGAGA
>NZ_JAJJWH010000057.1 GCF_020907245.1 Pontibacter harenae | reverse complement strand
AGAGGGAGGTTTTACAGGTGATAAAGCCTTAGGAGGTGTGGCAACCAAATATCAATGCTGTGTTCCTACGGTTATTTCGGGAGGAAAAGCATTATCAGTCTCTTCCACTTCTGACTTGCTTATTTCTATTTCAACAGCCTTCACATTTTCTTCCAAGTATTTTCTGCGTTTTGATATTGGGATGGGCACCAGATCTTCATCTTTTGCCAGTATCAGTTGCGCTAACGCCTTTGCCTGATGCCAGGCTGTTCAGTCTGTCAACGATGTCTAAGTTCTTCTGAAAATTTTTGCCTTTAAAATACGGGTTTTGCTTAACGTCTCTTTTTATTACTGTCCATTTCCTGCAGCCTGTCATCTGGGGAGCTTTGCGATGTAAATTTTAAATTATTCTACAATGGCAAAGATAATATCTAAGGAACCTCTGATAGAAGACGAAGATGTACAGGTTCTCCATGACTTCAACACAGCGGAAGAGGCACAGGCCTATCGTTCAAATACTTTGTTCTTGAATGATGTAGTGGTTGCTTTGAAACCATATCTGAAGGATACTCCTAAGGTAAGGGTATACATTGTAGTTCTATAGCCTATTAACGAAGCATTCAAACGAACATTGCAATGCAACGTACATTACCGCTTCGAGACATATATCAAAAATTGTAATCAATACAAAAATCAAATAATAGATTATGGTACAAGCGTTAATAGTAGGTGGTACAACTGGTATGGGCAAAGCCACTGCTGAGATTCTTTTAGAGAAAGGGCACGAGGTGGTAATATTAGCTAGAAACAGCGCAAACTTATCAGACGTTAAAAAAGAACTGGAAGGGAAAGGTAAGGTCAGGATCTATGGACTAGACTTAGCCGATATGGCAGAGGTAAAATCCTTTTGCGAGAAAATACCGAGCCAAATGCAGAACCTGAAATACCTGGTCAACGCAGCGGGGTATTTCAAGCCAAAATCATTCCTGGAGCATACCGAAGAGGATTATGACATTTACCACAACTTCAACAAGGCATTCTTTTTTATCACTCAATCGGCTGCAGAAGTAATGAAGTCCAATGGTGGCGGCTCTATTGTCAACATTGGCTCCATGTGGGCGAAGCAAGCCATAAAAGCGACACCGTCAAGTGCATACTCCATGGCAAAGGCAGGGTTGCACAGCCTCACACAGCATTTGGCCATGGAGCTTGCTGAATTTAACATTCGCGTGAATGCGGTGTCACCAGCCGTAGTGGTAACGCCTATTTATGGCTCGTTCATTGACAGCGATAAAATTGAGGAAACACTGCAGGGCTTCAATGCTTTCCATCCAATAGGAAGAGTGGGCAGGCCAGAGGACATCGCTAAAACCATAGCTTTTCTATTATCCGATGAAACCAGCTGGGTAACCGGTGCCATATGGGACATCGACGGAGGCGTTATGGCAGGACGAAACTAGCCAGGTGCTAAAAGAGTCTTCAATAGATGATGCCAATCAAGAAAGAACCAAAACGATGACGTCGATAGGCCGCAGGTGTAATGCTGGAAACGGCACAGCAGAGCGGTACTAATTGCCCGAGCGCGTTCTCAAGTGCCGAAAGCACAGGCCGAATGACGGCCCGCACACGGCCAGAAACCGTGGAAAGACAATGACGGCTACAGCGCGGGTATTCACCTCTTCCCATCCCGAACAGAGCAGTTAAACCCCGCCGCGCCGATGGTACTGGAGTCACATCTGGGAGAGTAGGCCGCCGCAAACCCCATAAACAAGATGCCCCATCTTCGAAAGAGGATGGGGCGTTCTTGGCTTTAAATCATAGGGGGTGACATAATCCCACAGTTCATTTACGAGGGTGATTATGACTCTTATTTGCAAAGGGCATTTTAACAGGCCTTACCTTCTTCTATTTACGATCTTCAATAAAGGGCAAGCTCAGATAGAGTACACTTGGTTTTAGTCAAGATGTGGCGAATATACAGAACCACGACAATCACTCATTCTTCAATTGTGCACGTTTCCCTACTTCATATCAAAGTATTGGCTTTAAAAAGAAATGTGGTTGTGAACCTCCTTTTTAAAACTTTCCGGCGTTTGGGATGTGTGCTGCTTGAAAAAACGGCTAAAGTAAGGGTACTCCTTAAACTCAAGCAGGTATGCTATCTCTTTAAGCGTATGGTGGCTGTTGCACAGCAGGCTAAGTATAGTCGTAAAAGGAAAAGGGCTAAATCTTGGAGCTATGCAGGGCAAAAAGGCTTTTAAGGATGAGAAGCAGCTGCACTTCTCGCTTTCGGCGCACGTGCCGGCGCACAACTTTTACCGACGGCTTAAGCAGCAGTTAAATCTGGACTTCCTCTACGGGCTTACCCGTAAGTGTTACGGCCAGTGCGGCCAGCAGTCCATCGACCCGGTGGTGTTCTTTAAGCTCTGCCTGGTGGGCTACCTGGAGAACATCACCTCTGAGAGTAGGCTCATCGAGCACTGCAGCCTGAGGCTGGACCTGCTCTACTTTCTGGGTTACCAGCTCGACGAGCCGCTGTCCTGGCACTCCACCCTCTCCCGCACCCGTCAGCTTTACCCGGAGGCCCTGTTCGAAGCCTTGTTTGACAGCGTGTTCACGCTTTGCGTGGAGAAGGGCTTGGTCTCGGGCAGCAGGCAGGCAATCGATTCGGCCCCCGTCAAGGCCAACGCCCCCATGGAGAGCCTGCTGCTGAAGCAGCCGAAAGAGTCCTTGCAGCAGCAGGTGGCAGACAGACAGCGGACGCTTCGTATAAACAGGAAACCGGCACAGCCTATCACCGCTCCCGCCCATCAGCTCAGGAAGCTGGAGAAGCACCAGGATAACCTGAAGAAGGCCCCAAAGGTGCTGGGAGCGAGCCACAAGAGGGCGCAGCTGCTGAGCAATAAGACGCACTACAGCCCGCACGACCCCGATGCCCGCATATCAGTAAAGCCCGGCAAGGCCAGGAAGCTCAACTATCACTGCAGCATGGCTGTCGATACAGCCAGAGGTGTCATCTCCCACATCCGTTCGGACTTCGCCGCGGCAGGGACAGTCAGCACCTGCCGTCCCTTGTCACGCAGGTGCAAAGCAGGTTGAAGGCAAATGCGCTGCTGATGCAGGACCTGCTGGCCGATGCGGGCTACTCCAACGGCTCCAATTATTACATGCTCGAGCAGCAGGGCATCACAGGGTGGATTCCTGTGTTCGGAAAGTACAAGCCCAAGATAGAGGGTTTTCCCTATGACAGGGAGAATGACCGCTACCTCTGCCCGATGGGCAAGCCGCTCCCTTTTATGGGTTTTGACCATACAATGGACGGCAGGCTGCTGAAAAACTACTGGGCGGGTCCCAGTGACTGCAGGCAGTGCCCGAACAAGCCCACCTGCGCCCCCAGGACCCGGTGCCGAAAAATTACCCGAACCGCCTATGACGGGCAGTACCAGCGGGCACACGCCAGGCAGAACAGCAGGCGGGGAAAGCAGATGAAAAAGCTTTGCCAGAGCACGGTGGAGCCAGTCTTTGGGAGCCTGGTGCAGCACTACGGCCTGCGCAAGATCAACGTGCTCGGAAAATCAGGTGCCCATAAAGTCATGCTCATGGCTGCCGCTGCATTCAACCTCAGAAAGTACATGAAGTTTAAGCCAACCAAAGCTGTAAGCATGGCCACGGCACTGGAAAAAGAGCGCCAACAGGATTTTAGAGGCAGTTTCTTAATATCTTCACTTCTCTTCCTCAACTGAAACTGATAAAACTTGAACTGAAAAGCTTTTTGGAGAGCTGAGAATCAGAAAAGACAACACTAGAAAATAGTTGTGCAACAGCCACGAGGGTTAAATGAGACGAATTGGGTGAGGGCCTATCATAAGAGAAATTATAAGACTTGGTTAAGATTCTTTAAATCAATTAATTGTGTATTATTTTATATTCAATAAGATCCTATAGGAAGCGTGCTATGAGCCAAAGGTATTTATTTTCTATTTATCCTTTGCTATTTCACATATGGGATTCAAGAAGCAGGTACTATTCAGATGAGTATACTATGATAAAATAGCTATCACACCTTATTAGATTCCGATTAGATCCCGAAAAAGATTACTGAAATGGAGCAGTCTCCTTATGCTTTGGTGGCTTGTGCTGGAAGAAAATAAATTTGGAACCAGCATATCGCTGATTCCAAATTTATCGATGATTCATAATAAGAAAGCCTACTCATTGAGCTCCTCCCAAAAGAGTAGTAGAAAACGTCTAGATATTCTCAGGCAGCAGGAGCGCGTCTTCGTAATTACCAAGTACAGGTGCTGAAGGCGCACCCTGTGTAACGGCTTCCACTAGCAACTTGCCACCCACGAACGCTCCTTTCCATGATTCACCCAGGCCTCCAAACACCTCTTCACGGTCGCCACGGGAGCGAAGTTTGTTGATGCCTACTTTGAAAGCCCGTACTTCCCTGGCAGTGTGCTGGGCCCACTTTACGTCGTCGGAGGCAATGGCGGCTACCAAGGCACCATTGGAGATGTTCATTTCTCCAACCAGCTCCTCTACACGGTCTACCAGCACAACAGAATCAATCGGTCCGAACGGCTCTTTAAAGTATAGCTCACTCTGGCGTGGCAGGTTTACAAGAGCTCTTGGTGCTCTATAAGCTGAGCGGTCCTGGTCTGGTAAGAAAAGGCTGTCGTCCAGTTTGCCTTCATAAAAAGGAGTAGCACCAGTTTTAAGTGCATCGGCATAAAGCCTGTCCAGGTCCTGAGCCTGACGGCTGTTGATCACAGGTCCGAAAGCCAGATCAGGCAGCTTGTCATCTGGGTTATCCACTAAGGTAGGGTTACCGATTCTGAGGTTGCGGATGGCATCCCAGTATGTTTCTAAGAATTGCGGGAACGAACGTCGCTCTACCACAAATCGCACGTAAGCGGTACACCGCTGCTTGCCGTAGTCATAACCTTTTTTGAGTTGCTCGCCTAGGCTGTTCCAGTCTGTGAAGTTCCATATCCCATAGGTGTTTACGCCCTCCATCTCCAGCATGTAACGCTTATGCACCGAAGCCAGGGCATCGGCAATGTTGCGCCCGTTATAGCGGCCACCTACAAAAGATAGGCAGTCGATGGCCTGGTCTTTTACCAACACATCACTTAGCTCTCCACCTGAACCGCTTACCAGCGTTACAGGTAAGCCACTGCGACGTGCAATAGCAAAGGCAAGGCTTAGCGAAATAAATCCACCTTCAGTAGGTGTTTTTGCCACGGCCACATTGCCGCTTAACACCTGCACCAGTACCGCATGCATGAGCACCGACATTGGGTAGTTCCAAGAAGCGATGTTAGAAACTACTCCCAGAGGCTGCCTGCTGCCGAGCATCTCCTCTATGTTGTCCACGTACCACTGCACCCCGTCAATACAGCGGTCTATGTCGGTAAAACCAAGCTTGTAGGTTTTGCCGATCTCCCACATTAAAAGCTTTCCGATAAGATCCACATGGCTGCGCAACTGATCCAGGCATTCCTGCACACGCCGCTTCCGCTCGTCTAGGTCTACACGGCCCCAGTCAGCAGCCTCGCGGTTGGCACCTTGTACAGCGCGTAGGGCAGTGATCCTATCCAGCATCGGCAGACTGCCTATTACGGAGCCATCGATAGGGGATATAAACTCTTTGGGAGAGCCTTTTTCCTGCCAGCGGCCCTCCATCAGGTTTAGGAAGTTGCCGTGCTGGTCAAATATTTCGGGAGCTACCTGCTTCACCTGGTGAAGCAGCTGGGTAAACTCAACCTGTGGGGAAATGATTTTTGCCATTAATTAACTTACGTTATGATATATGAGGAGAAGAAATGAAATCACTGTGCTGGAGACTCTCTTGGAGTTAAGTATAGAGTTAGTCGCTCTCTAAGTACATTTGATTTCATTGAATGGATAAGTAAAAGAATAAGCTAATGGAATATTTCTGCAGTTAATTAGCGAAACTCCCAAGCGTTCCAAAGTAAACAGGATAAGGCCGTGCTCCAGCAACTACCAGATTGTAAATCCTTCATCATCAGTTTGTAGTCGAAGGTGGAGCGGTGGTCAGAGCGGTTGGGGTAAGTGTTCAAGGGGTGGGCGCCAATCTTCATTACCTGTAAAGAAATGCCCAGATGATGGTTTAGGTACAGCAATCCTGCAGTTGGTTCGCCCAACTCATTCAAGACATACTGTCCGTCCAGCTATTCCTTTTCGGGTGTTGTGGTCGAAGCCCAAGGCTGTTGTAGATAATGAAATCGGCTCAGGATGGGATTAATATTTCTAGACGCAGCTAGTTGATCAGTAATTGCTCTTTGCTGCTGATGAATTTTTGTACCGCATCCTTAATGTCGATACCTGATCTGTCAGCCAATACAATCAGCCACCAAACATTCTCCCCCAATTTATGCTCTAATTCGTTTCGGGAATTCTCTTTTGGCCAGCGTTGCTGTTGCGACATGATGTTTCTACCTACCAAACTGGCATCGGTCAGATAGGCCAACGCGTCTTCTTCCACCGTCCATTCGCTTCCGTGGTGCTGTAACTCAAGTTCATGATATTTTGCCCGTATCTCCAATGAACGGCGGATGATTTCGTCTAAATTATGCTTGCTCATGTTTTTTCTTTTGGTTAAAGTATTAAATCTGCTTTTACAAAGGAGATCTTACCACCCTTGAATGTAAAATCAAGGGTTCCTCCTATTTTTCCCTCCGGAAACTTTCCTGTAAACTCTACTTCCAGGTGCGCATTTTCCTCATCTAAAACATCTAATTTGACCAATTTAGTCTGCGTCTGAAAGCCAATAAAATAACTGTCAAAATATTCTCCGATGCCGTTGTGTCCTGTGAATGTCGCTCCAACAGAAGGATCATCCAAAATGGCATCGGGCTGGTAGAAATCCAGGTATTCCTTTGTTTTGAAATCATTGCCGGCGGCAATCCAATCATTGATAAAAGTTTGTGTTTTCATTTCCGTTATCTCTTTAGCCACATAGGTTTTGCTTTTACAGCTTCTTTATGGACGGGGCAAGTTTCGGAATGCGCTCCTGGCAGATACCCGATACTCATCAAAAACTCGTTCACTATTTCACCGCCGGTAAACCGGAATGTTTTCTTAAACAGTTTTACCCATTCTTCCTTGGTTTTCGGATGGTGGTGTTCCAGCCATTTTCCGAAACTGCCGTATTCTTTTTGCAGTTCAAGGATTGACTTCGCGTTTTCTATGGCTGCATTCACTTTAAGTTTGTTACGGATAATCCCAGGGTCATTTAGCAGCCTTGCACGGTCTGTCTCGCTGTAGGCGGCAACCTTTTCGATATTGAAATCATCATAGGCTTTGCGGAAGCTTTTTTCTTTCTTCAGGATGGTTTCCCAGCTTAACCCTGCCTGGTTGATTTCCATCAGGAGGCGGCCGAACAGTTCGTTATCATCATGAATGGGAAATCCGTAATGGTTGTCATGGTAGTGTTGATGAAGGCTTCGGCTGGGGTCTTTCATCGTTGGGATATAACTGCAATAACTCATTTTATTGTTTTTATCTTTGATACAGCACAAAGTTGCTCCAAACTCTGAAGGATAAGTTCGCCGGAACGGAGAGTTTTGTTGCCGTTCTGACGAACTGTGCTGTCATTGCGAACTTTCGGTCCCGCCGCAGAATAAATGTAACCGAATTTTTTAGCTACTTCCTACCAGGGCAATACACCAGAGGGTCCGAAGAATCCGCCAGTTATTGACATATCATGTAGGAGAGCATAGCTGACTATTAATTGTGCTGCGCTTTCTGGAGTATCTGTACCTGTATTGTTATTCAGATCCGTCTTGATATGACCTGGTTCTATGCCCACCACCGGAATACCCAAAGGTTTTAACTCCTTGGCAAATGCAACCATAAAGGCATTCAATGCCGTTTTGGAACTGGAGTACCCACCGAAATTCACTTTTCCGTAGATGGTATTCTCATCACCCGAAAGCGCAAGCGAGCCGACAATACTGCTGACCATAATTATACTTGCCCTATCAGAGGCTTTCAGTAAAGGCAATACATTTTGGGTTACCCTGACAGGACCGAAGGTATTGACCTCAAATTGGTTTCGGATAGATGCCAGAGGTTCCTCACTTGGCAGAACCGATAAGTTCTGGGCATAGCCGGCATTGTTGATCAAAATATCCAGCTTGCCGATACGTTGCTGTAAATACGAAGCAGCTGAGCGTACACTTACATCATCCGAAACGTCAAGTTGCACCAGTTGAACATCCAGATTACGGGCTTTGAGTTGGTTCAAAGCTTCTTCTCCCTTCCCCATATCCCGTACACCCATCCAAACCTGGTATCCCTTTTCTGCAAACAATGTAGCCGTAGCCAAACCGATGCCTTTATTGGCACCGGTTACCAGTACAGTTTTATTATTACCCATTGTTTTCTATCGATTCAGGATCAATAGTACCCGGCATTGCGTGATGGGACAGGTCTCCGGCTAGGGTGATGATCAACTCGCGGACTGAAAAATGCCAGGTATCATTCGTTTGTTTGAAAATATCGTGGTAGCGCCCTACTGCGATAGGCTGCAGGGCAAGGCCGCGTTCTCTATCCTGCTGAAATATGGTTAGGTACGATACAGCGGTGGCTTCATTTTTCTCCTCCTGTATGTCCAGGACAATATTGGTGGTAATGTGTGCCGTCCGCAGCGTGCCATCCGGGTACACCTGGAGATTTTTTTTCAATTGGCTTGCCACCCCTTCCTTGCCTTCCATACTGCTGCCTGGGGATATGATTTTTCCATTTATGAACAATTCACCTACCTTTTCAAAATCTGCCTGATCCATATAATGGGTGTATTTCCCGATCAGGTTTAAAATTTGTTGTTCGCTACTCATAATATAATTTTATTTACAGTCTAGTTGGTTTGAGTTAATAAGACCAATTAGGTATGTATCTGGAATACCTGAAAGCAATCTTCTTCACCGAACTTCTGTTTTTGTAGCATCTGTTTTAGAAAAAGGCATTAAAAAACAGTCGGGATTGTTCCGCCGTCTATCACATAATTGGCGCCGGTGATGTAAGACGCTTTGGGTGAGGCCAAAAAGCCCACTAAATGCGCAATCTCCTCCGGTTGGGCCAACCGGTTCATGGGTACTCCCCCCAGGCCATCCATCACTAACTGAGCGGCTTCATCAGGACTTTTCCCAATGGAGGTGGCATAACTTTCTAAGAAAGTATCCATCGCCGTGGTTTTGACCATTCCAGGGGAAACGGTTATCACCCGAACACCATTGGGAGCTACTTCATTGGCCAGCGTTTTACTGTAGCAGTTCAGGGCTGCTTTAGTAACGCCGTAAGAGAAATTAGAGGCATAAAGCGGCAGTTTACCGTTGAGGGAGGATATATGGATAACCACTCCCGATTTCTGGGCAATCATGGAAGGAACAAGTGCCTTATCCAATTTAATAGCTGCCAAGAGGTTCAGCTGCAGGTCATTCTCCCAATCCTGGTCTGAGAGCACGCTGAAACCACCTGCCGGGGAAGAAGTCCCACCCACATTGTTGACCAGAATATCCAACCCGCCATATTGCTCGGTAATTATTTGGGCCAACTCTTCATTGTCCGAGCTCTTCGTCAGATCCGCAGCTATAAAATCATAGTTTATGACTTCTGTGGGTTTGCTCCGTGCCGAAACGATAACGGTAGCCCCCAAGGCTGCCAGCTCATCTGCGATGGCTTTTCCGATGCCCTTTGTTCCACCGGTAACCAAGGCTACCTTGCCTGATAATTCTTTTTCTGGGTTTTTCATTTTATAACATTGATTTAACTGAAACATTTGTTTCAGATTTGGTTAAAAAAATATGTTTATTTGATTGCCACTACCGGATCCCGCAGGATAGTTCGGAGATGTGCCTGGCTTTGTCCCTTTTCGAAATTTACCAAATGGATCTCGTGGTGCATGCCTGACTTTATCAATCCATTGGCCGTCGCAAATTCCTGCAATAGCGGAAGGGTTTCCAATTCTTCCGCAAAGGGTCCTGCGTGTAAGAGCTGCACACATTTTCAAGCCGTATAGGTAAAGCGCCCGAAATCCCTGGAAAAGGGATTCTCTGCTGAACGTTGGGCTATTTCTTGAATATCTTTGTCTGAAACATACTCCGGAATGCGGATGGCTATCCGGTAATGAAGCTGTTCCAGGTCCACAGTGGTATAGAATTCACCGATGTCCACGAAACCCGTTTGCTCTTCATCAAACCAATAGAAGATTTCCACTACCTGGCTTATAAACGCCTGCTCCGTTCCACCGTATTTTTTTTGCAACTGGGAAACAAAGTCTTTTATTGCTTTTTTCTTCCCGTAGAAAGCGGCCGTTCCAGGGCTTCCTTCTCCGAGAATGGAAACATAGCTTACCTCAGGGATTTCTACTACCTCTGGTGATTCACCCGCAGTATAGTAGCTGCTGTATTACTGCTGTAGGTCTATGGGGTTCATAATTATAAAACGTTTGTTTCAAAAAAGGTAAAAAAATTATTGGCTTAGCTGCTCAATCAGGAACTGCGCCGTTTTCTTGATTCTTGTTTTGTCCCGGTGGATGATAAAGGACTCGTGCCAGCCTGTAAAATGATTGATGATATAGTCTGTCAGCATTTCCGCATCCTGACTTACCTTGATTTCCTTCTTCTCAATAGCTTTATTAACCAATCCGATCAACAGCTGATAGGTAAACTCACTATCGGCCCTGATAATCTTCTGAACTTCCGCATCACCGGTGGCTACTTCAAAGGTGGTCTTAATGGCCAGGCAACTGTTAGGTTCATTAGTAATCGTGTAAACGGAAGCGTTGATATACTTTTCAATCGCTTTCAGCGGAGACGTGATCTGCTGCAACTGCTTTTTGGCGGCATCCATCCGTGATTCCGTGTAGTGTTTGATGGACTTCACGAAGAGCTGGTGCTTGTCGCCGATGGTATTGTACAAGCTGCTACTGTTGATACCCATCGCCTCGGTAAGATCTCGCATGGTCGTACCATTATAGCCCTTTTTCCAAAAGACGTCCATTGCCTTGGAAATAGCCAGTTGCTCATCAAATTCTACGTTTCGTGCCATAATACAAGGCAAAGGTAAACAAATTTTTGAAACAATCATTTCAGAATTCGAATTTTTATTCATTTACCTGTATCCGTTTCTTTATCCGGCTCAAAGATGGATGCTTGATGCCCAGAAATGACGCGATATGAAAAGAGGCGACACGCTGGACAATGTTTGGGTGTTCTTTCAACAGGTTCAGATAACGTTGCTCGTGGGTGAGGAACAATAAGTCTTCTGCACGTCCCTGCGACTGATTGAAAAAATGCTCTGCCAGAATTCTGCCGAAGCGTTCCCAAGGTTTGTGGTTCAGGTACAGGTTTTGCAAATCCTGATATGGAACATACAGGATTTCAGCATCTTCCAACGCCTCGATGTAATAATTGCAGGGATGCTGGTAGATGAAGCTCCGGAACGAAACGATAAATTGCCCTTCTGAAAAAAAGAAGATATTCTTTTCCTCGTCCGCTTCCTGATCATAGTAGTACACCCGGAAGATTCCTTTGATGACAATGCCTAGATCTTTGCAGACTACATTTTGCTTATTGTAGAAATTTCCTCTGGGAATATCCCTTTTCTGCCAAAAAGGAAGGCTAACGGAGATTTCCTCCTCCGTTAGCCTTGCGAACGGCGTTACTATATTTTGCAAAAGTTTTACGCTATCACTTTCCATTTTTAACTGTTTAGGTATTCCAGCGTTTTGTCCACGTGGGCATTCCCGTTCAGAAAGCCACGGTATTTGAATACGACTTTCCCGCTTTCATCCACCACAAAGGTTTCCCTTCCTGTCAGGAACAGTACGTTTTTAATCCCGAAGGATTTCAACACCCTGTTGTCCGGGTCGCTCAGTAAGGTGAAATTCAGTTTATGGTGTGCAGCAAAATTTCTGTGGCTCTCTACACTGCCTGAATTGATTCCGATTACGATCGCACCTTTGTCTTCGAAGAATTTATAGCTATCCCGGAACGCGCATGCTTCTTTGGTACAAACCCCGCTTTCATCTTTCGGATAAAAGTAGATGATTAATTTTTTACCGAGGAAGTGCTGGATGTTAAAATCCATACCGTTCTGATCCTGTAGCGTAAATGCTGGGATTTTATCGCCTACATCTAACGTTGTTTTGGTTCTATTTCCCATCGTTCAGTCTTTTGCAATTTGCTGAAGGATAGAAGTCAGTTCATTCGGCTTTGACACAAACGGACTATGTCCCGTCTGAATGGTGAAGGTTTTTGTTACGCCTGCCTCTGTTGCCATTTGTTGCTGGAACGGATAGCTTATAGCATTGTCCATGGTGGTGAACACATAATATTTTATTCCTGCAGAATTATAATTTTCCAGCGTATACTTCAATGGTGTTGCCAAAGGAGCGACAGGTTCTGCTTTGTAATGACTTAGCACATACTGCTTTTGCTCTTCAGTTCCGTCTTGAATGAACACCCTGGGGAAATTTACCTCCGGATCCACTAGGCCAGCCAATGTATGGTCTGGATTGAATTCCAGTACCGGCCCTAACAGTGAGCCCGGATCCATTCCAGCATAATCCAAAACACTTTTCCCATTTTGCGGAATGAATCCGGCTACATACACCAGCTTTGTGATTTTCGCTGGCATTTCTGAGGCTACTTGCGTGATTACGGCACCGCCCAAACTGTGCCCCACAAGTATGACGGGTTTATCGAATGAAGTGATAGCTTCCTTTACCTGATTGGCATAGCCAGTAAAGCTAAGCCCGCTAACCGGTGTATTATCGTCACCGTGGCCTTTGAGATTTACGACGGTAACATCGTACCCATCTGCCACCAGGTTATCTTTGATTTGTTCCCAGGCAAAAGAAGCCTGCCAAGCACCGTGTACCAGTACCACGGGAGTTCTTTCCGCTACCAGAACCGCATCGTCATCATCAGAGCAGGAAGCAAATGCTATCATGCTAACCAACACTAAACTCAAAACTGAAAAGAGCTTTGTTAGTTTTTTTGTTTTGTTTTTAACTACATCCATTTTTATGTTTTTTATTACAGAACAAAGGTCCACAGAATCAAACTCGCAATTTTTCACTTAAGTTAATTTCGGAGAACTTCTTTTGGATTATCATACCTAAGTGTTTTTGGAAGAATTAGAAACCAGAAGAAGATCTGCTACTTCATGAACATAATCAAACCATAATTTGAAAAGGAATGCTGTTTTTGAGCAGGCAAAGTGCATTTACCCATCTATTTCCGATAGTATGAAAGACAGATAGGTTTTCCGCTATCCTTCCATGCAATAAACAATTAAAGAAAGCCATTCCATGTGGGATCCGTTTCTCGGTCGATTACCATGATATGTAGCCGAAACCAGGAGCATAAGAAAGCTTATGCTATCTAATTCAATAAGTTTTTTTTATAATCCAATGGCGATAATGCCGTCTTGCTCTTGAAGAGTTTATTGAATGATTGCGGATGCTCGAAACCAAGCTGGTAAGCTATCTCGGCAACCGTTAACTCGTCTTTGGCCAGATATTCCTTAGCCTTGTGAATGACTTTTTCATGGATGTATTGCTGGGTGTTCTGCCCTATCAGGTTACGCAGCAAATCACTCAGATACCGTGGTGTAAGATGTAATTGTTCCGCTACAGAATGAACAGATGGCAAACCGTCTATCAATGATTTGTCATCGTTGAAATAATCCTCCAGCAATGCCTCTAATTTACTCAGAATATCATTGTTCACCGCTTTCCTGGTTATGAACTGACGGTCGTAGAAACGGTGAGCATAGTTAAGCAATAACTCAATCTGGGAAATAATCACATCCTGGCTGAATTTGTCGACCCTTTCACTTAACTCGTCCTGAATAAAGCGATAGACACTCAAAATAGTCGCCTTTTCTTTTTCAGATAGATAGAGCGCCTCTGCTGCGGAATAACTAAAAAAACCGTATTGTTTGATGATGGTATTCAAAGGATATGCCCGTAGAAAATCCGGGTGGATGTGTAAGGTCATCCCGTCGTAATCGGCTTCTTCCTCCTGCATGCGCAGTAGTTGTCCGGGAGCGATAAAAGACATCCCGCCTTCTTCGAAATCATAATAGCCCTGCCCGTATTTAAGCCTTCCCGAGAAGCTGGTCTTGAAGGATACTTTATAGAAATTCAGGATAATACCCTGTTCGTAGTCTTTAGGATCAAAATGGGCCTCTCCATAGTTCAAGATGCTGATTAGCGGGTGGCTAGGAGCCGGTTGGCCCATTGCTTTATGGAGCTGGGACAGAGAATTGAATACGACTGGCTGCTTTTTCATTTGGAAAAAAATTAAAATTCCTGTCCTTTCTATTTTTGTACGGACAGGAATTTAGTTGAATTAAAATACAAATTGAGATTTAATCTTGTGCACCTGCGCTTCAGGTCCGCTTTCCAATCGCTCTGTGTATAAGGCAATCGCATCTTTCCCGGCAACATATCTCAACTGATTTTTACCATCGGTTGCCGCATTGAAAATAACCTGTGCTACTTCTTCGGCTTTGGTATATGCTGCCACCTGCTCGGCGCTGTACCCTTCACTTACTTTGGCTGTCAACTTTTGATAGGCATCGTGCATTCCACCTTGCAAAGAACGTCCGGCAAAATCGGTTTGCATTCCACCCGGAGCCACTACCTTTACCTGAATACCAAACTGGGCAAGTTCATAAGCCAGTCCCTCGGAAAAGCCGTCTACGCCGAATTTGGAAGCACTATAAACGGAACAGGTAGGGAAGCTCAATAATCCGAAAGAGGAAGTTACATTGATAAAAGTGCCGCTTTTCTTTTCCCTGAAGTAAGATAAGAATGCCCTGGATACATGGATGACTCCAAATAAGTTGGTTTGGATCTGCGTTTCAATCTGCTCATCTGTAAATGCCTCCAATGGCCCCACTAAACCGTACCCGGCGTTATTCAATACCACATCAACATCGTGATTTTCCAGCACCTTAGCTATGGTTTCTCTGATTTGTTTTGGTTTGGTCACATCCAAAGGCAGCAGCACGATGCTGTCCAGTTGCGAAAGCTCGGTTTCCTTTTCGGGGTTACGCATGGTAGCAATCACCTTCCAGCCTTTTGAATGGAATAATCTGGCTGTAGCTTTTCCTAATCCTGCGGATGCTCCTGTAATAAAAATTGTCTTTTGCATATCTATCTTGTTTTAATTGTATAATGCAAAGTTCAATAAACCTTCCGTTTCCGGATTAACCGAAACGGTGGAAATAGTAGCCTGAATAACCGTGTGTAAGGTGAAAGATACTGTAAAAGCTTACTCTGCTAAGAGGTTTGATAAGGAAGAATAGACTTAACACATGGAAGCATCAAAGGGCAACCGTATGACTTAACCGGTTCGATTTATGGTTAACCAGGATGTCATCGATAATCGATTGGTTGAAAGCCGTTTGCTTGGTGCTTACGACCGAATCAACCGAGAAAGCATGCAAGGCTTCCTCCACCGATAAGGTGCCCTCAGCGGAATCCTTGCGGCCATTGAAGGAAAAGGTATCCGGGCTACGCTGGCACTGGCTGTTGATGTTGATGCGGCCTACCTGCCCAGCCAGTAAATCAATCAGCAAACCGATTTCCTCACTGTCCCGGCTGAAAATGCTGACCTGCTGCCCGAAGGAAGACTCCGTGATATAATCGACGGGTATCTGAACATCATCGAACGGCACGATGGGTATGATCGGCCCGAACTGCTCCTCCCGGTAGAGCTTCATGGCTTCATTTACCGGGTATACAATAGCAGGTTTCATCAAAGATTTATATACCGTCCCCCCACCGGATGCGGCATTCAGGATAGTAGCCCCATGCCGGGCGGCATCTTCCAAGCACTCCTGTAAATACTTTGGCTTCTCCGGTTCCGCCAGCGGAGTGATCGCCACCCCTGCCGTCCAAGGCATCCCGATCGCCAGCTTATCTACCTCTTCCACCAAACGCTTGTTGAAACGGTCGACGATGTCAGTGTGCACAAACAGGATTTTCAACGCCGTACACCGCTGCCCGTTAAAGGCAAGGGCCCCGGAAATACACTCTTTGACAGTCAGGTCCAGTTCGGCATCATCCATGACAATAGCCGCATTCTTGGCATCCAGGCCCAACACCGACTTCAGGCGGTTGGATTTAGGGTGCATCTTTTTGAGGCTGTCGGCTACTTTACTCGAGCCGATCAAAGCCAGAACATCGACTTTGCCGGATTGCATCAAGAAGGGAACCGTATCACGCCCCCGGCCATACACGGTATTTACAACGCCCTTCGGAAAGGCCTCCCAAAAAGCCTCCAGCAAAGGCTCGAACAGGAGCGTACCGTGTTTCGGCGGTTTGAACAAAATGGTGTTCCCCATGATCAGCGCCGGAATAAGCGTGGTAAACGTCTCGTTCAGCGGGTAATTGAATGGCCCCATGCACAAGACCACCCCATAAGGCAATTTTTTGGTTTGGCCGATGAAGTTTTGCTGTACCTGGAAAGCAGACGTTGAGTTATTCAGTTTCTTCGCCGCTCTTACCGTGTCCTGTATGTATTCGATTGTCCGGTCGAACTCCTTCTCTGCATCGGCGGAGCTTTTGCCGATCTCCCACATGATCAGATTCACTATCTCATCTTTGCGCTGGACCATTTTCCTGGTAAAGACATCCAGGCACCTGATCCTTTTTTGCACCGGCATGGAAGGCCATGGGCCCCGCCCGCCGTTGTAGGCCTTTACCGCCGCGTTCAACGCTAATTCGGCCTCTTTGCTTGTTGCCAGCGGGTAGCTCCCGATCAGCATTTGTGATTCCTCTGCCGATGAATTATCGGTGTTTCTAAGATAAATAGGGGAAAACACCTGGTGTACTGGCCCGTTCCAATCTTCCAGCTCCCCGTCGATCAATATACGGCGCTGGTGAATCGGCCTTTTTATTCTGTTCTCGGCCGGAATTAAATCCGGATGAATGATCAACCGCTTTAGTTTATTCTCTGATTCCATAACAATACAATGGTTTTAAAGTGACTTATTCTGTTTCGGAGTACCTAACATGGATTGGATGGCACTACCCCTGCAGGAAGCGGGTCATCCCCGAAGAATGGGTAAAAAGTAGCATCTGTTTTCCCCTCCTGAATTCAACAGCCTTTAGTAGAAGGGTGAGTGGACAATCAGGTATTGCTGATTATCAATCCCTGCTCCTTTCAGTTATAATCAAAGTAGGTAAAGCAGATATTTCGCAAATCTCCGTATACCTGGCACAGTTTGCTGGCATTTATACCTTTTTCCTGATTTCTAAAGGGCACCTGTGTAACTGCATCTAGTAAGTCATCCGTCAAAAGGGCATATGAATGGCTATCAATGGAATTTTTAAGAAGCCGGTGGGACTCAATGACAGCCCTTCCGTATAGTTTCTCAAAGCCCCCCACCCTGTATTCAGAAACCTCTCCGTAATGCGCGATTAGTTTCAAGGATAATTTTGAATCATGGTGAAACAGATCGGTGAATTCGGCCACTTTCTCTTTGAAGTGGAATAGCATCTGTTCATATTGCCTTAAAATATCAGAGCCGGAAGGAGGCGGTCCGATTCTATAGAAAAGAACCGCGTCTCCCTCGATCTCCGATACCTTCAGGCCCAGAATGTTATTCTCCAGAATGGACGACAGCAACTCCGTGATGATAAGTTTTCCTTCTGCCATGTCGGTTGAGTTGACAAAACGGGTAAAACCACTAATATCTGGCATCACAATCAATCCTTTCGATGGTGTGTTGGTATATCGTCCAGGGACCCGTAGGTTGTTGAACGATGTTGATTGTTTTTCAAGTGTCTTTAACATTCCGTTCCTATTAAATGGTTTTACTGCCGTACCCTACTTACACCTCGTTTGCAGGCACATAGATTCCCAGGGTTTCCGGATGAATCTATGGATAGCTGTTAGATGTAAATTTCGGCTTGATTTAAAATCAAGGAGTATCCAAATAAGGGATTGTTGTATCCAAAATGCTTATCAATACCTCTTACCTGATTTCACCTGAAACTAGGTAAGGGCTTTTCATGCAGTCACGTCCTTTATAGGATAAACGGAATCTGTTTCACTACCTTCGACTCAGGCTGTCTCTCTTTCCTTTTAAAAGTCGATGATGTGTGTATCTGGAATGTCACTGATGATTGACTCCCCGAAAGCAGAGGCCGGGGATTGGAAACCTGTTTTGAAATCGCCCATTAAGATCCTGTTCGCTACTGCCACTACAGAAAGAGAGGTCAGGGTGTACCCGGAAGGGGCGTCCACTACCGAATAAGCCTTTCCGCCATCTTCACCGGTAACTTCCGCAGCAAGCCTGGTTCTGCCTGCCGCCCGTTCCTCCGAATCCGGGCCGTCCGGCAGGGCATCTATATCCGCCAGGTCCGCCATGCCGGACGCAGGTAACTTAAGCTGAAAGTATTCTTCGATGTTTGGAATGCCGGTTGATTTGTAGGAAAGGATTATGCCGCCTAACGGGGTTGGCAGACATTCCTCCTCCCCGTCGCCAAAGTCGAACAGTTTGGTCTGCGCATCAGCCACTTGCTTGATTTTACCGTCTTCCCTTACCAGGATGCCTAAATCCGCGATATGACGACTACTCTTGACCGAACCGCGGGAGAAGCCCCCGTAATGCCTGAATGCCACAGATACTCTATGGGGGTTCTTGACGCGGCTGGCGGTGTGCAGCACCAGTGCATCATAGCTCACGAACATACCTGCACCGGAGATAAGCATGATCCCGGCTTGCTTAGCCTGCTCATCCAACGATTCGGCAAGTTGGTAGGTGGGGAGTTCCGCACTGATATCCAGGTGGTGAACACCGCTGTCAAGGCAGGCTTTCATCGCATATTCCGCCGTGTTCTCAAAAGGGCCGGCTGCGTTGATCAGGCAGAAAGTGTCTTTCAGTGCCGCTTTCCATCCGGCAGCGTCATCTACCGGGAAGGTGTGGTAAGCAACCCCGAGCTCCTTCGCCAAGGGTTCTATCGTATTGCCAGACCTGCCTGCGATTTCGAAGGGTAGTCCCAGTTCTTTTGCTCGTTCGCATACTAATCGTCCGGTATAGCCGGCAGCTCCGTATATCAGTAGTTTGTTTTTTGATGTATCCATGGGTTGATTCTTTAATATGAATGCCTTATTTAGACAGTGGGGTTTGAACCTCCGTCAATGATGTAGTTTGCCCCAGACAGGTAAGATGCCCTTGGTGAAACCAGGAAACCTACTATTTCGGCTACGTCTTCAGGGCTTGCCATCCTGCCCAAAGGAATACCGCCGAGGGAATTCATGACATTCTGTGTGCTCTCCTCTATAGTGATACCGGCACCATCTGCCAATGATTGCAGGTAACCGTCCATGGTTTCGGTTTTGACCATGCCAGGTGATACGGTCATCACGCGAATGCCTTTTGGGGTGACTTCCTTTGAAAGGCTTTTACTGTAGTTGATCAAAGCCGCCTTTGCCACTGCATAAGCGCCTAAAGACTCCCACATAGGCAAAACGCCGGTTAAGGAAGAAATATGGATGATCACTCCGCTTTTCTTTTCCAGCATAGTCGGCAGGATAGCCCTGTCGATACGTACCGGAGCCAGCAGGTTCAGGTGCAGGTCGTTTTCCCAGTGCTCGTCTGTCAGCACACTGAAGCCACCTGATGGGCTGCTGGAGCCGCCCATGTTGTTGATCAAAATATCCACTGCCCCGAATTTTTCCAGAACGCCAGTGATAACAGGAGTTGTTTCTTCTGCTATTGCCAGGTCTGCTTTGATAAATGGTGTCCGTATTCGTTATCTGCCGGTTCATTCCTTGCAGTGATGATTACTGTAGCGCCTGCTTGGGCCAATCTGTCGGCGATGGCTTTTCCTATTCCTTTGGTACCGCCTGTAACCAAAGCAATTTTGCCTGCCAACTCCGGGATGATCTGTTCCTTGTTTTCCATGATGATTCGTTTTATTTTGAATCGTTTGTTTTAGAATTTCCGAAAAAAATTTAACCTTGGGGTGAAATTTTTATTGATACTTAAGCATGAAGCTGTTTAGATTTTTTGAACATGCTGAGTAGAAGCAACTATTTACTGCCTCTTCTGTCGCTATTTCTTTGGAAACCCTAAACAGCTTCCTTGTTTGAATTTTGTCTTTGTGCTGTAAACGGCCCTAGCCAGAACCCAAAACTTTCAAGCTCTTATAGTCTCATAACTGATGCAATGCTTTTCTTATCTTGGAAGAATAAATTTGAATGCGCCTATACAGATTCTCTTCATAGTAGCGTCCCTATAGTTCTTGCTCCAAAACACCTCCATCGGCTTACGGATCGCTACCTCATCGTTGAATTCAACGTTTCTTGCCACAGCTGCTGCAAAGATATGCATATTTCTGAAACGTTTGTTTTAAAATAAAGATATATTTTTCCTCTGTCATTATGGATACACCATTTACCGAACCGGCAACTTGCCCCTCCCGGCGGCTCCGGATCTTTGCATCAGACATTTAAAGAAAGAAACCATGCAAACAATCTTCATTACAGGCGCCTCTTCCGGCTTAGGGAAAGCCGCCGCTGAATTATTCCATGCCAATGGCTGGAGGGTGATCGCCACGATGCGGAACCCGGAAAAGGAAACGGAGCTAAACCAGCTGGAAAGGGTAACCTTGTTGCCCTTGGATGTAACCAGAGCTGAACAGGTACGGGAAACGGTCGGGCAAGCCATGGCAATGGGCGTCGACGTGGTGCTGAACAATGCCGGCTATGGGCTTGTCGGCGGATTTGAGGCCTACACGGAGGAGCAGATCACCAGGCAACTCGACACCAACCTGCTCGGTGTGTTCCGCGTGGCCCAGCCCTTTGTGACCTATTTCAGGGAACACCACAGGAAAGGGCTGTTCCTGACTGTCACCTCTGCCGCCGGGATTGCCGCAAATCCCCTGGCCTCCATCTACAGCGCAACGAAATTCGCCTTGGAAGGATGGAGTGAAGCCATGAACTACGAGGCCAACCAGTTCGGGATCTACTTCAAGACCATCGCCCCGGGAGCGATGAACACAGACTATGTCGGGCGCTCCCTGTCCTTTGCGGCGCATGATGCCTACATGCCGCTATGGAACAAGATGATCTCAGGGTTCGAGGACGGAAGCACCAACGTCATCTTCTCGGACCCGGCAGAGATCGCGGAGGTCATATACGAAGCGGCAACAGACGACAAGTCGCAGCGTCGCTATCTGGCGGGCCCGGACGCCATTGCCCTGTCCGAGACCCGACAGCACCTCGGTATCGAAGCGCACAGCGAACAGATACAGGGACTTTATAAAATAATCTAAGATGGAAAGAGGAAATCTGAACGGGAAAGTGGCCGGACATCAGGCAGACTGAGGAGCCAAAGTTAGCTCGGGCGCGCATCGCCTGAGCTAACTTGATGGTGTTAAAAAGTCATATCAGTACCTCACGAGGGCAGGCGACAGCCTTTGCCACCGATGTCACCCACCGTGAATCGGTGGAGGCTCATCTGGCACACCACGGATACATGTGGGAAAGTGGGTATGATGGTCAACAACGTAGGGCATCTTGCTGATTATTGGCGGTACTTTCCCGATCGGCTCAACTCTGACATGGAGTTCCCAACTTCCTGCTTATGCAGGCAGGCGTAGGTATGCCAGTTGAAAGCACTACGTCATACGTGGCCTTAAAGTAGCATTATTCCAGAATAGCTTAAGCAGGTAAATTAAGCTGGTAATTATTAAGTCATAAGATATGGAAACGAACAATAAATCAGCAGAAACACCGCAGGGCGTGGTAACGGAGAAACCCCCAAAAGAAGGAAAAAAAGAAAAGGAAAAGGAAGATAGGCCTACTAAAGGCATTGAAACCTTGTTCCGGGTCACGTCAAACAATAGCCAGCAGCTAAGCAATCAGGCAGACGCGAAGGCCAATATATTGATTACCGTTAACTCCATCATTATCTCTGTTTTGCTGGGCACCATTATCAAAGGCATGGAAAGTAACAGCTACCTCATTATTCCCTCGCTTATGCTCTTGGTGGTTTGTTTGATTACCATTGTCTTTTCCATTCTATCTACCAGACCGCATGTTCCCAAAGGCATATACACGCAGTGCGAAATCGATGCTAAAAAGGCAAACCTATTGTTCTTCGGAAATTTTTACCGCATGTCTTTTGATGTATATGCTGAAGATATGCTTCAGTTGATGGATGATAGGGACTTTTTGTACCGAAGCCTCATCCGGGACGTCTTCAGCCAGGGTAGGGTATTGGGTAAAAAATATAAGCTGCTGAAAATCGCCTATGATGTCTTTATGTTTTGCTTGATTATCTCAGTTATCGCTTTTGTTATTGCATCTACGTTGCTTTCAAGCAATTACTACATTTAGGATTATGTGCTTCTTTGTAACTGACCGCAACTACACAGCACTGTGTCTAGTTCTTGTCTAATCCTAAGATAGGTTGACAGCAACCGTCTCAAAAAAAACCTAAGTTTAGGACGTAAAAGAGGATTTCACCCGAAATGTCTTGCTGATCATAATATAGCTTATCGGCTCATAAGCTCACTTATGTTAGGTATAATTAGCAAGAACTAATAAAGATGTCAATCCTTTTATTGAAGAGTGTAGAAAAGTTAAAAGCCCTGAAACAATAAGATTTCAAAACTTCATAGAAGGCTATAAACCGAACATTCATTAAGGTGAAATAAGGGAAATCCTTGAATAAACAGAGAGCTACTTGA
>NZ_JAJJWH010000056.1 GCF_020907245.1 Pontibacter harenae | reverse complement strand
CCAGTGGCCATGAAAGAGGCATCGCACACCCTTGGCGACACGATCGAGTACGGCAAGGACGAGTATGAGACGCTGATAGACGCAGACGCGCTGCTGTTGGTGACAGAGTGGCCAGAGTTCAGGGCCCCTAACTTCGCGGTGGTGAGCAAGCTGATGAAGGACAAGGTGGTGTTCGACGGCAGAAACATCTACGATGCGGCAGAGATGCACGAGAAGGGCTTTACCTACTACGGTATCGGTATTAAGCAGCAGGTTTCACAGCAACTAGACGCAACTATATAAGCATGGCTAAAAAAAGAGTATTAATAACAGGTGGTGCGGGCTTTTTAGGCTCGCACCTATGCGATAGGTTTATAAAAGAGGGTTACCATGTTATTGCCATGGATAACCTGATTACAGGTAACCTGGAGAATATTGAGCATCTTTTTAAGCTGCCGCAGTTCGAGTTCTATCACCACGATGTATCTAAGTTTGTGCACGTGCCTGGAGAATTGGATTATATCCTTCATTTTGCCTCTCCTGCCAGCCCGATAGACTATCTTAAAATTCCGATCCAGACGCTGAAAGTAGGTTCTCTGGGTACCCATAACCTGCTTGGCTTAGCAAAGGCTAAGAAGGCTCGTATGCTGATCGCCTCCACTTCTGAAGTGTACGGAGATCCATTGGTGCACCCACAGCAGGAAGATTATTGGGGGAACGTAAACCCAGTTGGTCCACGCGGTTGCTACGATGAGGCGAAGCGTTTCCAGGAGGCGATGACGATGGCTTACCATATGCACCATGGTTTGGAAACTCGTATTATACGTATTTTCAATACCTATGGTCCGCGCATGCGCCTGGACGACGGACGCGTATTGCCTGCCTTCTTAAGCCAGGCATTGCGAGGTGAACCGTTGAGCATTTTCGGTGATGGTTCTCAGACGCGCTCTTTCTGCTATGTAGATGACCTGGTGGAAGGTATTTACCGCCTACTGATGAGCGATTATCCTCAGCCAGTAAACATCGGTAACCCTGGAGAAATAACTATAAAAGAGTTTGCGGAGGAAATTTGCAAGCTTACGGGTGTAGAGCTGAAAGTTGATTATCAGCCGTTACCGAAAGACGATCCGCAGAAGCGCCAGCCAGATATCTCTAGAGCGAAGGAGATTTTAGGTTGGGAGCCTAAAGTAGATCGTGCCGAAGGCCTGAAAAGGACACTGGAGTACTTTAAGCAAAAAATAGAGGTTCCCGTTGTTGAGGAAGAAGTGTAGTTAGCACTAAAATATAAACAGTAAAAAGGCTGCGGGATTTCCCACAGCCTTTTTAATTTTAGAGGTTATCGCTTAAAAGTATATCCCGCAGCCTTGCCCCTGCCTTTCCATCAAATTTATACAGCCAATCCTCCTCAAACTTTTTCTTGTTGGGTAATTGCTTCTGGTGTAACTTCTCAATGTTTGGTAAAATTTCATGCAGTTCGTTCAGGTCATAGACAGGATGTGCTACGCCAGCGTCTACAAAAGGCTTGGACACTAAAAAATTACCAGCAGGGTGGTTCTCATACGTTAAGAGTGTTGTGTGCTCTAAGGCAGCAAAGGGCATTAAATAAGTAGAGTAAAAGCCCATAATAATAGGAAAGCTCTTACAAGAAGCTAATAATTGCTCATTAGTAAGCAACGTAGTTTCCTTAGCATTTTGCTCTAACCAAGGCTTTACATTTTGGATGGGATGAGGTTTTATGTATAGTCTATAGTTGTGAAGAGAACACATTTTTACTAATTGTCGGACAAAAGCTTCTTTATAAGCTGGTGTCCAATTTAATAGTCTATGTTCTGCTAAAGGCTGATCTATAAACAGAATAGCTTTCTGAATGCTTAGAGCTTGGGAATAGTGAAAAGCATCAAAATACGGAACACCTATAAAGTACACTCTGTGTTCTTGTGGAAGGTAATCATGCTTTTGGTGCGTTTCAAATACTTTTGGACTGAAAGAAATATAGGTATCGGCAACTCTTTTATCGGTCGGAAACCGCTTAAAGGAGTCAAGATAATTATGGTTTCTGCGCACTTCAATGTAGCTTCTAATAAACTCTTCTTCTTCGGGAAGTTCTTTTATGCTCTTGTTAAGAAACTTTCTTGCTTTAAGTCGTGCCTTTAGCTTTTGAAGAAGGGTAGAATAGTCGCGGATTTTCTGAAATGGTTTTTTGTGCAGCTGCGGACTTATCTTTATATCAAAGGCGATGTCGTAATCAGCTCTAAGACCGTGTTCCAAATGGAAAGTAGGTATGTTAGAGTGCTTGCACGCAAGGTTAAGCACTAACTGGTAGTAAGTATCAATATAGAGAAATACCACTTTCTGCGGCTTTATAAAAGAAAGAAGAGAAAAAGCACTTTTGAAGTCTTTCCAGTAAATTGCTTTCCCAAATCTTTTGTAATCTTTATTCTTTTCTTCTTTCGGAGACGCATAATGGAGCAGGAAGAATTCACAGTGTTCCTTCACTTCCTCTAACAAGTGCAAATAGTCAGTTCTGGAATAGTCACCAATAAATATTATTTTTGGCTTAGGCTGCATAATACATAAGAATAAGCTGTTGTGCTATAACAAATCAGCTTTAATAAAAAATACAAATGGGCAACCAGAGGCATGATAAAAGCAACATTGCTATAGTTACACCTGCAGTTGCTCGTGAAGGTATAACGAAGCAAGCTGCTAATCAAATTACAGCACTTCAGAGTAAAGGTATTATCGTATTTTTGGTTGTTTTGTCTGATTTTAATCAGAAAGTTTTGATTGAGATGGGAGTGCAGTTGCCTCAGGAAAACATTCTGCTTCTGAAGCAACCTGTCTCCTATCTTTCTCAAAAGGCACTTTTATACTCTATTACAACTATATTTCCTATAATTAGATTCTTCAAAAGGAATAACGTGGGAATCGTTATTGCTCATGCCCCTTATGCTCATTTTGTAATGAGGCTAGCAAAAATGCTTTCTTCTTTTTTTAGTTTGAGGCTTAAGTTGTATCAATACTACCATGGTTTACAATATGCAGAATATCCAATTAATACTATTAGACGTCGTGTTATAAACAAAATTAATATAATGCTGGCTAAGTGTTATGATAATGGTCATATTTCTGTCTCTAATGCAGCAAAGGATGATGTTGAAAAAAACTTTATAAAGCATGATAATCACGTAGTGATTTATAACAGTTTACCTGTAAACAAAGGCTTTGGACAGCAAGATAATTTTGAATGGGAAGGAGTGCAGAATGTTCTGACTTATCATAAAGGTAAGTTTATAATGTTGTTGCCAGGCAGAATTGATCACAATAAGGGGCAATTATTCTTTATCAGCGTTTTGAAAAAGTTTATCGCTCAAAATAGCATTGCTTCTGGAGGTATAATGCTGTTACTTGTGGGTGACGGACCACAGAAAAAAGATGTGGAGGAGTTTATTATGGAGAACAAGTTGAGTTCTCTGGTGAAACTATTAGGGAGCCTGTCAAACCGTGTAGTTCAACGAATGATGAAGGAAACTGATCTTGTTGTTGTTCCTTCAATGTTTGAAGGCTTACCTTTTACTGTACTAGAGGCTTTTAGTGCAGGCTGTATGGTATTGGCATCAGATGCAGGAGGTTTGAAAGAAGTCATCAAAAATGGAGAGACTGGTTTCTTGTTTAAAGCAGGTAATGCAGAAGACTGCTTGGCAAGGCTGAATTATATCTATAGTAACAGAAGTAGAAAGCTAATTAGTCAAGAAAAGATAGAGGAAGACCTTCAAGAACGTTTTTCTATAGAAAGTTATAGAAGAGAGTTGCTAAAGATGCTTAAATCAATTTAAAGTGTGGGAAAGCATGTTCTGTTTGTTTGTTATTGGAGTATAGCAGATGGCTTAACTGTTTCAACTGTTTTTCCTTCACTGGTACAGTTAGAAGCACTAAGTTCTGTTAGTAAAGTTTATTTAGTAACTATAGAGCGAGGTGATTTTGCCTTAGAAGGTGCTCTGGTTACATTACCTCCAAAGGGTGTTCATTCTCCATTTATGGTTAAAGGCAATAGCAAGACTTACAGGTACGTACAAGAATTCCTATTGCTTCCAAGAAACCTGGAGAAATTGGTGATTAGAGAAAAGATCAATTTTATTATCGCAAGAGGAGCACCCGCGGGTACCGTGGCTCATGTAGTTTCTAAAAAATGTAATGTTCCTTATTATGTTGAGTCGTATGAGCCGCACGCAGATTACATGGCAGATTCTGGTGTGTGGAGCAGAACAGGATTAAAGTATATTTATCAAAAAAAGCAGGAACGAAAACAGAATGTAATGGCTGCAGGTTTGATGCCTGTTGCTGAAAGTTTTAAGCAGCAACTAATTTCAGAAGGTGTTCCAGCTAGTAAAATTGTAACAGTTCCTTGTGTTGCAGATCCTGACTTCTTTCAGTTTAATCGGTATGAAAGAGAGCGTATAAGAGAAAATCTAAGGGTGTTCAGAACGACCACAGTAGGTGTGTATGTAGGGAAATATGGTGGTTTGTACATGGAGGATGAAACTTTTAGAATTTATAAAAAATGCTTTGCTTTAATTCCTGATTTCAAACTAATTATACTTTCACCTAACAGCAAGGAATATATCCAGAAGAAGCTTTTGCAGCATAGTATTGAGCAATCTAAGGTCTATGTTGCTGCTGTTCCCCATCACGAAGTACCTGCCTATCTTTCTGCTGCTGATTTTGCTTTTGCCACCTATAAACCTGGACCCTCTAAGAAATATCTTTCCCCTGTAAAAATTGGCGAGTATTGGGCAAATGGTTTGCCAGTACTCCTTACAGAAGGTGTGGGCGACGATAGCGACATTATTAAGAATGAAGGTGGCGGAGCTGTTTTCAACTTAACTGAAGAAGGTAGTTTAGAAAAGGCTCTAGATAAAATTCAGCAGATTCTAAAAGACACAAATCATAGGCAAGAGATACCAAATTTAGCTCGTAAGTATAGATCTCCTGATAAAATAAAAGAGGCTTATGAATACTTCTTTGGAAGAGGGCAGGAGGAGCAGTCGTGAAGCTACTATTTGTGGTGCCTTATCCAGAGGGAGAAGCTGCCTCGCAGCGTTTTAGGGTGGAGCAGTTTTTGCCTTTGCTCCAAGCAAAAGGTGTAAAATATAAAGTTGCTCCATTTTGGGACGCCTGGTGCTGGAGGGTACTTTATAAGCCTGGAAATTTATTTACAAAAGCTGAGGGATTAGTATCAGGCTATGCAAAACGGCTGTTTCTGTTGCTGCAGTTGCCTTTCTACACCCATGTTTTTGTACATAGAGAAGCCTCACCGCTTGGACCGCCTTGGTTTGAGTGGCTGGCGGCAAAGGTGTTTCGGAAAAAGCTGATTTATGATTTTGACGATGCTATTTGGCTCCCTAATACAACCGAAGGCAATGAGATAGCTGCAAAATTGAAGTGGACACAAAAGGTAAAGTATATTTGCAGTTGGAGCTATAAAGTAAGCTGCGGAAATAAGTTTTTGCAACAGTATGCACTAAGGCGAAATCAAGCATCTGTGTTTCTACCTACAACTGTAGATATCAACCACTACAACACCTTAAAGAATCAGCATACAGAGGAAATTGTAATTGGCTGGATTGGCTCTCACTCTACTATACCTTACCTAAAGCTGATTGAGCCTGTGCTGCAGCAGTTAGAGCAAAAGTATAGTTTTAGGTTTGTGGTTATAGCAGACCAAAAGCCAGAGTTAAAGCTCCGATCTTTGGAATACATTCCTTGGAAGAAAGAGACAGAGATAGATAGTCTGTTACAGCTTAACATCGGAGTAATGCCTTTGCCAGACACTGAGTGGGCTAGAGGGAAGTGCGCTTTTAAGGCTTTGCAATACATGGCCCTTGGCATTCCTGCTGTCGTGTCGGCTGTAGGAGCAAACACCGAGGCAGTACCAAACAAGGTAGTTGGCTATACCTGTAATACTCAGAAGGGGTGGTATGAGCGGTTAGAACAGCTGATTCAAGACGAGTCGCTTAGAGAGAGGTTAGGGGCGGAAGGCAGAAATTGGGTGCAGGCACACTATTCTGTTGATGCACATGCCTCTGCCTTCCTAAACCTGTTTACTTAACCTTACGGTTATCTTTCAGATATTTCTTCGCCTCCTTATGGCTAGAGGATTTCTTGTCTGATATTTTCAAAACCAATTCGTAATAGCGCTTTGCTTGTATCTTATCCTTCTCCTGATCCGAGATACGTGCCAAATTTACATATGAGTTTATAAAATAACCTGAATCTCGTTCGTCAGTCATTTCAGCATACATGATGGCCTTTTGGTAGTAGGCTTTGGCTTTTGCTAAATCACGATGCTTGTTTTGGTTGATATAAGCTAAAATATAAGAGGCATAGCGACCGCTAATTGCCTCATAACCTGGCATGCCTTTATCTAGTTTCTCTAAGATTTCGAAGGAGAGGTGTTCTGCCGAAGTAAAATACCCCTGCACAAACAAAGCCCGAGCATAAAAGCGCTGGAAGTATGCATTATCAGGATATTTTGTAGCCAGCCTTTGCGCGATCTTAAGCGACTCGCCCATGTTGGACTCTTCGTTGGCATAAATCTTCATCAGGAAGAAGCTGGCTTCTGTGCCTGTATAAAAGCCTGTATTAGCCACGTGGCGCAGCTGCTTCAATCCAAGACGCTTGTCTCCGTCAGGGAAAAACAGAAGCACAGGACGCAAGAAAGTATAGTTTTCATGAATCCAGATGGAGTAGTAGTTGAACAAGGCCTCTCCGAAAAGGAACTCAGGGCTAAGGCCATTGCCAGCCTTCGCTTTCTCCATAAATTCCAGCGCATGTTTACTTGCCACGGTTGCCTTACGCCAGTTGCTACGCTCAGAGTGCAGCCTTGCTGTAAAGCCATAGGCAGCAGCAAGGAAAAAAGCTGCCTCTACATTCTTTTCATCTTCATTATACAGCTTTTCGGCCTTTTGGATAGTGGTATCCATGTAAGCGAAAAAGAGGCCGTCATATTTTATTGTCTGTATGTTTGTGGGTACAATTTTCCACCACTGGCTTAAGCCGAGTAGGAAATGTGGCAGGGGATGATTAGGATATCTTCTTCGCAGCGACTTAAACTGTTTCTCAGCTATGTCATACTTAAAGTTATACATATTGTCTACTGCGCCTTCCAATTCATACTGAATATTACGGTCAAGTAGTAACATTCCCTTGATGTTGGCGGCAGACGGAAGCACCTCAACCTCATCCATCTGTACATGGCGCATGCTGGTAGTATCGGTAGGTATGTTTTTGTTTTGAGCTGTAGTTAGCAGCGGGAAAACAAAACAAGAGAAAACAAAAAGTAACTTCTTCATGTGCAATAGTAAAATTCTGCGCCTCAATATCTCCTTAGCCTTGCGGGTATAGTGGGAGTGATAAAAGTACAACAATTATGCTAAATTTGAATTCCACTAAAAGAAAATAAAAATATGAAACTATTGGAGCGGCTTTGCAAAATACATGCCCCTTCGGGCAACGAAAAAAAACTTTCCGATTTCCTGCTAAACTATATAGAAGAGCATAAAGTTCAGTGGAAGGTGCAGCCAACTGTAGTGAGTGGATCAGAATTCCAGGATTGTATTTTGCTAATATTCGGCAAGCCAAAGACGGCTGTTTTTGCTCATATAGATTCTATTGGTTTTACTGTAAGATACGGAAAGCAATTGGTCAGGATTGGCGGCCCAGACATGGAAACAGGCTATAAATTGGTGGGAGAAGATTCGCAGGGAAGTATAGAATGTACGCTAAAGTATGACGAAGACGAGCATGAACTGAGCTATGAATTTGAGCGCGAGATTGAGCGAGGAACCGAACTGGTTTTTAAATGCGACTTTAGGGAGACTGAGGAAACGGTGCAATCGTGTTACCTAGATAATCGTCTGGGTGTGTGGAGTGCCCTGCAAGTGGCCGAGACTCTAGAGAACGGCATCATTGCTTTTAGCTGTTGGGAAGAACACGGCGGCGGATCGGTGGCTTATCTGGCAAAGTACATTTATGAGCAATATGGAGTAAGGCAAGGCCTTATTTCTGACATAACCTGGGTAACCGAAGGTGTGCAGGCAGGCAAAGGGGTAGCCATTTCTTTGCGCGACAGCCTGATTCCGCGTCGCGCTTACGTGCAGCGTATAATAGAGATAGCCAAAGCCTCTGGTATACCATATCAGTTAGAAGTAGAGGGCAGTGGTGGTAGCGATGCCAAAGAACTGCAGCACAATGCTTACCCCTGGGATTGGTGTTTTGTAGGTGCTCCAGAAGATAATGTGCATTCTCCGAACGAAATTGTGCACAAGAAAGATATAGAAAGCATGGTGGCTCTATACCGTGTGCTCATGGAGAAGCTATAGTATACCTTGTAAATGATGTTAAAAGGCCAGCTTAAAGCTGGCCTTTTTGTTTGCTTGTAGGTGTATGTTTTTGGGTTTATTAGTTCTTGGTAACTAAAGTTTTAAATAAAATGAGTAAATACTCATTTTATGCTTGTAAACATTTGGAAAAGTCGCTGCAACAGCTTTCCTTTATTACTATAGTTACAGTTCTAACCTTCTAAAACAGTCCATATGGAAAATATTCTCTACGCAATTCCCGCTTTCGGTCTGGCTGCTCTTATTTATACCTGGTGGCGGTCTGCTTGGGTAACTAAACAGCCAGCAGGCAACGAGCGCATGAGTACCATCGCCAGATACATAGCCGACGGTGCCATGGCCTTTCTGAAAGCAGAGTACAAGGTGCTCTTTTATTTTGTAGTGATTGCCTGTCTTTTTCTAGGCTACCTGGGCTATACTGGCGAGCGTTCTCACTGGACAATTGTTATTGCCTTCATCATCGGGGCATTTTTCTCTGCTTTGGCAGGGTTTATAGGCATGCGCATCGCCACCAAATCCAACGTTCGTACCGCAGAGGCAGCCAGAACAAGCTTATCCAGGGCGTTGAACGTATCCTTTGCAGGAGGTTCTGTGATGGGTATGGGTGTAGCTGGTTTAGCAGTATTAGGTTTAGGTTCGCTCTTTATCGTGTTGTACTACAGTTTTGTGTACAGTACAGGCGCAAGCGTGAACGGCCTAGAGATGGAGCGTGCGCTGGAGGTGCTTACAGGTTTCTCGCTTGGTGCTGAAAGTATAGCCTTGTTTGCCCGTGTGGGTGGTGGTATTTATACCAAGGCCGCCGATGTGGGAGCTGACCTGGTAGGTAAAGTAGAGGCAGGTATCCCAGAAGATGATCCCAGAAACCCCGCTACCATTGCTGACAATGTGGGCGATAACGTGGGCGACGTAGCAGGTATGGGTGCCGATCTCTTCGGTTCTTATGTGGCTACTATTCTGGCTACGATGGTGTTGGGCCGCGAAGTAGTGGTGCAGGATAATTTCGGTGGATTGTCACCAGTTATACTTCCGATGCTGATAGCAGGCTTGGGTATTGTTTTCTCTTTGATCGGAATGCTGCTTGTGCGGGTGAAGGAGGGAGGCAATGTGCAAGGCGCACTAAACCTGGGCAACTGGATATCGGTTGCACTAACAGCCGTAGCATCCTATTTCGTAATAAAATGGCTGCTGCCCGAAAACCTGAACCTGCGTAACTTCGACTTTACTTCAACAGGCGTTTTTATTGCCGTTATAGTTGGCCTGGTGGTCGGTACGCTCATGAGCCTCATTACAGAGTATTATACTGCCATGGGTAAAAAGCCAGTTGATTCTATTGTGCAGCAGTCTTCTACAGGGCATGCGACTAATATTATTGCTGGTCTGGCAGTTGGTATGCATTCTACAGTAATGCCAATAATTGTGCTTGCTGCTGGCATTGTACTTTCTTACGCAGCTGCTGGGTTATACGGTGTGGCCATAGCGGCGGCAGGTATGATGGCTACCACTGCCATGCAACTAGCCATAGATGCCTTCGGGCCAATTGCCGATAACGCAGGTGGTATAGCCGAGATGAGCGAACTGCCGAAAGAAGTACGTGAACGAACCGACATTTTGGATGCCGTAGGTAACACGACTGCGGCTACAGGAAAGGGTTTTGCCATCGCCTCTGCAGCGCTTACTTCTCTGGCCCTTTTCGCGGCCTTTGTAGGTATAGCAGGCATCCCAAGTATAGATTTGTATAAAGCACCTGTGTTGGCAGGCTTGTTTATAGGAGCCATGATTCCGTTTGTATTTTCTGCCTTAGCTATTGCAGCAGTAGGTAGAGCGGCTATGTCGATGGTGCAGGAGGTGCGCCGTCAGTTCCGCGAAATACCAGGCATTATGGAAGGTACAGGCAAGCCAGAGTATGAGAAATGCGTTGCCATCTCTACAGAAGCCGCTATCCGCGAAATGATGTTGCCAGGTGCAATTGCTCTGCTCGTGCCCATTATAGTTGGTTTCGGTTTTAGAGGCGTGTTTCCTGATACAAGTTCGGCTGAGGTATTAGGAGGCTTGTTGGCAGGTGTAACAGTGTCAGGTGTGTTGATGGCGATGTTCCAATCTAACGCAGGTGGTGCTTGGGATAATGCCAAGAAGTCGTTTGAGAAAGGCGTGATGATTAATGGTGTGATGGAATACAAAGGCTCTGAACCGCACAAAGCCTCGGTAACCGGCGATACCGTGGGCGATCCTTTCAAAGATACTTCTGGCCCATCTATGAACATCCTGATCAAACTGATGTCCATTGTATCACTAGTGATTGCTCCGCACATAGCCCTTGACCAGGAACCGCCAATTCCAGAAGCGCCCATTCAGATAGAGGAGATTAATATGAATCAAGAGGAGTTACAATCTGCTGTGGCACAGATTGGTGTAGAGGGGAAGAAGACTGCTGTACTTAGGTTGTAGTCAAGTCGGTGACATTGAAAGCTGAAGAACAAGTTTTGTCTTGGGATAGCAAAGATTTTTAATATATATCACTTCACAGATAAACAAACTGCTAGTTTTCTGAAACCAGCAGTTTGTTTTTAATTCTGCGTCCGATCAAACGGAGAGTTTCAAGGTTGTTATCTTCTGGTAAAGGGTTTGGCGCCTTTAAGTAAATCCCTTCTTTGTGCCAATACTCCTTGTAAAATTTGTTTATAGGTAAATCCTCTTTCTGTGTAATATCTCCATGAAATATACTTGTAGGTATAATTGGTAAAGGTTCAACTATGCAAATATTACAATTGGATGTTTCTAAAAAGGTGTATCTGCTATTGAGTTCCTTGTTGTAGTTTGTTGCTTTGCCAGATAGCAAATCTAAATAAGCTGTACTAATGTTATTATCAATGTTGAGCAGGAGGCGCGTAAAGAGGAGCAACAGAGCAGCAGTAAGCAATGATAGTAAACGTGTTTGCTGTAATTCATTTGCAAAACAGTTGATCGCAATATTTAAATTGTAAAACCAACCTAGTATAAAAAAGAAATAGATAACATTTTCTACCCTTGGCTTTGGAACTGCTCCTGCCGCCCACGTGTAAGCAAAGTTCATAAAGTAGAGCGAAACGAAATAAAAAAGTAACGAGAGCCACAGTGGTACGCAAAAAAGGCTTCTTGTATTGTGAGAAAATGTACCTGCTCTTCCCCATAAAAGCAGGTACAGAATAGATGACACAACTAATATTACACCCCATTTATAGAAGTAAGTGAGGATTAGGAAAAAGGAAGCTAGAACAGGCCAAAATAAATTGTCTGTGCCGAGGTTTTGCACATCCTGTCTTACAGAGTTACCAGGAGCAAGTAACACAACTAAGCTTGCAATAAGACAACAGATAAAAACCGCCAAAATAAAATGAAATAGCTGATGGTTTTTTTCCAAAATAGGAATAGCAAAAAAGATAGAAAGCTCATCAGATAAATAAGTGACATCTCGTTAGAGCCGATTATCGCTATGCAAAGTACTGTGATGCTAACTTTATAAATAGTTTTGATTAATCTGTTATCGATTCTAATTAGATTTATGAGTAGAGTCAGTAGTGTTAAAGTAAATATATTCGTTAGTTGATATGCTAAGTAAGAAGATAACCAAAATAAGCCTTGTGAAACACTAGGCATTTGTGAGACATACAGTACTGTGATAAGTAGAGTCAGGGCTGCTTTCTGCCTAAAAGAAAATTTTGTGAATGTACTGGCAATTAAGAAGTATAAGGTAGCTATAAAGCCTGAGATCAAGATAAAAGAATAAACTTTATATAAAGCAAAAATACCAAATCTGATAGGATTGATTCTTGATATTGCAGTTGCAAAAAATCTGCCTGACCAATTTAAGTAAGTTTCAACTTGAGTAATTATAAAGCTATTTTGGTTGTCTCTTATAGCATATTCAAAATCGTCGCTACCAGGATGATTGTAAAAGCTAAGTATGAGAAAAGGCAGTATGGTATATAGGCCAATGCATATTACTATTCCATAAAAACGATTATGTGTTTGCAAGGAGATTCGTGATACCATTGTTTAAAGTTGACTTTTAAGGATAAGCAGATATCCATTAAAGTATAGTTATAACTGCAAATTTACTATTAGTTTAGTCTATGAGTGTTAATAATTTTTAGTAGCCTCTGTTGCTATCAAAAATTCCCGAAACTATACTAGCTGAATTTGTATGATTCTATAAAATCAAGGACAGCTGGCAACTATTATAGCAAAGGCAGAACAGCCTTAGCGCAACATCTAAATTTTATTTAACCCCAATAAACCCTCGAATTGGGCTTATTTTTTAATTATACTTACCTTTGTTAAGTTACCAACAAGCACAGCAATGGAGCCCAGAACCATTACACTACACGACTGCGACTTTAGTACATACATAAGTGAGGAGGAAATTATAGCCCGCATCAATATACTGGCAGAGCAAATTAACCAAGATTATGCCGAAAAGGCACCGCTTTTCCTGGCTGTGCTGAACGGCTCGTTTATGTTTGCAGCCGACCTGATGAAACGAGTGGCAATACCGTGCGAGATTAGCTTCATCCGTCTTTCTTCTTACCAGGACATGCAGACGACTGGCCATGTAAAAGAAGTGCTAGGGCTAAAAGAGGAGGTGCAAAACCGCCATGTAGTGGTGCTGGAAGACATTGTGGACACAGGCCATACCGTAAAGGCGCTGCTGGATCAGTTAAATGAAAGAGGCCCTGCCTCGGTAGAAGTGGCAACGCTGCTCATGAAGCCCGAAAGCCTGCAGCATCCGCTCCACGTGAAATATGTGGCGCAGTCTATCCCGAACGATTTTGTGGTAGGCTATGGTTTGGATTACAATGGCCATGGCCGCAACCTGCGCGACATCTATAAAATAGTTTCATAACAGAAAAGCAGGTCTGCTGCAAAAAATGCAATGAAGTCCGATCCTTCGATTCTGAAAAATTAGACAATCCATCATTTTATAGTTATTTTTGCTTTTTATCATAAATTAAAGATATGCTCAATATTGTTTTGTTTGGCCCTCCAGGCGCTGGTAAAGGAACTCAAAGTCAGAAACTTATAGAAAAGTATAACCTGGTTCACCTCTCTACAGGAGATCTGCTCCGCTCTGAAATTGCGGCAGGCACTGAGTTGGGCTTAAGAGCCAAATCTTTGATGGACCAAGGCATACTGGTGCCAGATGAGGTGGTGATAGGCATGATTTCTAATAAAGTGCAGGAGAACGAAAACGCAGGCGGCTTTATATTTGACGGCTTTCCGCGTACTGTGCCACAGGCGCAGGGGCTGGATAAACTGCTACTTCAACATGATACCCAAATTTCCTGCATGCTTGCTTTGGAAGTGGATGAGGAGGAACTGACGCAACGTTTGTTACTGCGTGGCCAAACGTCAGGCAGACCCGACGATCAGAACGAAGAGCTTATCCGTAAAAGAGTACAGGAATATAATACTAAAACAGCTCCTGTAGCGGATTATTATGCTGGACAAGGCAAATACTTCTCAGTAGACGGTATTGGAGAGATAGACGATATTTTTAATGAGCTGTGCCAGCACATAGACGCTCTAAAAAGCAAATAGAGCTAACAAGAAGCTGCTAAGGCTATACATTTACATTTTACATACTTGGTTTGGCTTCATCAAACTTTATAGATTACGTTAAGATATGCTCCCGTTCAGGACGAGGGGGCGGCGGCTCTGCACACCTGCACCGTGATAAAAAGACTGCCAAAGGCGGTCCTGACGGTGGTGACGGTGGCCGTGGCGGGCATATTATATTAAAAGGCAACTCCCAACTCTGGACGTTGCTGCACCTGCAGTACCGCAAGCATATAATTGCAGAAAACGGCTTAAACGGTGGTCCAGACCATTCTTCTGGCGCACAAGGCAAAGACGAGGTGCTGGAGGTTCCGCTTGGAACCATTGCTCGAAATGCCGAAACAGGCGAACTGATGTGCGAGATAACCGAAGACGGGCAAGAAGTAATTCTGACGCCTGGTGGTAGAGGAGGTTTGGGAAATGCCCATTTTAAATCACCTACAAACCAGACACCACGTTATGCCCAGCCAGGCGAGCCAGGTATAGAAGAGTGGGTAGTGTTGGAACTGAAGCTGCTGGCCGATGTAGGTTTGGTAGGTTTTCCGAATGCTGGCAAATCTACGCTACTGTCGGTGGTGTCGGCGGCCAAACCTAAAATTGCCAACTATGCCTTTACTACTTTAGAGCCTAACTTGGGTGTAGTAGCCTACCGCGACTATAAGTCGTTTGTGATGGCCGATATACCAGGTATCATAGAAGGAGCATCGGAAGGAAGGGGTTTAGGATTAAGATTTTTACGCCACATAGAGCGAAACTCCATGCTGCTGTTCATGATCTCGTGCGAGAGTCCTGATATAGCTGAAGAGTATAAAGTGCTGCTGAACGAGCTAGAGACTTATAACCCTGAGCTACTCGATAAGAAAAGGGTGCTGGCCATTACCAAATCTGATATGCTGGATGAGGAACTGGAAAACGAAATGCGCCAAACTTTGCCAGAGGACCTGCCAACGGTTTTCATTTCCAGCGTAACGCAGAAAAACATAGGTAAATTGAAAGACATGATCTGGGAAGCGCTTAACAGTTAAGTACCACCAGTTTTGCAATAATGAAGATCGGTAGAAGCTGCAAAGTTGTCTACCGATTTTTTTATAGTTGATTTTGAATGGCTATATGACTAAGGGCAAAAAAGCTGTAACAAAACCTGCCGTTGTTGTGTCTTTTGACCAACAACTGAAACGGCAGAATGGGAAGCTAAGGCAGTGGTGATAGCTTTTATGTAATTACATAGTATTATGCTTTCTGTTTCTGCTCTTGCCGTTGTTGTGTGTTCTCACCAACAACCGCTTTGGGGCCGCATACGAAGTCGCTTGGTTTCAGAGTATCTAGCGTAAAATAATATAGTTGCATAGCACTTGATTAACAGTTTTGTTGTTGGTGAGAACACGCAACAACGGCGGAAGATGGTTCAGTGGGCAATATGATTCACCTCGTTAGCACATTCAATCATTCAGTTATTCAAAATTAAAAAATGCCAATCTGGCACAGTGGCAGGTTTGGCAAGACAATTGAAAAGACAAAAGAGACTTATCAACCTAACTTTTTTAAGGCATTATGTCAGATAAAGATATCAAAAAGGAGCAGGAACAAGAGGAACTGCAAGATACAACTGCCAATACAGAAGAAAACGGGCAGGAGCAAGAACAGCCTGAAGCAGAGACTTCTGAAAGCGTGAAAGAAGAAAAAGGTGCGGAGGCAGAGCTTGCTGAGATGAAAGATAAATATATCCGTTTGATGGCGGAGTTTGAGAACTTCAGACGCAGAACTGCTAAAGAACGCATCGAATTATCAAAAACAGCTACGCAGGATTTGATGAGTGACCTACTGCCTGTGCTGGACGACATGGAACGCGCACGTCTTTCAATTGAGGCCGCGAATGATGTACCGTCTGTACTGGAAGGCTTGGACTTGGTGTTCAAGAAGCTGAACCATGTAACGCAGCAGAAGGGACTTAAGATAATAGAGATAAATACAGGAGATGATTTCAATAGCGACCTGCACGAGGCCATTACACAAGCCCCGGCACCAGCTGACGACCTGAAAGGAAAGATCATCGACGTAATAGAGAAAGGATATACTTTGAATGACAAGGTAATCCGTTTCGCGAAAGTTATAATAGGAGCATAAGTTATGGCTACTAAAAGAGATTATTATGAGGTTTTGGGTGTAAGCAAAGGTGCGAGCCAAGAGGAGATAAAGAAAGCTTATCGCAAAATCGCTATTAAATTCCACCCCGATAAAAACCCTGACGACCCAACTGCCGAGGATAAATTTAAAGAGGCGGCAGAGGCGTACGAGGTGCTGAGCGATGAGCAGAAGCGCCAGCGTTACGACCAGTTCGGGCACCAAGGCATGAACGGCGGCTTCGGCGGAGGCGGTGGCATGAACATGGATGATATTTTCTCCCAGTTCGGCGACATCTTCGGCGGAGGCGGCAGCCCGTTCGAAAGCTTTTTCGGGGGCGGCGGACAAACTCGTGGTGGACGACGCACACGCAAAGGCAGTAACCTGCGCATTAAGCTGAAGCTGAACCTAGAGGAGATTGCCAATGGTGTTGAAAAGAAGATAAAGGTAAAGCGTTATGTAGCTTGCCACGTTTGCGGCGGAAATGGCGCTAAAAACGGCACCGATATGCAAACCTGTAACAGCTGTCAGGGGTCTGGCCAGGTGCGTAAGGTCGTGAATACGATGCTGGGCCAGATGGTATCTACGGCTACCTGCCCAACCTGTAACGGTGAAGGCCGCATTGTAACGCACAACTGTGAGACTTGCCATGGTTCAGGAAGAGAATTACAGGAAGAAGTAATTACTATCAATGTGCCTGCTGGCGTTATGGATGGCATGCAGCTATCTATGAGCGGCAAAGGTAACGTACCAGAGCGTGGCGGCGTACCAGGCGATTTGCTCATTCAGATAGAGGAAGAGCAACATGCTTCATTAAAGCGCGACGGTAACAATGTAATTTACGATCAGTATATCAGCTTTGTGGATGCTGCCTTGGGCGCTGATATTGAAGTACCAACTATAACAGGTAAGGTAAAAATCAATATCAAGCCAGGAACGCAAAGCGGTGAGATTTTCAGGCTGCGTGGCAAAGGCATCAAAGACATTAATGGTTACGGCAAAGGTGATCAACTGATCCACATTAACGTCTGGACACCGAAGTCGTTGAGCAGTGATGAGCGAGCTAAATTGGAGAGTCTGCGTGATTCTTCAAACTTTGCGCCTCACCCAGGTAAGAACGATAAAGGCTTCTTTGAGAAAGTAAAAGATTACTTTCAGTAAGGAGAAGTTATACTTCTAAAGTATCAAAAGCCTGCCTTTCAACAGTGAAGGGCAGGCTTTTTGGTTGCTGATGCCGTGTTATTTGGAAGTAACTGCCTTTCGCAAGAGCTAATCACCATCTTCAGAGGGTTAATCTCAACGCCATCAACATAAATTGGTTTGTCATTTCGAACAAAGAGAGAAATCTGATGCATATCATGACCAAAACTTCTCCTTTCGCCTAGATAACCGCATAAGGTAATTGAAATTTTGGCATTGATGAAAAGCTGCGTCAAACTTTGATATCCTTAACTAAGATCAAATGAGCAGCTGGATCTTTAAATACTTTCGTGATAAACCTTCAAAGCTAATGCTACTTGCCAGCTTTTCGCCTCGCCGGCGTGGCCTTACTTTTCTCCTTGATGAGAAAAGTAAGCAAAAGAATCAAGACGATTTTGAACTCGCTGAACGCTCAAACAAAAAATCGTCATTTTGTGCACTTGGTATAAGCCTTTTGCTCTGTAGCGGAAAGAAAGTAATCAATTGAGTACTAGAAACTGGAATTCTTTCTAAATAAGCAAATTTATTTCATTTGCAAAAGGAGAAAAACTCAGTTTTTCTACAAGACTCCTTTTTTGTGTTGCGCTGTCAGAAGAGCAGCTGACGTACAGCGGAGGCAACCGTAGCTATACAGCGCCGATTGGCAAATTGAGTTCTCATTAATATAGGCCCCTTTTCCCAACATGGAGCGCATCAAAACAAACTATAAAACTACAGGTTTACAAAACTGAGGATGAACAGAAGCTACGCTAGCAAAGGCTGACATCTACTCTCAAAATACTCAAGCTTCTTCTTAACTCATTGGTAACACACTATATTCAGCTATATTTGAAACTTAAAAAGCTGCTGGTAAATTGTGCTTATAAATGCAGCGGCTAAGGCCTAAAAGGAAAGAGGTCTGCAAAATTATAGATTATGATAGATCTGGAAGCAGAGCGCAAAGAGATACTTAGACATTACAGGAGATTACTTCGTTATGCCAAGCCTTTTTTAAAGGATAACGATGCTAAGATCATAAAGAAAGCATTCAACACCTCGTTGGAGGCGCATAAAGACATGCGCCGAAAATCTGGTGAGCCATACATATTGCACCCGTTGGCAGTAGCCCAGATTGCGGTTGAGGAAATAGGATTGGGTACTACTTCTATTGTTTCTGCCCTACTACACGATGTGGTAGAAGACACTGAGTTAGAGACTGCTGATATTGAGCGCGAGTTTGGGCCTAGCGTGGCACGTATCATCGAAGGCCTGACAAAAATTTCAGGCGTTTTTGATTACGGTACATCGCAGCAAGCCGAGAACTTCCGTAAAATGCTGCTGACGCTGTCGGATGACGTACGTGTTATCCTGATTAAACTGGCTGACCGTCTGCACAACATGCGTACCCTCGATAGCATGCCACGGCACAAGCAGCTGAAGATTGCGTCCGAAACCATGTACCTGTATGCGCCGCTGGCACACCGCTTGGGCTTGTACGCAATCAAATCTGAGTTAGAAGATTTGTACCTGAAGTACACTGACACCGATACTTATAGAGACATTTCTTATAGAATACGCCAGACGCGCAGTGCCCGGAATAAATTCATTAAAGACTTTACGCATCCTATTGAGGAGGAGCTTCGCAAGCACGGCTTTAAATTTGCCGTAAAAGGTCGGCCTAAGTCTATATATTCTATTCTTAAGAAGATAAAAAAGCAGAACATTACGTTCGATGAAATTTACGACCTCTTTGCGATACGCATCATACTAGATGTGCCACTGGAAAAAGAGAAGGCTGCTTGCTGGCAGGTATATTCTATCATAACAGACTTTTATCAGCCTAACCCAGACCGCCTTCGCGATTGGGTGAACACGCCTAAGTCCAATGGTTACGAGTCGCTGCATACTACAGTAATGAGTCGGACAGGCCAATGGGTGGAGGTGCAGATACGCACAAAACGTATGGATGAGATTGCCGAACGTGGTTACGCTGCCCATTGGAAGTATAAGCACGAGGCATCTGTGTCAGAGTCTACCTTAGAGCTTTGGATAAACAAGGTGCGTGATATGCTGGAAAACAACACAGGCAATGCACTCGAGTTTATGGACGAGTTCCGCAAGAATTTGTTCGTAGAGGAAGTTTTTGTATTCACACCTAAAGGTGAGCTTATTATACTTCCTGATAAAGCCACGGCCCTAGACTTCGCTTTTGAAATACACACTCAAATAGGTTTAACTTGCCTGGGTGCTAAGGTAAATCAAAAGCTGGTCCCCCTTAGCCATAAACTAAACAACGGCGATCAGGTAGAAATTCTTACCTCTCAGAAGCAGAAGCCAAACGAGGAGTGGCTGCAGTATGCCTTTACCTCAAAAGCCCGATCTAAAATAAAGGATTGGCTTCGGGAAGAGCGTAAAAACAGAAGTGAAGAAGGCAAGCTTATACTAGAGAAGCGGCTAGCGCAGTTGGAGGTTCCTGAAACGCAGGCAAACATAAATAAGCTGCTAATTTACTTTAACGTAGCCAGTCCGCAGGATCTGCACTTTAAAATAGCCACAGGTAATATTGATGTTAAGAACGTCGATGAAGAGGCCTTTGCTGTAACTTCAGATAAAGCCGCCTCTATGCTCGACCTTAGAACTTTTGATAAGGAGGTGCAGAAGATAAGAGGGGTTAACTCCGATATGCTTGTAATAGGAGAGAATACCTCTAATATGAAGTATAAGATGGCTAAATGCTGCAATCCTATACCAGGAGACGATGTGTTCGGATTTCAGACAGAAGACGAGGGGATAGAAATACACCGCACAAGTTGTAAGCGAGGAATCGAATTGATGTCGAATTATGGTAACCGTATCATAAAGGCGAAGTGGACGGATCAGAAGGAGCTGGTTTTTTTGGCAGGTATTCGCATAAAAGGTACAGATCGTGTGGGCTTGGTGAACGACTTAACAAAAGTTATCTCCAACAGCTTGAAAGTAAACATGCGTTCTATCACTATCGATTCCAACGACGGTATTTTTGAAGGAAACATCATGGTGTTTGTAAATGATACAGACCACCTCGATAAATTGATCCAGCGCATGAGTAAAGTGAACGGTATACTTACTGTTGAACGTTTCGATAAGTAAGGCATACATTAACTATAGTACAGATACAAGGCAAATGGCATTAGATATAAATAAGTTTGAGGAAGTAAAGAAGATATTTACGGCTTACCTGGAGAGCAAAGGCTTGCGTAAAACACCAGAGCGCTACGCCATACTGGAGGAGATTTACTCTCGCGAAGGCCACTTTGATGTGGAGTCGCTTTACATCAGCATGAAGAACAAGAACTATCAGGTGAGCAGGGCGACAGTGTACAATACATTAGATCTTCTGGTAGAGAATGACCTGGTAAGCAAGCACCAATTTGGCAGAAACCTGGCGCAATACGAAAAATCTTATGGTTACCGCCAGCACGACCACGTAATATGTACGGAGTGCCACAAGGTAGTAGAGTTCTGCGACCCACGTATCCATAATATACAAACGATGGTGGGGGAGCTGTTAAATTTTCATATCTTGCATCACTCCCTAAACCTTTATGGAGTTTGCGGCGACTGCCGCGCAAAAAAAGCAACGGAACAGCATCATGAATTATCAAACAGAGCTGAAGGATGATATATTGTTTGTCAAGTTGCATGGCGACCTGATAGCAAGTTCCGATACACAAGCGATGGTCGAAGAGGTAGATGGCTCAGGTGATGGGGAAAGCCTGCTATGTGCTGTCGATCTTTCAGATGTTCGCTTCATGGATAGTAGCGGAATGGGTGTGCTGGTGTCGTTGCTAACTAAGTTTCGGAATCGTGGCGGAGAACTGGTGCTTATTAAGCCATCCGACCATATTCGTAAACTTTTAATCGTTACAAAGCTAAATGCTATATTCACTATCGCAGAAAATGATAGTTTTGCAGCTCAATTTCTAAAAGAATCAATTTACTAAAAGTATAAATGGCAGTTGACATACTAATAGGTTTGCAATGGGGCGACGAAGGAAAAGGTAAAATCGTTGACGTTCTGGCTCCAACCTATGACATTGTTGCCCGTTTCCAGGGCGGTCCTAACGCAGGTCACACACTAGAATTTGAAGGTACAAAGCATGTATTGCATCAGATTCCTTCTGGTATTTTTCACCCGCATATCCAGAACATAATAGGTAACGGCGTAGTGCTAGACCCAATCGTGTTCCGCGTAGAAATGCAGAAATTACAGGATAGAGGAGTAGATGCTACGCAAAATCTTTTTGTTTCAAAAAAAGCATCCCTGATACTTCCTTCGCACAGAGTGTTGGATCGTGTATCAGAAGAAGCCTTGGGTAACGATAAGATTGGCTCTACGCTTAAAGGTATAGGCCCAACTTACCAAGACAAAATAGGGCGAGTAGGTCTGCGTGTAGGAGATGTGCTGGCTGACAATTTCAAAGAGCGCTATGAAAAGCTGGTAGATCGTCATCGTAAGACAGTAGAGTTCTATGGCAAAACGCTTGAACTAGGCGAAGAAGAACAGAAATTCTTTGAAGCTGTAGAATACCTGCGCACACTGCAGATAGTAGATACAGAGTACATGATAAACGAAGCTATCCAAAGTGGTAAAAAGATATTGGCTGAAGGAGCACAAGGATCGCTGTTAGATGTTGATTTTGGAACGTATCCATTTGTCACGTCTTCTACAACACTAGTAGCAGGAGCATGCACAGGTTTAGGTGTGGCTCCACGGCACATCGGAGAAGTTTATGGTATTTTCAAAGCTTATTGCACCCGTGTGGGTAGTGGCCCTTTCCCTACAGAACTTTTAGATCAGGTAGGAGAGGATATTCGACAGGCTGGCCGAGAGTTCGGTTCTACTACAGGCCGTCCACGCCGTTGTGGTTGGGTAGATTTGCCAAGTCTGAAATATTCCATCATGCTTAACGGTGTTACTCAGTTGAATATGATGAAGGCAGATGTGCTCACAGAGTTTGACACAATAAAAGTTTGTACACACTATAAATTAGCTTCAGGTGAGATAACAGATCATTTGCCACATTCACTAGATACAGAAACTGTAGAGCCAATCTATGAAGAGTTGCCAGGTTGGCGCGTAGACTTAAATAAGATTGATACGGTTGAAGATTTGCCTGCCGCATTTGTAAATTACCTGAACTTCTTAGAGGATCAGCTGCAGGTGCCAATCACTATTGTATCAGTTGGACCAGACAGAAAAAGTACGCTTAAGAGAGAATCAGAAAAAGTGGCATAAGGCACACCAATAGGATCATTGAAAGAGAAGCTTCAGCCGAAATGGCTGGAGCTTCTTTTGTTTATTGGCAGGCACTAAAATGATTTTCTATTGCAGGTGAAACTAAAGGCAACAACTTGTGGTTCTTGTCTAGCGTTCGTCGTAAGTAGGTGAGAAGTACGGGTTAAGAAATAATTTCAGTACTAGTTGGAACTACGGAATGGCTCAATGCTGTTATCCTTAAGTGTCCGCGGCAGGCGGATACGGTAATAAAGATCGGCAGACTGAAGTTTTCCCAAAAACAATCCTGCTCCTTTACAGGCACTTAGGCCGCTGGAGTAGTTTATTTCAACCTTGGCTGTTGTTTAGCGTATAAGTTTCCCTACCTTTGCATCCCC
>NZ_JAJJWH010000055.1 GCF_020907245.1 Pontibacter harenae | reverse complement strand
ATACAGGGCAAGCTCAAAGACATCGACAGTTGGATACGCAATAGACTCAGGCACTGCATCTGGCATGACTGGAAACGATCGGAACGGAAAAGGGAAAACCTGATTCGGCTGGGTGTTCCAAAAGGCCAAGCATATGCCTGGAGCAGAACCAGGAAAGGAGGCTGGGCAGTGGCTCAAAGCCCCATCCTGATAACGACGGTAACGGTGAAAAGGCTCGTCCGTAGGGGATATGAATCATTGCTCAACTACTACAGGAAAGTAGCTCCACAACTTAACGAACCGCTGTATGCGAGACCCGCTTGTACAGTGGTGTGAGAGGCGCACCCCGCTACCGTTAGGTAGCGGGGCCGTCTACTCAATTGACACAAGGAATTTTTAACACGGGAACCAGTCGTCAATTCTAATCAACTTCCCATTCTGGAACATTAGTAACCAATGACCTTCGTAAAGTGCTTTGGAAGGTGGCAACGCAATGGCTTCTACTTCGCCTACTTCATAAACATTCATTTTGTCAATGTTCGTAGCCGTATTGGGGAAGCGTTTCCTAACCTCGTCCAACGTAGTAGAAGAGTTTAACTTGAAGTCTTTGCTCTGCAAAAACAGCTCTTTGTTTTTACGAAAGTCAACACTTCGAAAATCCAGGGAGTCCTCGAACTGCTCAAAACGATAGCCACCGTAGTAGGCAAGTTTAGAGTCTTCGCTTCTAAAATTAGATGAGCAGGTTTCAGCCCAGTCAATAGTATTGACACTATCTGGCTTCCCCAGAAGACCATCAATGTTATTTACAGTTGTAGCCAAAGGAAACTTTCCATTGATGCGGAGGCTTTGCCAATCTAAGTGTTCCGTATTATGTACTATCGCAGCAGTTTGAACTACAGGGTTAGAGAGTACTGTCGGCAAAGAACTTCCTTGTTGCTCTGCTTCAGCGCTGGGTGACTGGCAGCCCATAAACAAGACTTGGAGTATTAGTAGTGATAGTTTGTTCTTCATGCTTTCTAATTTTGTCAACGGCTCATATAAATGACGGCTAAGGCCGTCGGCCGAGATGACGTTTATACCTTGTTGGCGGGAGTTATTTCTTAAACGATACAAGCTTTATGAAACAATACTCCAAATTCAGTAAGCCTAATGTATCTAGAGTTAATTACAGGCTTCTGTTCGTGAGATTCATCTGGTTCCGTTTGCTGAAATATTGGCGTATCAATTAAATTTAAGTATATAAGATGTAGTATATACATATTAAAGTGTTGGGGGAATGTAAGTTGTTCTAAAGGGAATAAATTTTCAACTATATCCTCCTTAGATGTATCCCCAACCTCAATTATAGTAAAGAACTTAGCTTTATAATAAATCCTTTGTTCTGCAACAACTTTAATAATCAAGGCTTCATCAGGTGAAAGCTGTTCAATTATTGAAACAAAAGCAGGATGAGCTTCATTGATTTTTTCTCTGTCTATAGCTTTCTTTAAAAGGTTTAAGTATAAATCCTTAAGATAATTTTCGTCCTCAATATATTTAAGCTTTTCTAAGACTGGACCTGCAATTGATGCAGGACTTTCAATTTGTCTTTCTTCTGGAACAGCTTCTCTAACTTGGTTTAGATATTTTTCCAAACGGTCTTGGTAAGCAGCCAGTAGTTGGATAGGAGCCGTAAAAAGTCGAGCGGCCTTAACTAAATCAGTTGCTGTTTTACCTACTTCCTTGGTAGGATTAGAAAGACCATCTTCATAGATTTTCTTTATCGTTTCTTGGCCTAAGATATTTGAAAAGTCTGGTGTGTCCATATAATATTTTTAATTACCGCCAACTTATGTATAAACGTAAACCTACGCTTATCTGCACTATATATAGATATGGTAGCTTTGACTATTCTCATCCTAATATAGCAATTTTCAAAACATCTTTATCAAAATTTATAGGTCAATATCTAAAACAAATCCCCGTTTAACTTGCGCTAAACGGGGATTGTTTCAAATACAAATAAAGCTAAAGAACTATACCAGCAAATTAAGGAAGTCTTGTTTGCCGTTAAGATATTCGTAGGCGAAACCTTCTTCGGCCATTCTGAACTTGATGTTCTCGACGTCGTGCGGCTGCTTTACCTCGATACCGACAAACACAGGGCCTTTTTCCTTGTTATTCTTTTTGATGTACTGAAAATGAATGATATCGTCGTCGGGGTGGAGCACCTCGTTTACGAAGGTTCTTAAAGCCCCTGGCTTCTGGTTAAACGTCACCATAAAGTAGTGCTTCAGTCCCTGGTGCTGCATGGCGCGCTCCTTGATATCTTCCATGCGGGTGATGTCGTTGTTGCTACCGCTTACCACGCATACCACATTTTTGCCTTTTATCTTCTCAGCATAAGATTTCAATGCAGAAATAGTTAGCGTACCTGCTGGCTCCAGCACAATGCCTTCCTCGTTGTACATTTTCAGGATGTCTTCGCAAATCTGGCCCTCAGGAATAAGCACGATATCGTCGAGCAGTTCTCGGCAAATGCCGAAAGTGAGTTCGCCAGGGCATTTTACGGCGGCACCGTCTACAAAACTATCGATCTTGTCCAGCATTAGGCGTTTCTGCTCTTTCACCGACTGGTACATAGAGGGAGCCCCCAATGGCTGCACACCAATTAGCTTGGTGTTCGGGCTCAGTTGCTTAAACACACTCGATACGCCCGAAGCCAAACCGCCGCCGCCAATCGGCATAAAGCAGTAGTCGATATCAAATTTGGCATCTTTCAACATTTCCACTCCCACCGTTGCCTGTCCTTCTACAATGGCCATATCATCAAAAGGAGGGATGAAAATACTGCCTCGGCTTTCGCAGAATTCCTTAGCAGCTTTAAAGGTGTCGTCGTAAGTGTTGCCCGTGAGCACCACTTCCACCATGTCTTTGCCGAACAGCCTTACCTTGTTTACTTTTTGAGCAGGCGTGTTGGCAGGCATAAAAATATAGCCTTTAATACCGAGCAGCTGGCAGGCGTAAGCCACACCCTGGGCATGGTTTCCTGCACTGGAGCATACAATCTCCCGCGCACGGTCTTCCTGCGGCAGCGTGCACATTTTGTTGTACGCCCCTCTAATTTTGTAGGAGCGCACCACCTGCAGGTCTTCCCGCTTCAGGTATATGCTGGACTCATAGTTCTGCGACAGCGACAGGTTCTGCATCAAAGGTGTTTTAAAGATAACCCCCTTCAGGTTCCTGGCTGCCTGCTCTACCTTCTCCAGGCTCACAACGGTATCAAGCACTAAATCTTTATCCATTTTATACTTTACAAGTACAGCGTTCATAGCTTCGATTTTCACCTAAACAAACACCTGCGCCCTTGCTGTGTGTTTTTACCAGCAAGTGAAAATGCTTAGTAGATAGTAAAACATAAACTGAATTACCATTTCTACTGGCTGTTAAGTTGTTGGTGAAAAAACACAACAACGGCTAATTTTTTCCTAGCAACAAGGCTTGCTTTAGAAAGTCTCTACTATAAACGCTGTAAATACTAATTTAAACTTAAGCTTTTCTGGAGCGCAGCTTTCTTACTACAGCGCCAGTTTTCCATAATTCTGATTCACGCAGTTCTTTCAGTTCCTCTTCCAGTTCCTGGCGGTAACCTGGCGTAGAACCACGCTGAATAGTACGCTCTGCTTCTTTGCCAGATGCTACGCTGTCATACAGATCGTTAAGTACAGGAAGAGTAGCCTCTCTAAACTTGCCTTTCCAGTCAAGGGCACCACGTTGTGCAGTTACGGAGCAGTTGGCATACATCCAGTCCATACCGTTTTCGCCTACCAATGGCACTAAGCTCTGGGTAAGTTCTTCAACTGTTTCGTTGAAAGCCTCAGAAGGAGAGTGGCCACGCTGACGCAGCACCTGGTATTGTGCTTCGATGATACCTGCCAGGGCACCCATCAATACACCACGCTCGCCAGTTAAGTCGCTGTATACTTCTTTTTTGAAATCTGTTTCGAACAGGTAACCAGAACCCACGCCTATACCCATAGCAACAGCTTTTTCATAAGCTTTGCCTGTAGCATCTTGGAAAACAGCGAAAGAAGAGTTTAGGCCGCCACCTGCCAGGTATAATCTGCGCAAGCTTGTTCCGCTTCCTTTTGGAGCTACCAAAATCACATCAACATCAGCAGGAGGTATAATACCAGTTTGTTCTTTAAACGTGATGCCGAAACCGTGCGAGAAGTACAACGTCTTACCAGCTGTCAGTCTTTCTTTTATAGTTGGCCATACTGCAATCTGACCAGCGTCAGACAACAGGTTGCAGATAATGGTGCCACGCTCTACAGCCTCTTCGATAGAGAAAAGCGTTTCACCTTCTACAAAACCATCGCTCTTAGCTTTTTCCCAGGATGGAGAATCTTTGCGTTGGCCCACAATCACGTTAAAGCCATTGTCTCTCATGTTCAGCGCCTGGCCAGGACCTTGCACGCCGTAACCAATTACAGCGATCGTTTCATTCTTAAGTACATCCTGAGCTTTAGAAAGAGGAAATTCGTCGCGAGTTACTACTTGTTCGTCTACTCCTCCAAAATTGATAGTTGCCATTTTTTTCGTTTTAGCTTATTTATTAGGTTGATTTTATTTTCAGATTTTAGATACTAGATATTAGATGCTAGACCTTCTTAGTCCCGCGCTTTAAATGGGCAAAGGGATGATCATACATGATGACTACATTACATAGTGAAAAAGTCTAAAATCTAAAATCTAAATTCTAATATCTAGCGTCTATACTTACATTGTAAACACTTTGTCCCTGTTGTTCAGGTATTCGTTTTCTACCACTTCATGGCCTGGTTCTGCCTGTTCAAACTCGCGTAGCTTTCTGTTGAAGCCTTCGCTGTTTTTGATGATGGCGATGCGAGCTGAACGTACAAACTCAATCAGTCCGTAAGGCTGCAATACCTTGATTAGGTTGTCTGTTTCTTCGCGGTGGCCTGTGGTTTCAAACACCGTATAGTCTTTGCGGATTACCACGGCGCGTGCACCATTTTCACGCAGCAGACGCTCTACCAATGCTTTCTCAGCTATCACATCCGTAGGCACTTTATACAGTGCCATTTCCTGCCAAATCACGTCTTCGTTTGTGTGATAGTATACTTTCAGCACTTCGACCTGCTTCTCTATCTGGCCAGCCAGTTTGCGCACCACTTCCTCCGTTTCGTGGATCACGATGTTGAAGCGGTGAATGCCCTCAATCTCAGAAGGAGAGGTGTTCAGGCTGTCGATATTGATTTTGCGCCTGGTAAAGATGATGGCAATGCGGTTGAGCAAACCAATCTGGTTCTCGGCGTACACCGTAATGTTGAACTCCTGCCGCTCTATATGCTTTTGATCTGTCATAGTTAAAAGGACACAAGTAGCAAGACACAGGACACAAGACTTTATTTCTAGTCATAAGGCTGATCAGAAGCTTTATCGGCTGTTTCTAAAATATAGTCGGTGTCTTAGTCTTTATACTTCGTTAATATTTTTTTTTCGTCAGAAGATTACTTCAGCCTGATCTCGCTCACGCTGCAGCCTTGTGGCACCATCGGGAACACATTGTTTTCCTTGGTAACCATAACCTCCAGCAAGAAAGAGCCCTTGTGGTTCAGCATTTCTTCTAAAGAACTCGTCAGCTCTTCACGCTTCGATACACGTTTGCCTTCTATGTGATAGCCCTTTGCCACTGTTATATAATCAGGACTAGTGATATCTACAAAAGAATAACGACGGTCGTTAAAGAGCTCCTGCCACTGCCGCACCATACCCAGAAATTGGTTGTTCAGGATGATGATTTTGACATCCACGCCACTCTGCATGATGGTGCCGAGTTCTTGTATCGTCATCTGCACGCCACCATCTCCAATTACAGCCACAACTGGTCTGTTTGGTGCGCCAAATTTGGCACCTATGGCTGCTGGTAGGGCAAAGCCCATGGTGCCTGCACCGCCACTAGTAATGTTGCTACGCGTATGGTTTAACTTAGCATAGCGGCAGGCCACCATCTGGTGCTGGCCGACATCGCTTACCACAATGGCTTCGCCTTTCGTCAGCTCGTTCAGCTGCTGAATTACTTCGCCCATAGTCAGTTCTTCGGAAGTAGGGAAGAGCTCGTCTTTTATAACTGTCTCAACTTCCTGTGCTTCATACTCGCGGAACCTCTGTAGCCACTCCGTGTGCTTCTTCTCCTGCACCAGTTCTGTCAGCAGCGGCAGTGTTTCTTTGCAATCTCCCCATACAGGTACCGTGGTTTTCACGTTCTTGTCGATTTCCGAAGGGTCTATATCCAGGTGAATGACTTTGGCTTGCTTGGCATATTTATCAAGGCGACCCGTTACACGGTCATCGAAGCGCATGCCAATGGCTATGAGTACATCACACTCATTGGTGAGCACATTAGGACCATAGTTGCCGTGCATGCCCAGCATACCTACGTTATGCGAATGGTCGCTTGGCAAGGCTCCAGCACCCAGAATTGTCCAAGCGGCAGGTATACCAGATTTTTCTATGAAAGTCTTGAATTCCTGTTCTGCTGAGCCCAACATTACACCTTGTCCCCACAACACAAAAGGCTTTTTCGCCTGGTTGATCAACTCCGCTGCCTGCTCGATGTACTCTTTGCGCACAATCGGTTTAGGGCGGTAACTGCGGATATGATTACAAGGTTTGTAGCCTGCAAAATCGAATTTCTGTATCTGGGCGTTCTTGGTGATATCAATTACCACAGGGCCAGGACGTCCGCTTTTTGCTATGTAGAAAGCCTTGGCCAATGCCTCAGGAATTTCTTCGGCATTTGTCACCTGGTGGTTCCACTTCGTTACGGGAGTGGTGATGTTGATGATATCCGTTTCCTGGAAAGCATCGGTACCCAATAAATGCGCGAAAACCTGACCTGTTATACAAACCAAAGGTGTACTGTCGATCATGGCATCGGCCAGACCTGTAACCAGGTTGGTTGCACCAGGGCCGCTAGTGGCAAATACGACGCCCACTTTGCCAGAGGCACGGGCATAACCCTGACCCGCATGTATACCGCCTTGCTCGTGGCGCACCAGTATGTGGTTCAGTTTATCCTGGTAATCATATAGGGCATCGTATATGGGCATGATTGCCCCGCCAGGGTAGCCGAAAATAGTTTCTACACCTTCTTCAAGCAAACCTATTATCAGGGCCTCAGCACCCGAAACTGCTTTTGTTTCTTCCTCAAGCAATGCTGTTGCTTGTTTCTCTTGCGTTAACATAAGCTTCATCTAAATCTGTTATACATCCGTTGCTTGCGTCGCTAACAGTTTTTATATATTTAAGCAGAACGCCCTGTTGAACATTCGGCTTTGGCTTTCGCCAATTTTCTTTTCTTGATTCTAATACTGCATCGTCTACATGCAGGTGGAGCACATTGCTGCTGGCATCAAGCGTAATTAAGTCGCCGTTTTCTACCAAAGCGATAGGGCCACCGTCATAAGCTTCTGGCGTTACGTGTCCGATAACGAACCCGTGTGTACCGCCAGAGAAACGTCCATCAGTGATGAGAGCAACTTTGTCACCCAAGCCAGCACCCATAATCGCCGAAGTTGGCTTCAACATTTCAGGCATACCTGGTCCGCCTTTCGGCCCGACGTAACGAATAACTACTACATCGCCCGCTTTTACTCTATTTTGCGTTAAGCCTAAATTCAGCTCTTCCTCAGAATCAAACACAACGGCTGGTCCTTCGAAAACCAAGCCTTCCTTACCTGTTATCTTAGCCACACCTCCTTTCGGAGCGAGATTGCCGTATAGGATCTGGATATGTCCGTCTGCTTTGATTGGGTTAGAGAATGGCCGCAGCAGGTCCTGCTCTTCGCCCAGTGGTTTTACATCTGCCAGGTTTTCTGCTATTGTTTTACCCGTTACAGTTAGCAAATCGCCTGTAATCAAACCCTCGTTCAGAAGCGTTTTCATTACAGCTGGCACACCACCCATAGCTGAGAGGTCTTCCATCAAGTACTTGCCGCTTGGCTTCAGGTCGGCCAGCACTGGCACACGGTTAGAGATTGCCTGAAAATCTTCAAGGCTCAGTTTAACACCTGCAGCATGCGCAATGGCAATCATATGGATGACTGCATTCGTAGAGCCGCCCAGCACTGTAATCAATACCAACGCATTTTCGAAGGCTTCGCGCACCATAATATCGCGTGGCTTCAGATCCATCTCCAATAGGCGTAGCAGGTAGCTGCCTGTGGTTAAACATTCGGCTTTTTTCTCAGGGCTAATGGCTACAGAAGAGGAGGAGAAGGGGATAGACATACCCAACGCTTCGGCAGCAGAAGCCATGGTGTTGGCCGTGTACATACCGCCACAGGCACCAGGCCCAGGGCAGGCGTTGCGGATGATGCCTCTGTAATCTTCTTCCGAAATATTGTTGTTCAGCTTTTTGCCGTAAGCTTCGAAGCAGGAAACAATGTTCAGTTTCTCTCCTTTGAACTCGCCGCCTTTAATCGTGCCGCCATATACCATCAGGCCAGGGCGGTTAAGGCGAGCCAAAGCCATCAGCGATCCAGGCATATTTTTATCGCAACCCACCACACAAGCCAAGGCATCATAGTTGTGTGCCCCCGTTATGGTTTCGATGGAATCAGCAATTACTTCTCTCGAAACAAGCGAGTAGCGCATACCCGCAGTACCATTTGTAATGCCGTCGCTTACACCAATCGTATTGAAGCGAAGGCCAACCATGCCGTTTTTATTAACACCTTTCTTTACCTCATCGGCCAAATCGTTTAGGTGCATGTTGCAGGTGTTACCATCGAAACCTGTGGAGCAAATGCCTACGAAAGGTTTCTGAAGGTCTGCTTCTGAGATCCCAGAACCAATCAGCATAGCCTGGGAAGCAGGCAGGCTGTCGTCTTGTGTGTAGATGCGGCTGTATTTATTTAATGCCATTGCTGTTTTTGATATTTTCTCTAAAATCTTAGGCCTTTTTTGCAGAACAAGCTGCTTGATAGCCTTTGTTTTAAGTTTTTATTATCTAATTGAGTTTAAATATCCCATATAAACCATCTGAAATAAAACCATTCTTACGAATGTCTACTTTTTCTAAAATCTATTTTATTAGCGTTAAGTAGTTGTTTTACAGCAATATATGTTGTAATTAAATACAATCTCTAAAGCTTTCTCAGGTTCTGTTTTATGATGAGAATTTCGAACAAAAGAGGGTGTTTTGCCTTCTTCGATTCATTTTATTTGATTTATTCCTTCCCATCATAATGACCTTCTAAAATGGAAAAGCCTTTCTAGGCACAAGGCTTGGAAAGGCTTTTTATACATAAATGTTCCTTTAGTTTGGTGGCAGGAGTAGAACGATAATCAGTAGCGACATGATAAGTTTATAGATTCATTTGAAATTGCTTTAAAATAGAAGAAGCCATCTTTACACTATGATGGCTTCCTCTATTCTATACTTTTGTGTCGTACTAGCAACTCATCCCTTGATTCAAATCTGTTATCTAAGTTACCTGACGGTATAGTATGTCGTAAACAGAGCTTTACTTATTCAATTAGATGAGCCCCAAAGGGAAGCTTGATGCTATCCTATAATTTCGCTGCTATTGATCACCTTACCGCCTTTACTTACTATATCCTCCTTTGCCTTTTGATAGCCTTCGGGGCTGATGGGACGGCAGGCGTCATCGATCAGGTATACCGCAAAACCTTCTTGCAGCGCATCTTTAGCTGAGAAGTAAACGCAGTAGTCTCCTGCTAAGCCTGCCAAGTATACCTCGGTGACAGCTTTGCCACGGAGGTAATCGGACAGAGCGGTTGATATGCGGTGGCCATTGTCGTAGAAGCCGCTGTAGCTGTCTACTTCTGCGTTGGTGCCTTTGCGGAAGATGGCTGCTACTTTATGCATGTTCAGTTCTTTGGAGAACTCTGCCCCAACCGAACCCTGCACACAGTGATCTGGCCACAGCACCTGCTCTAGGCCATACAGGTCTATCACATCAAATGGCTGCTTAGCGGTATGCTGAGAGGAAAAACTTTTATGATTTTGCGGGTGCCAGTCCTGTGTGGCTACTACCAAATCGAAATGCTGCTGCAGTTGGTTTGCTATAGGTATAACCTGGCCGCCTTCAGGTACGGCTAAAGCACCGCTAGGCAAAAAGTCGTTTTGTATATCAATAAGAAGTAGTGCTTTCATTTATATCTTTTCTTAAAATTTAGGTCAATAAGCTCCTTGGTTACTGCAACACCTGCCAGTATGCCAGCAACAGTCGCTTTTGAAGGAAGTCTAGAAGGAGTGAAGTCATCTCTTGTGGCATAAATGCATGTAACTTACAATTCGTTTGAAAAAACTTATCCTAGAAACTTATATACCTCAATCTATAACCTTTTAGTAAAATGCTGCCGAAAACAACTGTAGCATAAAATCCTTCCAGTTCAAATATATACTAGTATACTGAAAACAACGCTTTTTTAATGCCATTTTGATGTTCCAGCTTCAGGATTTCATTTTCTGTAACAGTTATTTGATGCTGATTCAGTTTCTGATCTTATCCAAATTGGACAACAGGAATCCCTTAATAAGTATGTAAAGCTATTTATCCCTAGTTAATCTCGCTCTGCTGCTGGCATAAGAAACAAGACAGTTTGATACGAAGCGTAAGTTTGCGTAAACCATCAGATTTTGCTCAAAACAGTCGAAGATTTGAAAGTGGAACAGCAAACCTGTGTCTAAAACACTGCTGAATCTGTCTAGCCTCATACAATTCTAAGTCTAGACAATGCAATGATTTGAAACTTTCTATCCAATAAGTAAAAACGCTGATTGGCCTTGCCTTTATTCTCTGTTTATTTGAGATGCTTGCCAATGAATGTTTATTCATAGTATGCATAAAAAAGCCGCAAGATTCTATGTCCTGCGGCTTTTGCTTTAAGTAGCTCCTATAGTATAAGCTGCTATTTCTATATTAAGTTGTTTCTACTTGCCAGCTTTAGCTGAAGATGTATCATCGCAATGTGCGGTACCTAGATTGCCATTGTTATATGCATCTAGTATGCCCGCAAGCTTAACAAACTCTGCGTTCAGCTTTTTGTTTGACTTTACTGCAACAACATTACTGCTGTGGTTGCTTAAAAGGGTAGTCGCCTGGTTAAAAGCATTCATTACCTCATCCGAAGCATAAGCAGTATACATATTTAGCTTTGCTGCAATGTACTGGTGTGCCAGGTTATAATAACCATTGCCCTGAACGGGCTTCTGCATGATCTGAATGTAGGACATACCGCTGTTGAAGAAAGGAGTTTTTTCGGCAGCAGGACCTATTTTGCTCCAAGTTGCATCGTAAGGAGCTGGACCAGACTGAGAATGAGTTTTCCAGTAGCCTTGGGTTCTGGTGCAACCAGTTTTTGGTTCTTCTGGTAATTCTCGGCAAAATTCTATGTTGTCTATTGCTGCAGAGCCTGTTTCTTCGTTAACAAGTCCTAAATATACCTCCATAGTCTGCACTCCTTTGGTGTCGCCTAAATTTAATACCTGAACACCGTTGTCGCCACTTACTTCCATAGGTACTGCTTTCAACAATTCACCATCAGTACCATACATCCTTACTTCAGATCCTGCCTCATATGAATCGATATCAATTACCGTTACTGCCTTTAGAGTTACTGTGCCCAAGTTGGAAAAATCTATTATCATTTTTCCTCCAGGACTGTAGTCATAGGCTACATTAAAGTTATCAGACCTGTTAATGATAAGTAAATTGCCGAGGTTTCTATCGTTGGCGTAAGCCGTGGATGCTCCTCCAACACCAATACCAAACCCTCCATAGTTCGTGTTCGGGGTTAGTAAATCCTGTACATGGAATTGCTGGGCCTTTTCCTGGTCTTGTACAGTTTTCGCTTGGAAAGAATCAAAAACGTTTGCTACCGATTTTGTTTGATAAGTAGAAGATGTACTTATTTTTCGGAAAGCACTTACTAATACTGGGCCTGAGCCTGCGGAGCTTGTTAATTCAGTTACAAAACCATCTGCACCCCTCTTATAGGTACCAGGCTCGAAGGTAATCATCTCGCAGCCTGGACTAATCTCAGCCATGGCGGCTTTATGTATTTTGGCAAATTCTGCAATACCTTCTTCTTCAGCTGGAGTAGTACAGGCATAAAAAGACGATACTAATGCTGCCACATAACAGGCGCGAATAAAATGTTTTTTCATACTTGAAATGGTATAAGTTTATATATTAATAGTTATATGTGAATACGTTCATTTGAAAAAAAGGTAACAGCTTAAACAAAAAAAAACGGCTGCTATTTTACTTAGCAGCCGATGCACAAATTGCCGTTCCTTATTTGATGGTTTTTTAAGACAGCATATACTTATAAAGTATCTAAGGCAGGTTCGAAGGCATTACCTTCTTCCCATGTTCTAAATTTTTCTATCTCTGATTGAAAAGCCGTTACAAACCAAGCCATTATGCTGAGATCGTCCAATAGTCCAAGAGCAGGAATAAAGTCTGGAATTATATCGAAAGGAGTTACGAGGTATAAAAGCACAGCCACACCAACAAGTAAAGATTTCTTTTCTACGCTGCGATAGCTGCCGTTGTAGTAAGCTTTCACCAACCTGATAAAAGTTTGCATGATGTCCTTTACTTGTTGTAGAGCAGGCTTGTCAGGGTTTACTTCAATCAATTTGCCGTAGGCGGTTGTTAATAATATTCCTAGCTTAACTGGTTTTGCCATAAGACCACCAGCCTTGCCCATAAATTTCTTAAAAATAGGGTTCTGGGACATGGTAAGCCCCCTATGGATCCAATCATTTGCTGTCATTTCTTATATATGTTATGTTCTATAGATATCCATACGACAAATAAGCCGATAAAGCTGTATTATAGGCTTTGGCACCCTTTTTAGATTGCTTTTAATTCAGAAAAATAATTATGCAGTACCTATTGAAAGTATTCAAACAATCCCGTTAAATTGGTGCAGCCAAATCTTATAAAAATATAAGTTTTCAATAGATTTTTTACAGAACCTTATGAAGCTGTTGCCAAAAGTGCTATTGTCGCTGCTCTTTGTAGCAGTATGCTTATATATGGGTGCCTATCTGCTGCCAAAACAGTATGAAGTAACCCACGCAGAGCTGATGGATGACGATCCGTCTCAAATTTACCCTTTGATTAGTAACCCAACCGAGTGGGAAAAATGGAGTGCCTGGAACAAGGAAAATGACCCTTCGTTGATTCACATGTACGGCGGTCCTTTAGCTGGTGCTGGGGCTCGACACAGGTGGAGCGGAGATAAAGTGGGTAGCAGCGAGATGATTTTTACTCAAAGCCTGGAAGCTGAAATGTTAGGATACGAGCAGATGCAGGATGATGACACTCTCAAAACGAAAGGAAAAATTTTGTTAAGAAAGGCTGCAGAAGGAACAGAGGTTGTTTGGACACAGGTAAGTCCGCTAAATAATCATCCTATCGCTCTTGTAAAAGGCCTTTGGCAAAAAAGGAAAGCACAAAAAGACCTGCAGCAAAGCTTAGCTGGCTTAAAGACCCTTGTTTACAACAATAGTAAAAAGCGCGCTGCCAAATAAAAAAACATATTCGCAAATGATACCAAGACCAGATTCAGCCGATTTTCCATCGTACTACCAGCCTTACATAGACCAACTGCCAGATGAGGATGTTTTAAATTTGCTGGAAAGACAAATAGAAGATATTAAAGACTTGTTCAGTAATATACCTGATGCACGTGCCAAAGAAGCCTGTGCCGAAGGTAAATGGACAATGAAAGAATTATTACAGCACATGCTGGACTCTGAAAGGATTTTTTCTTACCGCGCTCTTTGCTTCAGTCGAGGAGAACAGGCCTCTTTACCAGGTTATGATGAGAACATGTATGCCGCTAATTCAAATGCCAATGCACGTTCTGTTCAGAGCATTTTAGAAGAATATGAATTAGTGCGTAAATCAAATCTTTTACTTTTCAGAAGCTTTACCCCAGAAATGCTAGAAAGTTATGGTGTTGCTAACGGAAATAAAATGTCGCTATGCGCACTCATTTATGTTCTTGCAGCACATGAGCTACATCACATCAATATCTTAAAAGAAAGGTATTTAAGTTAATCGTTTATCTAATAAGAAAAGCAGCTTTTCAGCTGCTTTTCTTATTAATGTGCTGTAGGAATAGACAGTGGTTAAAGCTTGCATGTCAACATTAGCCGCTACATAAATGACGCACTAGAGTAGTTCATTCGCTAGGTTAGCTAACTCCGACCGTTCTCCTTTTAAAAGGGTTATGTGCGCGTAAAGCGGGTGGTTCTTAGCCCTGTCTATCAAGTAAGATAGGCCATTGCTTTGTGAGTCCAGGTAAGGCGTATCGATCTGATAAATGTCCCCTGTAAATACAATCTTCGTGTTTTCGCCTGCGCGTGAAATAATTGTCTTTACCTCGTGAGGCGTCAGGTTTTGGGCTTCATCCACTATAAAGAAGATATTCGATAAACTTCTGCCCCTGATATAGGCTAATGGTGTAATCATCAGTTTCTCCTGTTCCACCAGTTCCCGTATTTTCTGGTACTCTTTTCCATTCTCGGGGAACTGGTTCTGTATGTACTTTAGGTTATCCCAAAGTGGCTCCATGTAAGGGTTCAGCTTTGATTTAATGTCTCCTGGCAAATAGCCGATGTCCTTGTTGCTGAGGGGCACCACAGGTCGGGCCAGGTAAATCTGCTTATAATCACGGCGCTGCTCTAAAGCGCTTGCCAGTGCAAGGAGCGTTTTACCTGTACCAGCCACACCTTGTATGGATACGAGCTTGATCTTAGGGTTAAGCAGGGCATGTAGAGCAAAAGCCTGTTCTGCATTCCGAGGTTTTATACCATAAGCAGTGTGTTTGTCTACTCGTTCTAAAGAGCTTTCTGCTTGGTTATAAAAGGCTAAAGCAGAGTTTTTAAAACTTTTAAGTATAAAGAAATGATTGTCTGCTGGTGGCGTATCTAAAATCAACGTACTTTCGGAATGACCTTGCTCAAACAGCTCGTTTATAACCTGCGATGGTACGTCATCTAAAGTATCGTTACCAGTGTAGAGCCCAGCTACATCCTGAATTTTACCTGTTTCATAGTCTTCGGCAATTAAATTCAGCGCCCTTGCCTTCAGGCGCAGATTGATGTCTTTTGTGACCAGCACCACCTTATGATCTGGTTTTTCACGCTGTAGGTGTAGAGCGGCATTGAGTATATGGTGGTCATTCTTGTCCCCGAAAATGGCTACGGCACCATCTGAGCTTTCTGAAGTCATCAACACCTTAAAATTGCCCTTGTTAGTTCCGTTTAGTGGGAGCCATTCCTGCAGTTTGTGTTCAGCAGATAATTTGTCGATGAAACGAATAAACTCTCTCGCTTCAAAGTTTTTGATATCATTTCCCTTTTTAAAATTATCCAGTTCCTCCAGCACCGTAATAGGTATGGCCACATCATGTTCCTGAAAATTTTGTACAGCACTGTGGTCATAAAGTATGACAGAGGTATCCAGAACAAAGATTTTTGTCGGTTTATCAGGTGTAGCTTTACGCTTAGGCTTTTTTGTAACTGTAAGGTGAGTGTCGGCCTCGTTTGTTTTAGTAATAACTTCGACCTTGGCTGGTTTGGCGGTTGTAGGCATGTAGTTAGGCTAAGGGTGAAAGATTAGGCTTGCTGGTAAGCACTTCAATTACTATATATAATATAAGATACGTTTATTTCTGCTTTATGTCTACAGGCTCATCTTAAATACTAGACCACATGTTAAGCTTACTACCATAAGATAAGTTTTGAAGTTCTACATCCATCTGAATACTAGAACCTTAGCCAAGGTATTGTTTCACTAATTATTTAATTATAAAGCGTAGGAATTTTTAAATTTGGTTAAGTATTCAACCTTAAGGGAGAATAAAGATGTAACCTGGACTTCTAATATTAGTGCTGTTGTTTTGTGTTCCGTTTGGAAGTCACTCCCAAAGTTAGATTTCGAGAAGGTTAGGGATTTTTTTAACTAAACAATTATGATAAGGAAGGGCAGGTGCATAGCCACTGGAATGTCTATTGGTTAGATGATGCCACTTTAGAGAGAAAAGGCCGATACAAACATGGGAGAGAAATTGGCATTTGGAAATACCTCTCATATATTGACGGTTCACTTATGATGAAACGAGGAAAGGAATCCATGAAAGTGAAGCGATTTTATCCTAATGGTGAAGTTGGGAAGGAGGGGCAAGCATTTAGAGTAGAAACAGTTGAAGACTGGCTGGTGTATGATCAGAACGGCAACTGTATCTATACTGGAATCTATAGAAATGGTAATTTAATAGGTAAGAAAGGATTATCTTCTGACTTGCAGGATTTTTTAGCATGACTAAGTCTTAGCTTAAGGTATAATAAGCTTCTTTCTCTTTGTCATGCAATCGTAGGTAGCCATGTATTACAAGTTTTACCAAAATGCGATAAGCACGTCGCTCTGACAGGTTAGCTACTTTCATGTATTGTTTCAAGGTAATGCGTGGGTTCCTATCTAGGTAATCAAGGGCAGACAGTTCTTGCCTGTCCAATGGCAGTGGCTCGAACTGAGATTGCAGTTCTTGTGAAAGCTTTTTATGTTCTACTTTGCTTGTTTGTACACTGGTATCTTTAACTCTTATGTAGCTACGCCAGTCGCCTTCTTTAAGCTTAGCTAAATGAGGTTTGTGTATGCTTTCTGGTACTATTACTTTAAGTATGGTTTTACCATCAACCTCTTCCTCTTCATACATAATTTTAACAGGAGGATCGCAATAAAAATCCGCAGCCATCTGCAGGGTGTGCTTTTCCTCTTCAGGGTCTACGCCGCAGATTGTGCCATTATCTTTTACGCCAACTAACAATTGGCCGCCTCTCGTATTGGCAAAGGATACAAGTGTTCTGGCAATTTTCTCTGGTTGGGTTACCCGCTGCTTAAAGTCTAGCTGATCGTTTTCGCCTTTCCAAATCAGGCGTTGCAGTTCATCCATAGATTTAGTTGAGGCACATTCGCTATAACCATGAGCGGCAGTTATGGATTTTGTGCCTTTAGTTCTTCTTCGATAAAGAACTTAAAAAGTTCTGTAGATCGCGGTTCATTTGTGAATAGAGCAAAAAAAAGCGAGCTGTAAGGCTCGCTTTTTTTATATTGGAATGACTGCTTAAAAAGGTAAGTCGTTATCTGCATCGTTGCTATAGAAGGATGGAGCCTCGTCTTGCGCAGGAGCGCTTGCTGGTGCACCAAAACCACTGGCTGCACTCTCAATGCGCCATGCCTGAAGGTTAGTAAAATACATGGTAGTGCCGTTTTTCGTAAAAGGCTTACCTGTAAGGTTAAATGTTACTTTAACTTCATCTCCTGCTTTGTACTGGTCAAGCAAGCTGCACTTATCCTGTGTTAGCTGAAACTTAACATATTGAGTATAAGAGCCATCAGGAATCTCGAGAACAAACTCCCTTTTTCTGAACTTATCACTTACTTGTTGCTCTTCAAACGCTTCGTACAGCTTTCCTTGGATATCAAATGACATAAATAAAATTGTTTTAAAGTGGTTTAATCCGTTAGCAAAGATAACCCTTTTTTACCTGAAAAAGATCATTTGCCTCCGCTTTTAAGACCTTAAAATTACTCTTTTAAAGCTTGTAAAACTGCTGAGTGACTGTAGGCGTAAGAGCAACCTTTAGCACATATTATAGGTGTAAATACTAATTGTTAACAATTTATCTCGAGGTAGTTTATGTATAACTTTATCCTAAATATTTCATTTTTAAAATAAGTTATTGAAAACAGATTAGAAAAAGCGTTACCTATCAAGTTTAATCAAGTAGTATCTAACATCAATTTACAATCCAAAATAGAGATGACAAATTTTGCCATAGCGATACACGGAGGTGCTGGAACGATAACCGCCGCATCTTTAACTAGTCAACAGGAAAAGGTCTACAGAGCTGCGTTGCAAGAGGCTGTAGAGGCGGGGCACCAAGTACTTGCAGACGGTGGATCCTCGCTAGAGGCAGTAGAGGTTGCTGTTGTGTTGCTGGAGGATTCTCCGCTTTTTAACGCTGGCCGAGGATCTGTTTTTACTAAAGAAGGTAAGCATGAAATGGATGCCGCCATTATGTGCGGCAAAACGCTAGAGGCTGGTGCCGTGGCAGGAGTTAAGAACATTAGGAATCCTGTCAAACTTTCAAGGGCTGTAATGGACCATTCTGACCATGTAATGCTGAGTGGCTACGGTGCTGAGGAATTTGCCCGTAACCATGGCATTGCTTTTGAAAATGAAGCTTATTTTTTTGATGCCTTCCGCTATAGACAATGGTCAGAAGTGCGAGATTCTAATATGTTCATGCTTGACCACTCTGAAAAGAAGGACGAGAAATTTGGCACAGTAGGGGCTGTAGCACTAGACAAAAGCGGAAATTTAGCTGCTTCCACCTCTACAGGAGGGATGACAAACAAGAACTATAACAGGATAGGCGATACCCCTATTATAGGAGCTGGAACTTACGCCAATAATGCCACCTGTGCCGTCTCCTGCACAGGTCATGGGGAATTTTATATGCGTGCAGTTGTGGCTTATGATGTTTCTTGCCTAATGGAATACAAAGGCTACAGTTTGAAACAAGCCTGTGAAGAAGTTGTACAGCGCAAGCTAGTGAATATGGGCGGTGAAGGTGGTCTTATCGCTGTTAGTAGTAATGGAGATGTAAGTCTTCCATTCAACACAGAAGGTATGTACAGAGCTTTCAAGCGAAATAAAGAAAAAACTTTTGTTGGTATATATAAGGAGTAGCCTTAACAGACATTTTTTTTGATGTGTGACTGTATGACCTTATAGAATGCTGTGCCTACTCTAGAGTAGATGAATTGCGGTAAAACTGGCGCTTATAAATATCATATACATTGCCTTTTGCAAGTACATGCATCACTATGTTTTCTATGGCTATAGGTCTACCAATAGCTACTTCCTCTATATTAGTATACCCAATGTCGTGACCATCAGCTATAATAACCAGGTTAGAGCCGATGGTTTCAATCATATTACCTTCTGTAATCAGTATGCCTGTATCTTCGCCCAAACCTATACCGATGGTTTTTGGGTGTGTGGCAACTGCTTCCATGAGTCTACCAAACCGACCCCTTATTATAAAGTGAGTATCTATAATTACTCCTGATAATATATTGAGACCAGAAGCCATTTTAACGGAGCCTCGAAGCAAGGATTCTGTGGCACTGCCGCCTTTTATCATGAATTTAGACATGGCCATAGCGCCAGCACTGGTGCCTGCTAGCACAAAACTTTCCTGCTGGTAGCGTTGTTTTATAATCTGAAGTATTTCAGAGTTTTTAAAAATACGGGTAATGCGGGATTGGTCTCCACCACTAAAAAGAATACCGTCTGCAGCTTTAACTCTGCTAATATATTCAGAATTTAGTACATCATTTTCTTCCCGGATGTGCATCAGGTTCACATTTCCAGCTCCTAATATGCCAAAGGCACTTAAATAACGCTCTCCAACCTCCTCAGGAATCATAGACGCTGTCGTGATGACTTCTATGTGAGGATTTGTGGCTGGTATTTCCTGCAGAAATCGTTTTAGGATGCCCAATTCAAAGAAGTCCAGATAGTATTTCTTCTTTGATTTAGGGTTCGGATACGTGCCTTTGTCCTCGTTGCCACCAATAGCTATTATTTTCCCTTTAGGTTTGTCCACTGTGCTTTTTGATTTATCGAAGGGTTCTTTTTGTATAATAAACCCAATAAGGGTACCAATAAAAAAATAAAACTGTTTCAGAATTGCTTTCTCCTCAGGCTCATTCCTTATGCATAAGCACAGTTGTAATTAAACAAGCTAAATATATTAATAATTATATTTATAAAGCTTAAGCAATTAGAGGTGAAGCTGTTGTTGTTTTTTAATTTATATTTTCTAACCCATCTAAAATGCAGCCGTATAGAACTAACATGAAAGCTAAGGCTTAAAAAGCTGAAGCGAATTTAGAGAATAGAACTTAAACGAAACCTTTCTAAGCTATGAAACTTAACAATTTAAATGATCTTCTGATCCACGAACTAAAAGACATTTATAACGCAGAGCAGCAAATCACTAAGGCGCTTCCTAAAATGAAAGAAGCAGCCTCTTCAGATAAATTAAAGAAAGCTTTTCAGGACCACCTGGAAATGACTGAGAAACAGATTGAGCGTCTGGATAAAGTGTTTGAAATTATCGGTGAGAAATCAAGCGGTGAGAAATGCAAAGCCATGGAAGGCATCATAAAAGAAGCTGACTCTATGATGAGTGAGAAAGCTGATGCCAGTGTTATGGACGCAGCACTTATTGCTTCTGCACAGCGTGTAGAGCATTACGAAATTGCCGCTTACGGTACTGTTTGCACTTATGCAAAACAACTAGGCATGGATGAAGTGTTAGATCAACTACTGATAACACTAGAGGAAGAGAAAAAGACAGACTCCCTTCTGACTGAGATTGCAGAAAAATCAATCAACGCGAAAGCAGAGTAATTAAATTGCACGAAAAAGCTCTGAGCTTCCTCTAGCTTACCCAAGCAGAGCAGAAGGATACAGAGTTTCGTTATAACAGAAAAGCCACACTAATTATTAGTGTGGCTTTTCTGCTAATAGGGGTATAGCTAACTCTGTATTTTTAATCTTCTTTAGGCATAACCTTATATTTAAATTTACTTTTTTGTTGCCAATGTTCCTGGTCATGATGCAACCGTTTAAGAGTAAAAATGCTCATAGCATAAAGAACTGACCACAAAATTTTATTGCTATGAAAGATTTTATACTCAAGATTTTGATATTGCTTCCTCTGTTGGCTACAGGATGTAATGCTGACAATGATGTTTTGCCCGAACAAAGTCTAAATTGCTCTAAACTTGCTAATGCACTTAGGACAAATGAATCGGACAAAGTTGAAGACGAAATAAATCAGTTGCTCCGCGACATTGATGGTAATTCTGTAAAGGGCCAGGAAGAAACTCTAAAAGCATTTGTAGAACATTTTGAATCATGTTCTACTATCGACGTTATAGATTCCTGCTTTGGGTGCATCTTCACTAACCCTGCACAATCGGAAATAAGAGTTACTGTTTCTGGAAGTAATCAAGAGACAAACAAGTGTATCGACTTGCAGCATAAAGACAGTAAGCTCATATTCTTTAAGCTGCATGATTAAAGAACAGCCTAGCCCAATAATGATTGGCAGATAAGTTAAGCTCTAGCTTTGTCATACTCGCTATTCTGCCAATCGTTGTGGCTTAATAATTTATTTCAGCATTTCGTCTAATGTAACAGTAGAAACTGCGTGGTAATTTGGTCGTGCTTTCGCGTAAATAGCCAATGCTTTCTTCTTACCTTCTGGCGTGGCAATAAGTGCTTTGTAGATAGGCACCAAAAACTTGCGTCTTCCTACACTGGTGAGGAAAATTTCCATTGCCTGGTCAGCAGTTATATAGTTGTTGCGGATGGCGTGTAAGAACCAAGCTGCAAGTATTTCTGAATTGCCAGAGTTTGTAAAGTTGAAAGCTTTGTCTAAGTCAGCCATTTTTTGTTGCGACATCTGTTCAGGCAAAAGTCTTATAAAATGCAACCACTCATGGCTTGACCAGTCTTTGGTATTAAGTTGTGCGGCAGGTGTGCCCTGCTGCCATGCTTGTGAGGTTTCTTCTACTTTTGCAAAAAGGCTGGAAGCAGGAGTGTAATGTTCTTCAGGTAATCCTGCTGAATAAATCCAGGCATCAGCATTTATCTGCTCCGCCAACTTTTCATCTCCTTTGATTAATTCAGAATTCAGAAAATCTAAAAAACGATCGGTAGTGGTGGTACCGAAGGCAAAGGTCTGGAAATACTTGTTTAAAAACGCATCAAATTTATCTCGACCGACTGCTCTTTCAATGTGCACTAAATAGGCGTTTCCCTTTTCATAGGCAATATCTGTCAGGCCTTCATCAGGGTCTCGTCCGTCTAACTCTAATTTCAATCTAGTGTCTTCGCTATTGCGTCCCAAGTCATCAAGTGTGTGTTGCAAGTCCTGGTAGCCTAAAACCTCAAGCATATCCGCATAGTCTTTGCCATATAGCTCTTCCATTATGCGACGCTCAAAGTATACAGTAAAGCCTTCGTTTAACCAAAAGTCCTCCCAGGTAGCATTTGTTACTAGGTTGCCACTCCAGCTATGCGCTAATTCGTGGGCTATCAGGCTTGTGAGGGATCTGTCTTTGGCTAGAACGGTGGGCGTTACAAAAGTCAGGCGAGGGTTTTCCATACCTCCAAAAGGGAAGGAGGGTGGTAGCACAAGTAAATCGTAGCGGTTCCAACGGTACTTTCCATAGAGTTTTTCGGCAGCGACCAGCATTTTGTCCATTTCTGCAAACTCATAAGCCGCAGCCTCGATGGTGGCAGGTTCGGCATAGATACCTGTTTGTTCCCCGATTGGCCTGAACACAAGATCTCCCACCGAAAGAGCCATCAGATAGGAAGGTATAGCCTTTTGCATTAAAAACTTATATTCACCTGTCTCATTCTTTTCTTTAGGGTTTTCCGCACTCATTACTGCCATAAGTTCTTTAGGTACTTTTACGCTGGCACTGTAAGTAATCCGTATGCCTGGGCTGTCCTGAATCGGAATCCAGGTGCGTGCTAGTATAGCCTGAGATTGTGTGAAAAGGAAAGGGTGTTTTTTGCCAGCCGTTTGTTGTGGGCTTAGCCACTGCAAAGCCGCTGCCTCAGGTGTGGTGCTATAGTGTATAGTCACAGTTTTTGTTTCTGGCTTGATGTCCACGAACATTGGCTGGCCTAAAACTTTGTCATCGTTACCTAGTTTGAAAGTTGTTTCTTTTGTGTCCTCATCCAATAGAACCTTTTCTATCTTAAGGCCACGTGTGTCAAAAATAATTTGGTTTGTCTTTGTTAGATTCTTAATCTGGTAGGTGGCGGTACCACTCAGAATCTTCTTTTCAAAATCTACGGTAATGTCAAGATCTAAATGCTTGGCTACCGCCTCTTTAGGCTTAGAATAGCTATGTACATCTTGAGAGGCTTGAGCTAAGTTATTGACTGTCATAGTTTCAGTGTTTTGATTATTCTGTGTGCTGCATGAAGCCAGGTGCAGGCAACCTGCTATACCTAAGCTTAATAAATATGTCTTGTATATCTTCATTTACTGAGACGCTCGTTAAGCCGCAAAGTTAGCCTTTTTAAATTTTTTCTGAAATGCAGCTCCCATTAGTAAACTTGCAATAACAGAAGGTGCACAAGATTCCTGATTTAGTTTTGAAGTTAGATGGTTAGCGGCATGGTTTTGGCATCTCCTTACACAAAGAATGCAATAGAGGTTTAAAAGAGAACATTTTTTGCAAATTTAAAGTACATAAGATGGAAATGCGCTTGCGTGCTCATTTATTTGTATAAGATAGTATTTATCTAAGAAAGGTTGCTACTGATAGCTAATGATTGAGCCATTATGATGTGTAAGTGCATGCAATTAAAATTTCAACAATATGATCCCGTATAATTTGATAAACTTAAAATACAGCTTGATTTTCGGTTTGTTAGGTGTGCTTTCGGTTGGCTGCAACAGTGGCTCAAGTGATAGTAGCACAAGCAATAGCGTCGCTGGCCTTTTTTCTAAAAATGAGATAGCGCAAAGTAAAACAGACAGTACGTTTGTGCTAGACTATATAAACAAAGAACCAAAGTTTAAAGAGCATAAAGACCTTATGTTTCTTTTCTACGGAGACCGAGATTATAAACTGGCCTGGTTTGACGATAACGAGTTAGTCCCTCAATCAGAAAAGCTACTATCGACAATAGATCATGCCCCCAAAGAAGGTCTAGAACCACGCAATTATCGCTTGGTGGACTTTGATGCCATGTTCAATAAGTATAAAGAAATGTCGCCGAGTGACTCGGCAAGGCTTAAACTACAGCAGGAAATAGATGTGGCCCTTACTGCTACATATTTTGTTTATGCTTCTGATTTCTACAGAGGACGCGTTAATCCGCAAAATGTATCGAAGGTAAGTTGGGGGGTGCGGAACAATAAAATAAAACTGCACAAGGCTTTACAAACCATTCTTAAAGAGCGTGAGAGTACTTACCCATATTATGAGTTTGAGGCCCTGCACCACGGTTATGTGCAGCTAAGAGACAAACTTTCTGAGTATAGAGCTCTACAGGAAAAAGGCGGCTGGCCAAAAGTTGAGCTAGGCGACCGAAAATTGCTTCAGAAGGGCGATACCGCTAAGGCAGTTTTAGCGCTAAGAAAGAGGCTGAATCCAGAGCAGAATTTTAATGCTAATGACAAGAAACTTCAGGTTTATGATGCTAATTTGGAACGACAGGTAAAACAGTTCCAGATGCTGCATGGGCTAAAGCAGGATGGTGTGGTAGGAGGAAACACCCTTTCTACCATGAATATACCGTTAGAAGAACGAATTGATCAGATCATGATCAACATGGAAAGATGGCGTTGGATACCAAAGCGTATGGTGCCTAAAAAGCTTGACCAGAAGTATATTTGGGTAAACATACCCGAATACAAGCTTTATGTATATGAAGACCCTAACAACGATCCCGAAGCAGATAGAAAGTATGAGAAAGTACTGGAAATGCCTGTAATTGTTGGTAAGACCATGCATTCTACGCCTATTTTTAGCGATAAACTAGAGTATGTGGTGATGGCGCCTTACTGGAACGTACCTAATAGCATTGTCGAAAACGAAATAAAGCCAAAGATGCTACGGAATCCTGGTTATCTGGCAAGCCAAAACATGGAGGTTGTGACAAAGGAAAAAAATCCTCAGCGAGTGTCGGAATATGATATTGACTGGGCTTCTGTAACGGAGCAGAACTTTACTTATAGAGTGAGACAGAAGCCAGGGCCGAAAAACTCTTTAGGTCAGATAAAATTTCTGTTTCCGAACGAACATGCTGTATACCTGCACGATACTCCTGCAGATGCTCTGTTCAGCCAAACGCAGCGTGACTTCAGCCACGGCTGTGTGCGTGTAGAAAGACCTTTAGACCTGGCAAAGTATGTTTTGAAAGACATGCCTGAGTGGGACGAGAATCGTATAAGAGAAGCAATTAACGGAGGTGAGGAAACTTGGGTAACCTTACCAAAGCAAGTGCAGGTTTACCTGGTATACTTTACGGCCTGGGTAGATGAAAGCGGGCAAATCCATTTCAGGGAAGACCTTTATGGACATGATAATAAGCTGGAACAGGAGTATTTCGGCTAAATACATACAGCCATCAGCGCAAATAAGCGTATGTATGGATGTTGTAAAGATGATAAATGAAAAATACTTTTTCTTTTCTGGTTATAGGTTTTATGTTTCTCGCTGCCAGTTGTAGCTCAAACGAAGAAGCAGGCGGCAATTCTGAAACGGCTGCTGACGCCTCACAAAATGTGCAAAGTTCAGATTTGGATGACAGCACATATCAGGAGGTGGAAGAATTTACATTAAGGGCAGTAGGAGAAACATTGGAAGAAATAGCTTTTGATAAAGATACTTTAGAGGTAAATGCTGGTTCTGTTGTAAAGCTAAAGCTTTTGAATGAGGCGGTGGATATGCCCATGTTGCATAATGTAGTATTTACCGAGCCAGGCAAGTATAAACAAGTTGCTATGGCTGGGTCAAAGGTAGGGGCATCAGGTAATTATATACCGCTAGATTCAGTAGGCGTCCTGGCAGCTACGCCTATCGTATTACCAGGTCAAACAGTGGATATGGAATTCAAAGCTCCAACCGAACCAGGTACCTATGACTTTGTCTGCACCTACCCAGACCATTGGCAACGCATGCACGGTAAACTGATAGTGAAATAGCTAGCTTATAATTTTTTTGAAGCCTATCCTGAGAAGGATAGGCTTTATTTTTTTGGGTACTTTTATAAAAGTAATGATAAGTTATAGTTGGCGACAAAGAACTTAATATCCATCAGGTGTCTGTCGAGTTTTTTCGAGAAAGAGAGTGCCTTTCTCACTAACCTTGAGCATCTCTG
>NZ_JAJJWH010000005.1 GCF_020907245.1 Pontibacter harenae | reverse complement strand
TAAAAGACCAGTCCTGTAAATCCTTAAGTTGACGGCATTGGGGGCTAGGGGGTGGTTGGAATTAGTACGTCCGCGTCATGCTGGCAGACACCACTAATATAAAATCAGCTTTGGCTTTGTGTTCTTCTGACAGCTTCTCCACATCCTCCTGCTGCACGGTGCTTATAGTTGCTATTTTTAACTGTGGGTTTTGCTGCTTTAGGTACCAACCTATACCCTCAAAATTATCGGAGTGGTAGCCGCCATTCAGGTGGAGCATCTTTTTGCCGCTGCTTACCTGCAGCAGTATAAAATGAGCCATAGTGGCATCTTTCAGCGCCTGCGCCTGTACAATGTTTATGCTTTTAGTATTGCCATGTGTGCTGCCGCCAAACAGTGAAAGCATGTTCTTGTAGCCTGACAGTGTCATATCCACAGTAACAGGAAGTGGTGCTATGAAATGCTTCGCATCTTCAGAAACTGTTGCTAAGGCAGTCAGGCTACCATTAGATACCATAGCCGCATAGCGGCGGGGCACATTGGTGGCTACAAAAGGAATTTTGTTCTCCTTTGCGTATTTTACAATAGGTTTATAGTCGGTTTTGTAGTTCGGCCACGGCCTGGCCTCCTGCTCAAAATTACTTTCAGGCACCTGCCCAGCCAGGTACTCATTCAGCACCAACTGCACATCGGCTTCAAACATTTCCGCTCCAATAGCGAAATTCTGCTGATGCACCTGGTATAGATCCTTTGCTACCTCCAACTGTAGCCAATGTGCAATTGGGTCGTTATGTTGCTCTCCAAAAAGCACCAGATCTGCCTTCTGCAACTCCTGCAGCATTTTGCCATAGTTTACACCTTTTCCTTGCTTGTTGAACAGCTTGTAAGCTGGCTTTTCTTTGTCCTGGGCAGAGGTTGAGGCTGTTACTATCATCAGGAGGAGCAGGCTTAGGAACGATTTCATTTGCTGGCGTATCAAGTACAAATTAGATTATATAAAATAGAAGTGCGTTTCAATCTACCGAAATGAACAGTAAGGGAACTGAGCGACTGCCAAACTGCAAATCACTCCTATAAAGTGGCTACATTTTGCTGTCTGTAGGCTTATTTATTTCCTTTCACATGGGATTCCCCATATAATCAATTCTCTGGAATCAGTTTTAAATTTTACTCGTCTTTTATCTAGAACTTCAAAGCTTCCATTATCATAATTTTTATCAAAAAGTGCCTGCAGGTCTGGCGCCTTTTCCTGATTGAAAGTCAATTCATAGAAGTTTTCTTTGATAGTCCATTCACCAGTAAAGTTTAGTTTTTCTTCATCAATTTCAAATGCTTGAAATTCAACTTTAAAAGCCTTATTAGGCTGAAGAATCAACTTTATATCCGCAAGACTATTTCCTACACATTCGAACTCTACAGGCTGGTTGCTGCAACTTGTGAAGACAAATAACACAGATAGAAGTATGGCGAGCTTTTTCATTTTCTTGCTTATAGATAACTACACCCTATAAAACAGCCACTTCGACAGCTCCTTATAATTTACCTTCTTACCGTACATCAGGATACCTACACGATAGATACGGGCAGCCAGCCAGGTGGTCAGTATAAAACCTAGGATCAGCAGGCCCATTGAGAGCAGCAGTTCCCAGTTAGGCACACCGAACGGAATGCGTACCATCATGATAATAGGCGAAGTGAAAGGTATGATAGACATCCAGAAAGCTACGGGACCGTCAGGGTTTTGGATAACGACCGTGTAGGACATGATAAACGAGATCACCAGCGGGATGGTGATCGGGAACATAAATTGCTGCGTGTCCGTCTCATTATCTACGGCAGCGCCTATGGCTCCGAACAGGGAACCATACAGCAAGTAGCCACCCAAAAAGTAGAACAGGAAACAGCCCAGGATTAGCGGGATGTTCAGGTTACCCATCGCTTTGAAGGCAGAGGCAACCATTTCGTTAGACTCGCTTTGTTGTGCTGCATCTTCCGCGTCTACTTGCTCTTCGCCAGTAGCCGCTGCACGACCAGCCTCTACACGCTCCATTGGGGTTTGTGCTTTTATACCGAAGGCCGCCTGCACACCTGTTACCACAACTATCGATAGCACCACCCAAAGTAAAAATTGCGTTAGACCTACGGCGGCTATACCTACAATCTTGCCCATCATTAGCTGAAAAGGCTTTACAGACGAAATCATCACCTCTACAATTCGGTTCGTCTTCTCTTCTATCACGCCACGCATAATCTGCACACCGTACATAAAGATGAAGAAGTAAATCACCACAGCTCCTATAATGCCAGCACCAGAAGTTACGAAAGCGTTGTTGTCCTTCTCTCCTTCTTCACTCAAATTTACGGTCGCAATTGAGATGTTAGCCTTCATCCGTTCCAGCGCTGTTCGGTCTATACCTGAAGCCACATAGCGCTGGTTCTCTATCTCCTTCTCCAGCATATTTTCCAACCGCACCTTCGTCTGGATACTGGCGTTCTTGTTGGCGTATATTTTTATACCTTCAGGGTTGTCAAGCTCTATGGGCGGAATATAAAGCAGGGCTGTATTATCTGTTTCCTGGTAGATGGTTTTGGCCTGTTCCAGCGTACCCTGCAGCGGAATAAACTTCAGGTCGCCTTTGTTCTCTAGTTTATTTACAAATCTGCCGCTTTCATCCAGCACCATCACCACCTCATCGCTATCCGATACAGTGGCTAGCCACGCAGGTATCACCATAAAAGCAGCTAGCAGCAAGGGCGTCAGGAAAGTCATAATCAGGAAACTCTTCTTTCGCACACGGGTCAGGTACTCACGTTGTATAATCAGCCAGATCTTATTCATGGGTTTCTTTTACTTTACGGATGAAGATATCGTTTATACTTGGCACCAGCTCCACAAAGGAGTGTATCTCTACCCGATCGAGCAGGTAACGCAGCAGGTCGTTTGGCTTGGCGCCGTTCAATAATCTGATGTTGGCTCGGAAAACACCATGGTTATCGTGCTGCTCCAGCACCTCAAAATCTGGCGATAGCACCAGCAGCTGCCCATTACCTATTATCTGGAAAGTGTCAGTTTTGTAGGCATTCCTGATTTCCTTCACAGGCCCGTCCAACACTTTGCGTGAACGGTTGATGAGGGCAATATTATCGCACAGTTCTTCCACCGATTCCATACGGTGTGTTGAAAAAATGATAGAAGCTCCTTTTTCACGCAGACGCAGAATCTCGTCTTTTATCAGGTTCGCATTGATCGGGTCGAAGCCAGAGAAAGGTTCATCCAAGATAATCAGATCAGGCTCGTGCAGCACCGTGGCAATAAACTGCACCTTCTGCTGCATTCCTTTCGAGAGGTCTTCAATATTCTTGCCCAACCACTCCCGAATTTCCAAACGATCTACCCAAGCTTTTATGCGTGCAGTGGCCTCCTCTTTGCTCAGCCCTTTCAGCCTTGCCAGGTATAGCAGTTGCTCCCCCACCTTCATCTTCTTGTACAGGCCCCGCTCTTCTGGCAAATACCCCATTTCCCTGATGTGATTAGGTTTCAAACGCTCACCCTTAAAATGTATCTCTCCTGTATCAGCACCAGTTATTTGCGTAATGATACGGATTAGCGAAGTTTTGCCTGCCCCGTTTGGTCCTAATAATCCGAAGATACAACCTTGCGGAATATCGAAGCTAACGTTGCTCAGGGCAGTATGATTGGCATAGCGTTTCGAGACGCTATCTATTTTTAAGATGCTCAAAGCCTTAGACGTTGTTGTTTATCCAAAAATAGCTTTCTGAAGTGTATCCACCAACTTTATATAATTTGTGTGCTATACTTATCGACGAACTGTGTATTTAGGATGATGAAAAGGATTTATATATTGCTATTGTAGCTGCTGTTCTTCCCAAAACTTACTTACCTTTCGTTTTAGAGTTTGACAAGGTGCGCTCCAAACTCACGGGGGGACAAACTATTTTCCCCTCCAGTTGAAAAGTTAAAGTAAGTTTCTTTGTTACCGCTATCGTTCGAAACAAATACATAAAAAGTTAAAAAATTTTAGTTTCAGCCATCAATATTCCATCTTATTAATTTTCAGCGCCTTGCAACTACAAGCTACTATATTCCCTACTCTAAAAGGCAATTCCTTAAATATTTTTTAAGTTTTTTAGCAGCCAGCTATTGCAAATAAAAAACTCGTGCGTATCTTTGCACCACTATTACAAACAACAACACCACGCGGATGTGGCGAAATTGGTAGACGCACTAGACTTAGGATCTAGCGCTGCGAGGCATGGGGGTTCGAGTCCCTCCATCCGCACATAAATCACGAACCCTCAACAGAACTGTTGGGGGTTTGTTTTTACTAGAGTAGCCAACTAAAATTTAACAGCCTTGAATATTACATTAAACCAAACAGACAGCACAAATGCACAACTGAAGGTTGTACTGGAAGAAGCTGACTATGCCCCTAAAGTAGACCAACAGGTTAAAGAGTATAGCAAAAAAGCTCAGATAAAAGGTTTTAGGCCTGGCAAGGTGCCTGCTGGTCTTGTAAAGAAAATGTATGGCAAGAGCATCTTAGTAGAGCAAATCAACAAGCTGCTTCAGGACGAGATCTCTAAATACATCCGTGAGAACGATGTAAAGCTTTTAGGAGAGCCTCTTCCAGAGCCAGACCAGGAGCAAATTGACTGGGATAACCAAAAGGAGTTTGAATTTAACTACCAGGTAGGTTTATTGCCTGACTTTAACCTTCCGTTAGATAAAAGCGTAGAGGGTTACACTGTTGAGCTTGATCAAAAAACAATTGACGAGGCTTACGAGAACTTAAGACGCCAGTTTGGCCAGACCACAAACCCAGAGGCATCTGAGAAAGGTGACTTTATTTCTGGTGAGTTGAAGCAGGTAGACGGCGAGTTTCAGTCTAATACCCTTATTCCTACCAACCGTGTAGTAAAAGGTTTAGATCAATTTATTGGTGTTAAAGAAGGTGATGTAATTCGCTTTGACATCCGTAAAACATTTGGCGACGACAATGCAGCGCTGGCACACGTAACTGGCCTGAGCAAAGAAGTAACTGCCGACCTGAACGGTGAATTTGAATTTACAGTTGAAAAAATCAATCGCACTGAGCCAGCTGAGCTAAATCAAGAACTTTTTGATAAGCTTTTCGGTAAAGATGAAGTAACTACTGAGGAAGACTTCGACGCGAAGATTCGTGAGACGATTTCTGAGAACTATCAGCAAGAGGCAAATAACTTACTTAGCCGCCGTATCATGAATTCGTTGATAGATAACATTGAAGTTGAGCTTCCAACAGAGTTCTTCAAGCGTTGGCTACAGGTAACGAACGAAGGCAAACTGACGGCAGAGCAAATTGAAGAAAACTTCGATAGCTATGTACGTGAGTTGAAGTGGTCGATGATCAAGAACAAAGTAGTAGCTGAGAACGAGCTGAAAGTTACTAACGAAGAAGTGGTAAACAGCACAAAAGAGAAGATGCTGCAGCAGTTCAACATGCCTGAAGTACCAGAAGAGCTGGTAGAAAGCATTAATAACTATGCAAACCAGTTCTTGCAGCAGGATAACGGCCGCAACTACATTAACGAGTACGAGCAATTACTGGCAGAGAAAGTGCTCGAAGTACTTAAAGAAAAAGTAACTGTTGTTGAGAAAACAATCAGTTCAGAGGACTTCAGAAACATATCTGAATAACCATAAATAAAAACTAATTCATAAAAAAAGTCCTTTATTAAAAGGACTTTTTTTATTTTTGACTAAACCGTAACCCTAAACAAACTATGTTTAATAAAGACGAGTTCCGCAAATTTGCCGTGAAAGGCCAAGGGCTTAGCGGCCTGGGCGTAGACCAATACATCAACCATGTAGAAGGCAGAGCCATGCATACCATCGAAAGTATGACACGTTCTGTAATTGAGGAAAGACCTACAAACTTCCGTGAGATTGACGTATTCTCCCGCCTGATCATGGACCGTATCATCTTCCTGGGTACACAGGTAGACGATTTTATTGCTAACATTATTACAGCACAGCTTCTATTCCTAGAGTCTGCCGACGCGAAGAAAGATATCCTGCTTTACATTAACAGCCCTGGTGGTTCGGTATATGCTGGCTTGGGTATTTATGACACTATGCAGTACGTAAGCCCAGATGTAGCAACTATCTGTACTGGTTTAGCTGCCTCTATGGGTGCAGTATTACTAGCTGGTGGTGCAAAAGACAAGCGTTCTGCCCTGCCACATGCACGCATCATGATTCACCAGCCAATGGGCGGTGCACAAGGTCAGGCATCAGATATCGAGATTACAGCCCGTGAGATTTTAAAGCTGAAGAAAGAGCTATATGAAATCTTAGCTGACCATTCAGGTAAGTCTTACCAGGAGGTGTATGACAACTCTGACCGTGACTACTGGATGAAAGCCGATGAAGCAAAAGAGTACGGCCTGATTGACGAGGTACTAACTCGTAAGAAGCAATAAGGGAAAAATCACATTTAAAGCCCACCCTAAAAAGGTGGGCTTTTCCTTTTTAAGGCCATTTCCAAGCTTTTTACATCCCCTCAACAGAAGTAAATTTGCAATCTTCTGAAAAATTATCAACAGCATATTGTGGAAATTTACCAGTGCAAAGCATTATATATCAACGCATTAACCTATAATATATAAATATAAATTTTCCAATAATTGCACCTACAGCAGCCCAAATAAAGAAAATTTTATAATCTAATAACTTTTCATTTTACTATCTTTGCTTCAAGCTAAGGTTAAAAGCTTAATATATTATCTGGATCAACTACTTTTATGGCTGAAATTACTTGCTCATTTTGTGGCAAAAACAAGAAGGATGTATCGGTGATGATATCGGGCATTAACGCCCATATCTGTGACCGTTGTATCGGACAGGCGCAACAGATACTGAACGAGGAGAATAAAATACGCGCAAACAGCCGCACTCCTAAGTTCAACCTGATGAAGCCGAAGGAGATGAAAACCTACCTCGATCAGTTTGTAGTTGGCCAGGACGAGGCGAAGAAAGTTATGTCGGTGGCAGTGTACAATCACTACAAGCGACTGATGCAACATTCAGAAGAAAAAGACGAAGTGGTGATCGAGAAATCGAACATCATTATGGTGGGCGAGACAGGTACTGGTAAAACTTATCTTGCCCGTATGATGGCTGGCATCTTGCAGGTGCCTTTCTGCATTGCTGATGCAACCGTGCTTACAGAAGCTGGTTATGTAGGCGAAGACGTAGAAAGTATACTAACCCGCTTGCTGCAGGCTGCCGATTATAATGTTGAGGCTGCTGAGCGTGGCATCGTTTACATTGATGAAATTGATAAGATTGCCCGCAAAAGCGATAACCCTTCTATTACACGCGACGTGAGTGGCGAGGGTGTTCAGCAGGCACTTCTGAAGTTATTGGAAGGTACTGTAGTAAACGTTCCGCCACAGGGAGGCCGTAAGCACCCAGAGCAGAAAATGATTACAGTAAACACCGAGAACATCCTGTTTATTTGCGGTGGTGCCTTTGTTGGTATCGACAGACTGATTAAGAACAGACTGAACACTCGCCCTATCGGTTTCTCTAAATCGAAAATGGATGAGGCTGAGGAGCAGGAGAACTTCTTAAAGTACCTGACGGCACAAGACCTGAAAAACTTTGGCTTGATACCAGAACTGATTGGTCGTCTGCCAGTGGTAACACACCTCGACCCGCTTGATAAAGAAACGCTACGCTTGATATTGCTTGAACCAAAGAATTCTATCGTAAAGCAGTACAAACGTCTGTTTGAGATGGAGGATATAAAATTGAGCTTCGACGATAGCGCCCTTGACTATATTGTGGAGAAAGCAGCAGAGTATAAGCTTGGTGCCCGTGGCCTGCGCTCTATCTGCGAAGGCATTATGACGGATGCTATGTTTGAACTGCCTTCTGAAGAAGGATCTAAAGAATTGACCATTACAGGCGACTACGCCCGTGATAAATTTGAGAAATCGAGCCTGAAGCAGCTGAAGGTCGCTTAAACAGATTCACTCAAGAATATATATAAAAGGCCACCTGCAACTGAAAATGCAGGTGGCCTTTTGCTTTTTATACAGATAAGTATATTCAAAAATTAGTATCGGAAGCATCTCCTTCTGTTAATACATCTTTCGGCAACGTACGTATTAGCATTACAGAAAGGGCTACGCCAGTTAGTACAAGTGCAAGTAGTATCGATTTCATAGTTTCTTTATTGGTTAAGTATTTATAATATAGTTTTCCACATAAAGTGTGTATAAAACTATACGCAGGTCTAACCAAAAAAGTATTGCTACAAATCTGGATAGTCCTGTTCCGAACGTATAAAACTAAATGAGTGATTGCGACGGTTACGGAAAGCATTCCTCTAAACTACCTCCGCCGTTCTTGCGTGTTCTCATCATAGCCTGACGGCTATGATGAGAACACGCAAGAACGGCGGGAGAAAAACTTTACTAAGGCTAAACAGCGGGAATTTGTTGCCACTATCGCGCAAGCATCTACTTATGCTTGGTAGCTCTTACCAATTAAGTAAAGGCACAAACGGAAGCTTGCGCAAAGACATGAACAATTAAGAAAGTGTCTCCTACCTCTCCTGCAGATACACTACCATCAACTCAGCGGCACGTTCAGCAGTTCGGAAGTTGCCGATTTTCTCGCGTACTAAAGCATAACCAGCTTTCTGGTTCTTGATAAAGGTTTTGTCGAAGAGGAGTTGTTTCAGCTCTGCTGTTAGGCGCTTGGCGGTGAAATCGTCCTGGATAAGCTCCGTAACAACAGGTTTGTTGGCAATCAGGTTTACAAGCGAGATGTAAGGTACTTTAATTACCATTTTACCAATGGTATAGGAAATGGTGCTGGTTTTGTAACAAACTACCTGCGGCACACCAAACAAAGCTGTTTCTAAGGTAGCGGTACCAGAGGTTACCAACGCAGCTTCAGAGTTGGCCAGCAAATCATAGGTTTGGTCGTAGACGAAACGGATATTAGGGTCTTTGTTATACTGCTCGTAATACTCTTTGGAGAAATTAGAAACGCCTGCCACCACAAACTGGTAATCGCGGAAGTACGGGAGCACGCTTAGCATTACATCCAACATATTTTCTATCTCCTGCGCACGGCTTCCTGGCAGTATGGCAATCAGCGGTTTTCGGTTCAGCTTATTCTTTGTCCTGAAATCAGGATTTACCACGTGGTCCGTTACCGAATCGTTTACGGGGTTGCCAATGTAATCTACTTTATAGTCGAAGCGGCCATAAAATTCTTCCTCAAAAGGCATGATCACGAACATACGGTCCACAACCTTTTTGATTTTGTGCACACGTCCCTGGTTCCAAGCCCATATTTTTGGTGAGATGTAGTAGAATACTTTCAGCCCACGACTTTTGGCAAACTTAGCAATGCGCATGTTAAATCCAGCATAATCTACCAGAATCACTACATCGGGTTGAAACGCTTTTATATCGGCTTTGCACTCACTGATAAACCCGAGGATTTTAAAGAGATTGGAAATTGTTTCGGCAAACCCCATGAAAGCCAGTTCACGGTAATGCTTAACCAGTTCCATACCCGCTGCCTCCATCATATCGCCGCCCCAACCTCTTATTTCAGCCGCAGTGTCTTTCTGCCGCAGCTGCTTTATAAGGTTAGAGGCATGCAAATCTCCCGACCGCTCACCAGCTATAATATAATATTTCATGCGTTACTATCCGTTGTAGGGCTGCCCGTTAGGCTGTGGCAGGCAAATGAAAAGATTCGGTTTTATTCACCGAAGTACTCTACAAAGTTGCGAGGAGTTTCATATAACTTGAGACTGTGCAATTTTGCTTCGTTTTCTGAAAGCTCCGCAATGCGCGGCTCCAGAATTTTCCAGAATTCCATCACCAGGTTTTCGGTGCTTGCCAGCTTGCCAGCCATAAAAGGCACGTCCATGTTCAGGTTTTTGTGGTCTACCTGCTCTATCACGTGCTTACGGATAAGGGTACTCAGTTTTTTAAGGTCGATCACAAAGCCTGTATCAGGGTTTGGCTTGCCTTTTACTGTTACTATCAACTCGAAATTATGTCCGTGCCAGTTGGTATTGGCACAAGGTCCGAACACCTCTTTATTCTTCTCCTCCGACCATTTAGGGTTATACAGCTTATGTGCTGCATTGAAATGCTCTAACCTGCTTACGTAAATCATCTAAGCTCTAAAATTGTAATTCTTTCTGAACAGCAAATATACAAAGAAAGGAACACCAAAGAACGATGTAATGATTCCTATTGGTAAGCCAGCAGGCGGATAAATTATGCGGGAAAGCAAATCGCAGAGCAGCATGAACAAACCACCTACAAAAGCGCAGAACAACAAGTTAGATTTGCCTGTGGCTCCCATCAATCCTCGAGTTACGTGCGGAATAATTAGCCCCACAAAACCGACAGAGCCAGAAGTTGCCACGGCAAAGCCAGTTACCAAAGAAACAACTATCAATATAATCCAGCGGGTTCTAGCTACTTGCACCCCCAGCGCCTCTGCCCTGTCAGACCCCAGCAATAAAATATTAAGCTGCTTTTGCATAAACAGGAAAAGCAGCAGCGACAGCCCCAGCGCTACCGCAGGGTACGGCACCATGGCCCAAGTAGCCCGCTCAAAACTACCCATCGACCAAAAAATAACCGATCGGAGTTTGCTTTCGGTATCGGATAGAAAAGTAAGCAGACCAACGATAGCCGTGAGCAAAGAGCTAAGTGCAATGCCTGCAAGCAGCAGCTGCGCAGGTATCAGCTGCCCCTTGCGGTGGCCAAGCATAACCGCAGCCAGCGTAACTATAAAAGCACCTGCCAAAGCAAAAACAGGGGGCATATAAATACCTGTTATCGTTACCTCCACAAATCCGAAGAAAACAATCACGGCACCCAGCGAGGCACCCGAGGCCGTTCCTAGCAAGTATGGATCTGCGAGGCCGTTGTTCACCATGGCCTGCATCAGGTAACCGCTGAAGGCCAGCGAGGCTCCTACTACCAAAGCCAGCAGCATGCGGGGTAGCCGCAGGTGCACAATGGCATAGTGTGTGGTGTTGTCGGGGTTATAGTTGAAAATGGCCTCGGCTATAGTTGATAAGTCAGACTCGAAAGAGCCGACCTGCAGACCGAGCACCAGCACGATCAGGATTAAAACAAGGGCAAGTATAAAGTATAAAACTCTGCTCATGACGGGTACAGAAACCGCTCCAGCTCTTTGATAGATGCTACCACACGAGGTGTGGCCCTGGACATTAAATCTGCTGTGGGCTTATAGATGCGCTTGTTCTGGTAGGCTTTTATTTTGCGCAGCTCAGGATAAATGCTGAAGAAGTTTTTCTCCATCTCCTCAGGCGTTCCTCCCAGCAGCACATCAGGGTTGCTTTTGAGTATAGCCTCCCGCGACATGGCTTCATAGGTTTCTTCCACGGCATTCTCGGCTCCTAAAATGCGCAGTTTATCGCTGATGACGGTGCTGTGGCCGTAGACATAAATCGGGTCGTAGTTCACAACGGCCAACACTTTTAGCGGCTGCTCCTTGTTTTTGTGCCGCGCTTCTATCTGCGCTACCTCCTGCCGCAGCGAATCAGCCACCTGCTTTGCCTGCTGCTCCCGCCCAACAATACGGCCAATATCTTCCAGACCAGAAAAAATATCCTCCACGGTTCTGTACTTCTGATAATACACAGGCACGCCCAGTTCCTCTAATCTTGCGGCCACTTCTAAAGGTGTGATGCCTTCTGTGGTAAAAATCAGATCAGGCTTTAGCTGCAGCACCCGCTCCATATCCACAGGATAGTTGTTTACAACTGGTTTAGACAGAGCCGCTGCAGGATAATCGCAGTTTTGGGTGCGGCCAACGATTGAAGCGGTATCACACACGGCAAAAAGCATTTCCGTCATAGACGAGGCCAGCGCCAGCACCCGCTGCGGCTGATGCGGCAGCTGTATCTTTCGGCCTAAGTCATCTTCAATAGTTATACTTGCCGTTTGCTGCTCGTTGGTTTTCTCCGTGCTACAGGCACATAATAGCAGTAAAAGCGTAATAAGAACGGAGCAGGAAGTATGACGGTAGATCAGTTTCTTCATTTATCTGAGAAGCGCTGGAAAGTACGGCTTCATTTTATTTTCGTAAATTTAACCAAAATTCGGAAAGGCTTAATTACATACCTATGATCGTAGTAACTGGTGCCGCAGGTTTTATTCCAAGCTGCCTTGTCAGCCGACTAAACCAGGCGAACTTTAACCATATAGTAGTGGTGGATAATTTTTCTGTCGCTAAAAAAGAAAACAACCTAAAAGGCAAAAAAATAAAGGAGTTTGTAGACCGTGACAACTTTTTTGACTGGCTGGATAAGAACTATGAAGAGGTAGAGTTTATCTTCCACCTGGGCGCCCGCACCGACACCACCGAGTTTAACAAGGATGTGTTCGACATGCTGAACCTAAACTACTCTAAGAAAGTATGGAACTCCTGCTGCGAATATCAAATTCCGCTGGTGTATGCATCCTCTGCGGCTACTTACGGCTCTGGTACCCTGGGCTACGACGATGAGGAAGCGTTGATTCCGATGCTGCAGCCGCTGAACCCATACGGCGATTCTAAAAATGATTTCGATAAGTGGGCGTTGGAGCAAACGGCAAAGCCTTTTTTCTGGGCTGGCCTGAAGTTCTTTAACGTATATGGCCCGAACGAGTACCACAAAGGCAGAATGGCTTCGGTTATTTTTCATACATACAACCAGATCAAAGAGAAAGGCAGCATGACGCTGTTCCGCTCGCATAACCCTAAGTATGCCGATGGAGAACAGATGCGCGACTTTGTGTATGTAAAGGATGTAGTGGATGTGTGTATGTTCCTGATGCACCACCGCAAGAACTCAGGCATCTATAACCTTGGCTCAGGCAAGGCCCGCACCTTTATGGCGCTTGCCTTAAATACCTTTGATGCCATGGGTGTAACGCCCGATATCGACTTTATGGACACGCCACTTAGCATTCGGGATAACTACCAATACTTTACCGAAGCCAACATGAGCAAACTCCGCTCTATCGGCTATGACAAACCTTTTTATACGTTAGAAGAGGGCGTAAAGGATTATGTGCAGAATTACCTGATTCCTGGGAAGTACTACTAGTTTAAATTATGAATTAGGAATGCTGAAATATGAATGGAGGTTTATAGTTTGGCAACCATAAGTTAAAGGCCTCTAACATAGCTACGTTAGAGGCCTTCTGATTTGCTGTTGGTGCACGCAAATATTTGGTTCGAATGCTTTATCTTTACTATATAAAGCAATCTTTTTCAGATAAAGTTTTACATCCAAGTTATAGTGCAACTAACATTTCTCTCCATAAGCGATTTGCTTATTTTCTTTCAGGGTATGCTGTTGGGGCTGCTCTTTCTCAGCAACCCTAAAGGTAAGCGCTACGCAAATCTGCTGCTGGGTTTGTTTATCCTGGTTTTCAACTTCAGCTCTCTGCACAGCTTTTTCTTAAACTCTGGCTTAGTTTACCAGCACCTGTGGCTTTTAGGCTTTCCGTCGCTGTTCCTGTTTTGGTATGGACCTTTGCTTTACTTTTATACAGCTTCTCTTGTCAAAAAAGACTTTACCTGGAAACGTGCTTATGCCTGGTATTTTGCGCCAGCCTTAGCAGAACTGCTCATCAACTTTATACTCCTAGGCTTAGGAGGAGAGAAATTAGGTAAATTGGCTTCAACAGAAGGTTTTGCCTGGGGAGCAGCTACCCATAGTTTTATAGCCAGTTTATTCTCCATCTACTTTGTTTTTCGCTCCATTCAGTTAGTAAATCAAACTTCAACCGCCAGCAGTTTTTCAACTATAAAAAAGAAATGGCTGAAGTATATCCTGCGCTACTTCCTGATTCGCTTCGCCTTTTGGTCTTTTTATTTTGCTGTTGTTTTGCTTTATGCCTGGAACTACGATGTAGCACAGTATACGAAAAACGTAGTCTTGTTTTTTAACTCAATGGATTTTCTAGCCATCTTCTGCATCAGCTTCTTCAGCTTTCGGCATATGCACGAAATTCATGAAAAGGAAAAAGAAGCTGGCTATATGTTAAGTGCAGCACAGGAGGAGCTATACTTCGATAAACTGCTTGTGCTGATGCAACAGGAAAAGCTGTACAGGAAAGGAGACCTTAAGATGAGCGATGTAGCCGAACGCCTGAAGACAAACGTAAAGTACATCTCCCAATTGATAAAGCTACGCACTAACAGCAACTTCACCGCTTTCATCAACTCCTATCGAGTAGAAGAGGTGAAGTACCGTATGGTAGATGAACAGTATCGGCACCTGACCATAGCTGCCATTGCCGAAGAAAGTGGCTTCAACTCCAAAACAACCTTTAACAGAGTGTTCAAAGCTGTGACAGGAACTTCGCCCAAAGACTTCATCGCGCAGTACCAGTCGCAGCTTTAGTTGGTACTAATTTCTGAAAATGGGCCTTCTTGAGCAGCTGAACAATATTTTTTAGGACTTCCTTCCTCTAGCTTTGCCTCTGGTTACAGGAACAAATCTGAAGGCAATTATGAAGTTTTTAATCTTAGTAGTGGCAGGCTACCTCTTCTTTCCTGCTGCATTATTCAGTCAAGGAAACGAGCTCGTTTTAAAAGGTAAAGTTGTAGACCAAGCCTATTATCAGGCTATTCCTTATGCTAGTATAGGTGTGAAAGATAAAGATGTGGGTACCGTTACGAACGAAAAAGGAGAGTTTACTTTATCAGTAAAACAAGAAAATGCGCAGGACACGTTGGTGCTGTCGATGATCGGCTATAAAAAGCGACATTATACTGTGGATGCACTTGCCCAGGCACTCCGTTCCAGTTCTATACTCACCTTAGAAGCTGCAACACTAGACTTAAAAGAGGTTGAAATAGCGGGCAACAGGCTTCAAACAAAAAGCTTGGGCAACGAAGCCACTCCTTCAGGTGTAGGTATGACGCCCTTTAAGTTCAGTAATTTAGGCAACGAGATTGGGTTGCTCTGCAAAGTGAAAGACCAGCCGACTTACCTGGAGGAGTTTCATGTGGATATCTTTCTGAATGACTACGACACCCTTTTCTTTAGGCTGAACATTTACACTTTAACAGATGGTTTGCCCGACGAAAACATCCAGCATGAGCCTATATACCTAAAATTTACAGGCAAAAAAGGCAAAGCAAGTGTAGACCTGAAGCCTTACAACCTTATGGTAAATGAAGATTTTGTAGTCAGTCTGGAGTATGTGAAGGAGCTGCGAAAAATAGACATGACCAGAAAAGAGCAATCAGGTTTATACTTCGGAGCTAAAAAAGTTTTTGGAGGAACGGTTTATACCAGAAGCTCCAGCCAGGGAAAATGGATTGTAAGCAAGAGCGGCCTGTTTGCACCCAAGATGGAAATAGTGGTAAAAAGTTAAAGCTTTCAATCAAAGATGATTTGTTTGATTAGAGCTTAAAACAACACCGACACCTGTGTACGCCCCGTATGAACAGCACCGACAGCGTTGGCCTTTCGACCATCGTAATTGAGGGAGATGTTAAGGCCGTTGCTCAGGCGCTGCTGCACGTTCAGCGACCAGGTTACGTTGTTGCCAGGGCGAAGAGCGTTCAGAATCTCATAGCCTACATAGGAGTTTTCCTCCCCTTCAAAATAAATATTTACATAGCGGATATTGCCTGCGATGGTGCGTTTGCTTACCTGGCTCAGCTTAGCTTCTATACCTAGTTCCTGGAATGCAGCCTTCTCTTGTGTGTCATCTTCTGCTATTACCAGCACATTTTTTCGAAGCGCATACTGGTAGGTACCCGTAAAGCGCAGCTGTGTGTTCGGCTGGTAAGCCAATTCGGGCGTCAGCTCCTGCGATACAATTTTAAAATTCTTCGACTCCAGGAAATTAGAACGGCTGCCCCTGTTGTTCTGCCCCACCACCAGACGCGAGCTCAACACTTCATTCAGATTCAGCCTACCGATTAAGGTATGGCTGTTAAGCACGCGTGTTTCGGTACCGTTGGCCAACAAAGACTTCTGCTCGTTCTGCTGCAAAGTATATTCCAGGCCATAGTTTGGGTTGCTGCGGTTAAAGTATAAGGTGTTTCGCAAGGTTTTCGTTAGCGACAACAGTTCCTCATCTTCATAATCCTGGCTGAAAGGATTGAAGCGGTTTGCTAAATTCTCATCAGTGGTTTTCTTGTCGATATTAACAAAGGTGAGCATAGAAAATTTTGAAGCCATGCCTTTCCAGTTGTTTTGTGTACGCCATTTGCGGGGAGTGCTGCTGTTGAGGCGATACGTAAAGGTGTTGGTGTAGGCATTTACATACTCATCCGTCGGCAAGAATATTTTAATGTAACGCCGCTGGTCCACCGTCTGTGCCTCCAGGTAATCGTTCAGGTCACTAGGATTGCCGCCCTCGCGCAAATAGTGCGTGCCTTGGCCTGGCAATGTCTCCCTGAAAATAAAGACGCGCTTCAGTTCTCTTCCCGTACCTGCCGCATAGGTTAACTCTGAACGGAAACTGCCATCCAGGAAAGCTGCATTCCAATCTATTCGCGACTGCACCGTTTCCTCGTCTTGGGCGGTAGCCAAGGTTAACTTGCGATAAGTAAGCTGCACGGCCAAGTCATTCTCCAAACCCAGCTGCGCTTGTAATATACCGTTATAGGTTTGTCCCACTTCTTTATTGCCTAAAGTACCCTCGGTAGTTGGGTGAAGGTCGGTGCGGTGGCTATAATCTATTCGGAAGGTGGTACGGGACGAATCACCGCTTTCCACAAATACCTGGTGCTCGTCGAAATACATGGCAGAACCTAGTACAGCTTCTGTTTCTAAAGAGGTTATCTTATTTTTATCGAACCTATATATATAGCCAGGTGCCAGTTTGCCTGCTTTATACTTTACCGCAATATCGCCTCTGTACCAATCCGACTGCCGTTCGTCCTGCTCGCTGTTCAGCATAAAAAAGCTGTTGCGCAATTCTAACTTACCCACCTTCTGTACCACATCCAGGTAATGCTGCACCCCGTTTACCTGGTTATCGCGCAGGCGGCGGCTGATGCGGTAGTTGAACAGGTTAAAAGCATCTTTGGCAGCTCCAACAGAAAAGTTCAGGATGTGGTCATCTGCTTTGGCTGTGGTAGTAGGTAAACTCCAGTCGCGGTCGAACTCTATGGGGCGGTAGCGGTCTATCGGCACAAAATTCTGATCAGTATACTCGTAGTTGAGCATGCTGTTAAGCCTATAGTTGTCCAAAATCGATAACTCCTGATTTTCCACCAGATACCCCACACGCAAACCTTTCCCTTGGTCGTCGGCCGCATCAAGTTTAGAAAAACGATTCAGATCATTTTCAGAGGCAGCAGCTTCTATAAACACTTGTATGCCTTTCTGCACCTCATAGTTGGCACCCATCGTCACCAGCTGTTTATTACGTGGCGTAGGCAGCACGCGCACGGGCAGGTAATTGCCCTGCGGCACCCCGTTTACAGAAGCCACCCAGCGGTACACTCGGCCATTTACGGTGGTGTTCGAAACTACATAATCTCCCTTGTTGGCACCTACTTCTGTAAAACGTACATTATAAAATGCAGCGGAAGGATCATTTGAATATACATAAATGGTGGCACTCTCCTGCCCGTTGTTAAATAAGGTATCAATTTTAGCATACAGCACCTGTGTTGGATCGAACTGCACACTATCGGCACCAGGGGTAACGGCCATGTTTAAGCTATCGCCTATACTTGCCAGCAGGCGCTTTTCCTCGTCACGTAGGTCCAGGTTCAGGAGGTTGTTCGGGTTATCAGATTCGTTGTAGTAGTTAGCGTACACATTTATTTTGCCTAGCTGTTGGTGGTGGCTAGCGCTGTAAATACTGCGGCTATAGTTCTGGTCGGTATACTCAAAATCTACTTTTATACGAGTATTTTTGGTGATAACGTGGCGGGTGGTAAACGTAATCTCCGCCTGGTTATAGTCGATGGTATAGTCATAATCGAAGCCTCTTTCCAGTAGCCTGCCATCCAGGAAAACTCTTTCTGAATTTGCCAGCACGATAATAAACCGTTCGTTATTTGGTCCGCGCAAACGATACGGCCCCAGCACGCCCTCCTGCGCCTTCACCACTTCCGAGGCAAACTTACCTTTTGAAACCGATGCAGCTACACTTGTTACGCCTACTCTTTCGGGGGAACTGCCAAAGGTGGTTTCGAAAGCGGCACCCTGCACGTTTTTATAATACTGCAGAAAGTACGATGGTTTATTCCGCAGCACCACATCACCTGCCGTAAGCTGCCACAGCTTATGCTTAAGCGTGATATATACTTTGTCGAACTCCTGTAGCTGCTGTGTGTTTCCCTCGGGCTGAAAGGGAATGTTCTGATCGGTAATAGCCGCTGTGATGCTGATGTCGTCGGTTAGCTTGCCGTCCAGCTGTAAATTCAGGGCAGAGTTTACAAACACGTTTTGGGTATTGCCGAAAGAGATGCCCCTCGAAATGCTTCCCGTCTTGTTCAGGCCAGGTGTACTAAAAATCTCCTCCTTCGTGCCTACATCCTGCAGATAGCCTTCCCTGTTCGGGTTGCTTACATCAAGTTTGGTAATATCGTGTTTGAAAGCAGGCTTGGTCAGGTTGAGGGGCAGCACACGGTAACACACCAGCACCGAATCGCGCAGCGGCACTTTGGTTCCCAGCGTATCTATCACCACAGAGTCTGGCGCAGGAAATTTTGTCAGCTTGAACTCTAATGTGTTATAGTTATAGTCGAAGGCAAACTCCTGCTGCCTGGGCCCTATAAAGGTAACGGAGGAGGTGGCAATAGTTAAAGAATCGAGTACAATGGGCTCAGAGGAGACATGCAGCCACTTACAGCGCCTGTTATCAAGGGTTGGTTGGGCAAGCAACGGTATACTTACCAGAAAGAAAATAACAACTATAAGCCCCCTGCTTTTCATGGCTCTGCCAGCGGTAAAGAAATGAAAAACGTGGTGCCCTGCCCCTCCTCTGTCTCAAACCAAATGCGCCCTCCAGCGTTTTCTATTCCTTTTTTAGCTACTGCCAGTCCAATACCCGAACCTGTATACTTCGTGCTGAAATTCGGGATAAATACTTTATTGCGTATGTCTTCTGGTATGCCACTGCCGTTGTCACTAATCAAAATGAATACTGTCTGTTCCTGTTTCTCCAGCTTTATCCTGATCTGCGGCTTCTTATCGGCAGGCACAGCCTGTATCGCATTCAAAAGCAGGTTATTGAACGTACGCACCATCAGGCTTTGATCAGCTATGACTGCTACCTCTCTGTCTGGTATTTCGCAGGCAAGTATAACGGTGGCGGGGTCATTGTGCAGGTTAGCCGATTCGCGCAAGGCAGCGGCAACATTCATGCGTTCGTTCTTTGGCTCTGGCATAGAGGTAAAGTTGGAAAACGAAGTGGCAATGTCACTCAATATGTTAATCTGAGTGATGAGCGTATGCGAGATTTTGTGGATCAGCTGTTCTGTATTTGGCTTCTTCTCATCTATAGCCTTCTGCAAATACTGCAACGAAAGCTTCATGGGCGTCAATGGGTTTTTGATTTCATGCGCTACCTGCCGTGCCATCTCCTTCCACGCCGCCTCTTTCTCCTGCATTGCCAGGTCCACCTTGTTTTGCTCCAGCGTTAGCAGCATACGGTTATACTCATTTACCAGCATTCCTATTTCATCGGCTCCTTCGTAGGCCAGCATTTCGTTTTTACCCGTAAGCGAGGTTCGCTTCAGTTTATCGGCTAATAAACGAAGTGGCACCGTAAGTATGCGGGAGGCGAAGAAGGTCAGCACAATGAATACAATGAACATAATGGTAAAAATGTTCATTGTGGTGGTTACTAGTTCTATTAAACGTATATCCAACTGCCTTTCGGAGTCGAAAAACGGAATACCGATGTAGGCTATCAAATCACTTTGCGAGCCATTGCGCCTAACAGGCAGGTATAAAGCGTTAAAGGTGAGGCTTCCAGCTTTCTCGTCCAGCAGCACCCGAAGTGCGTTTCGCTCCGAAATGGCAGCAAAAGCCTCTGGGTTTATCAGTTGAGACAAAAGCCCTGCCTCAAAAATTAGTGGTTGGCTTGTTACCAGCAGTCTCCCGTTTCTGTCGTAAAGGTTTATATCAGACTCGGAGATGGAAGCTACCTCAGATACTTTTGCCTGCAGATCTCTTCTGCTCTGCAGCAGGCCCTGCGTAAGGTGTGTTCTTAAATTTTCCTGTATCGCCTCCCCACGGTGTTCATACTCCAGTGTCAAGTCTTTTTTGTAAGAAGCCGTAACTAGGCTAGCAATGGTTATGCTTACCAACAGCAAAGGAAGCAGTATGCCCAGGTTCAGAAAAATTTGAATTTTGGTGCCGAAGGTTGGCCTAAATTCCCGCAGTCGCTGTCGCTGTAAAAATAAAAACAAGAATCCGCAGAAGATAACCCCTACCACATAGAGCAGGAACAGCAGCGAGAAATTAGACAGTACCTCTCGCCCACCATATTTTTCAGTAGTTATGATCAAGGTCTTTCCTTCCTCCTGCCTATCGCCGAAATGATGATAGGCCCCCTGCGTTGTTCCCCCAGCATAAAGCTCTGATCTTTGCATCAACCCCCTCCTGAAATTGGTGGCATAATCGTATTCGCCTTCGCTATAGCTTAATTCACCGTTGTTATAGATGGCATAGCTAAGGGTGCCCGCTCTAAAAGGCTGATCATACTTCTGATCGACCAGTAACTCAGGAACTACACTGTGAGGCAACAGCTTTTTTAGCGTAAGCTGCAGCACAATAAACCCTTTCTGCCAAGGCCCCATCGGCACCTCAATCAGCTTTAAGTACATGCGCGCATCATACTTGGTAGGGTCTTCTACCAAGTATAAATTTGGGTACTCTGTCAGCGTCTGTGGGTTTACATACTTTAGCAATAATCCTTGTAAGGTGGGAGCTGCAGGATCGGCACTTTCTAATGTATTTCCTCTACCATCAAACAGCAGCACATCTATCTCATACTTATCAAAATAATCGCGGAGATACTGCCTTGCTATTTTCCTCTTGATGAAAGCAGCATCGACATAAGGTCCCATCATTTTCATCTGAATCATCTGATCAGAAGCTATTCCTGCAGATACTTCTTCTAGCAGATATTCCCCCAACACATCGTGTTCTTGCAGTATGTTAAGGGCAAAGTTCTGCTTATAATCCTTTAGCTCATTCTGATATTGTGTATACAGGGCCATGGCACCTGTAAAGGCACTTATAGCCACCACCAAAAAGAAAAAGAGGTACGTACGGTAAGGGAAATTGACGGCATAGCGATGATGAGCCGAAATAGCTACCACCAGCCAAAATAACAGTCCTGCTAAAAAGATGTATGCTAGATGCGAAGCAAAGAATGCTGCCAAACCTAAAATAAGCAATCCTAGAACTGCTAGTACTTTATAAGCCCAAGACTTCGGCTCTTTCTGAAACTGTACCGAAACAATGGTAGCCAGTATATACACAAACACACAAAGCGAAGCAGTATACACAAACATGATTCCGTAGATCAACAGTTTGTATTTCGTAACGCTAAGCGATTGGTTAATATCCAGTACCAGTGGAGAATTGCTGTAAATGCCGTAGTAAAACTTAAAAAGGACTAGCAGTAGCAAAAAGAAAGAAGCAAGGCAGGCAATCTGCAAAACTCTGCTCTGCTTTTTCTCCATTTCCTTAAGTTGACTCAGTACCTTATTTTTCCTGAAAAGGAAATGAGAGGCCCATGCTATTAGGGCCAATAACAGAACATTTAAAGCTAAATCGCCTACAGAAGGAGACCAGGTAGAAGAGGCATATAACTTTGGATCGAACAGATCCATTTCTACAATAGCAAATGGCAGGTTTAGCTTCAGAAGCAAAAAACGCAAGCCTGCTAAAAGCAGAAGCAGCAAAATTATACCCTGGCTATACTTCTTTTCTTGGAATTTCCTGCTGGCGATGCTTACTGAAAATAAAACAAAAAAGATAACGCCAGTCACCAACAGCAAGAGCACGAGCATATCAAGGCCGCTTGCCTGTTTGGTGTTTTTTATATCCAGCGAAAACAGGTAAACACCATCTTTTGTCGCTATGTTAGGAAGCTCTGGACTAGCATCTAATACAATTTCGGCCTCCATATCTCCGAATATATCTTTTTGCAGGCCAGATGAAAGAAAGCTGTTACTGATGCGATAATCTACCTGAAGCGGAATGTAAACATATATGTTGTATTGAAACTGCTGATGCGGCACTACCACAAATTTGCCATAAACATTCGTTACGGCAGTGGGCACAGTTACTTTTGGAGGGAAATCAAGATCGGGAATGATGGTATGGTCTGACCAGAAGACAAGTGCGCCACCACTATAAATGAAGGTTGGGTATTTTGTTGTTTTAACTAAGTTTGAAAAGGAAAGGGCATTTACACTGAGTAATTCTCCTATTCTTCGTGCCTCCTGTTCAGCTTCAGCAACCCTATGATTTGTTTCTTCCGCAACTGAACTTAATGCTACATTAAAGCCTGTTTCTGAACTAATGCCTGTAGGCACATTAAAATACAAAGCTGCTGTTGCTAAAAAACACAGCAGCGACAACAGCAATAATATAAATGATGTTACCTTCCGAGTCAAAATAAGGGTGTTTAGCTACGAATTTAAACAAATCGTAGTACAAGCACTACATAACAGCTTAATTGTATGTGCTATAGGAAGGATCAAATTTAGTGCCCAAAAAGAAATGAAGCATTAAGAGGCAGACAGATTTGACAAGTAAGGGAGTTGGAACCGTTCCCATGGTGGCCACTACTGGTAAAAATACATAGATAGGCGGATTTTTGGCTAAGTGTAGCAAGTAGTAAGGCAGCACGCCTACGAGCATTACAAAATTCCTATCGAGAAGCCGTAACTAATGAACATTGCTCCCAAAAAAACTTTACTTGTAGTTGATATTAGAATTGCACACAGGGCAATTTCTATACATCTCATCATACTTGGTTAGATAATAAGCTGGATGTATAAACAATTCTCCCTGTGTGCATCTTGAATATTTACTTGTAATATAGTTCCTAACCGAGAAGATTAGCCATTCTTGCGCTTATTGCTCTTATACCATAGGAACCCTACAGTACCTACTAAAAGGTAAGGTATTGCCATCAGGTACAATATACCAGTGTTAAGACCTGAACCTACTTCAGATTCTGGCTCTGGGCTTCCTGTGCCTACATTAGACTCGACGGTAGCACGGCACATAGCACACTGGCTATACGCATCTGTTGTAGCTAGAACCATTACAAAAGCCACTACCAACGATAATACTATTCTTTTCATTCTAAGCTTCATAATATTTACTAACAGCGTTTATTACCAACACTAACTTTACTTAAGTATAGTACGGTGAAATCATTAAATAAACTACTACACCCGTAACAGCCACATAGAGCCATATAGGATATGTCCAGCGGGAAACCTTTCTGTGGCGAACCAACTGGTTTGTTATACCAAAATATACCGATAGAAGTACCAGCGGAACTATTACCACCGCCAAAACAATATGCGTAACCAGTATAAAATAATAGATGTACTTCAGTAAGCCCTCGCCTCCATATATAGTGCGTTCGCCCAACATGTGGTACACAACATAAGATACAAGAAATATGGCAGATAAACCGAAGGCAGTCAGCATGGCTGCTCTATGCCTGAGAATATTTCCTTTTTTAACGGCTCGATAACCTACTACTAGTGCAAGAGCTGTTAAGAAGTTGACAAAGGCATAAAATGGAGGTAAAAAAGAAACATCAATTTTTCCTCCACCAATCTTAGGCATAAAGAATAACACGGCTACCACAACAGGAATTACCACTGATAATACAGCAATCAACGCCAGAAACTTCTTGTCTCTCGCGTTAGCAGCCACACTATTCTCCTTTACTGTATTCATCAAGTAAAACGTTAATTTCTGTAATCAATCTATCTACCTCAACAGGGTTTGTACCATCATAGATTCCCCTAACACGGCGATTTCTATCTACAAGCATGAACTTCTCGCTATGCACAAAGTCCTCACCGGAGAGATCCTGTACAGGTAAGAAAAACCCTTTTATAGCTAAACTATAAATCTCTTCTTTTTCGCCTGTCAGAAAATACCACTTGTCAGGTTTAGCTCCGTACATGGCGGCATAGTTCTGCAACACTTCTACAGAATCATGTTCTGGGTTTACAGTAAAAGAGGCAATTTTAACATCAGGATTACTTTCAAACGCCTCCTGTATCCTAGAAAGCTGGGACGACATTTTTTTACAGACATCAGGACACGTTGCAAAAAAGAAATCTGCTACATAAATATCGTCTGAAAAAGTTTGCTGCGTTACAGTATCCCCTTCCTGAGAAATTAGCTTGAAATCAGGCAACTGTCGGAAGATAGTATCGCCTTCGGCATTATATACGACTTCTCCTTCGTCTGTTAACTCAGGGAAGTAAGTTCTAAGGGAGAAGTGATGATCAAATACTCCACTAACAACTATAAAAAGAAGAGGCACTAATAATAGTAAACCTAATATTAGTGCCTTTTTGTTATTCATAATAAGTACTATTTAAAATAGTTTGTAACCGAATCGTAGTAGTAACTTCCTTCTGCAAGTAAGGCTACCATTAGCCACGTTACTAACGCCATCGGAATTAGAACACACCATATCAAAGCTTTAGTTTCATGCTTTAAGTGCATAAACTCAGCCACAATATAGAAGGCTTTGAAGATAGTTAGAATAATGAAGATAGCATTTCGAATAGTGCCAGCATCCATTGTAAATGCTATCAAAAATTCGAATGCCGTTAAAGCTACCAATATACCAAAGGTTTTCCAGATAGCCTTTGTCTGCGGCTTAGGAATATCACCTGTGTGGTTAAAGTCGTGTGAATGATCAGAATGCGCCATAGTATTCTATATCTTTTTATATAAACAGTATCTTTAGTATTTATACTTGTTACAGACTGCTTTTAGTTATTTTTTAGTTTATTCTTAATTAGATCAGGTAGAAGAATGTGAATACGAACACCCACACAAGGTCTACAAAGTGCCAGTACAAACCAACTTTCTCTACCATCTCATAATGGCCACGCTTGTGGTATACACCATTTACTGTATTGATGAAAATCATCAGGAGTAGTATAACACCTGAAAATACGTGCGTACCATGGAAACCAGTGATGAAGAAGAATAGGTCTGCAAACAAAGGAGGTCCATATTGGTTCATGGTTAGGTTGGCACCAAATATTCTGGTTCCGTCAGCCATCAACATACCAGTTTCGTCACCAGTTATAAAGTGAGCCCACTCCCATGCCTGGCAACCCAAGAAGATAGCACCAAACAAGATTGTCCACAATAACCACTTTTGCACATCATTCTTATCCATTCTGTGCCCTGCTTCCACAGCCAAAACCATCGTTACAGAACTTAGGATCAGAATCATGGTCATTAAGGCCACAAACGCCAAAGGCAAATCTACACCATGAAATCCAGGGAAAGCATTGAACACTTTTTCTGGAATAGGCCACCATTCCGTTGAGAAGGTAAAGGCATCAGGCTCACCAGTGTAAGGTAAATGCTTATGACGAGATAAGCCATAAACAATTAGAAAAGCACCAAAAGTAAATGCATCAGACAGCAGGAAAAACCACATCATGAGCTTTCCATAGCTCGCTTTTAATGGTTCGTTACCACCATCCCATGTACCTGTATTAGGCGCTTCCAGCGTAGTTGAAGTAGACATAGTTTATGTATTGAAAATAATGTGTTTAATGATTAATCCTTAAGAATATGTACAAATATAGCCAAAGTCCTCCTAAAAAGTGCCAATATATAGTGCATAACTGTATACGCAGTATATTTTTAGAGTGTACTTTATAATTTAAAGCGGCACTGATCACTGCTGCTATATATATCAATCCTGTTATAAGGTGAAAGCCATGCACACCTGTTAAAACATACAAAAATGAACCAGAAGGATTTGCAGTGGCGCCACCAAAATAAACACTATTCTGAACTAGTTCCGACCATCCAGACCATTGACCGGCTAAAAAGGCAATACCTAAAGCCATGGTCGAAAACAGCATGATCTTTAGCATAGAAATATTATTTTTCTTAGCAGCATTATATGCCAGTTGCATGGTAACACTACTTGCTATAATAATCACAGTGTTCAGAAGCATGATGCCTGGCAACTCAAACTCAAACCAGTTACCCTCTGCCCTTCTTACGATGTAAGCACTTGTAAAAGCGCCAAACATCATAATGATACTTATTATTATTAACCACAGAGCAAACTTTAAAGGATGTACGCCCGAAGTGGATTTTTCTTTATCTACAGAATTAGATGTCATTTTACTAAGTAAGCTTATCTAGCACAAAAGCTATCTGCACGATAGGCAGATACAAAAATGACCCGAACATAATATTCATCGCTGCCTTTTTAGAACAGGTGCGCATGAGGTAGAACGTCTGGGCCAGGAAAAGAACCCCACATATGACAGCTACAAAAGCTGATGTAGTACCAGTCATGCCAAACTGCAATGGTAAAAGGCTTAACGGGATTAGCACTAGCGTATAGATCATTATCTGTATAGCAGTTTTAAGATTTTTGCCACCTGCCATAGGTAACATCTTGAAACCAGCTTTTTTATAATCATCATCCAACACCCATGCAATGGCCCAAAAATGAGGGAACTGCCATATAAACTGAATCCCAAATAAAATCCAGGCTTCGACACTTATAACCCCTGTAGCGGCCACCCAACCTATCATTGGAGGTAAACCTCCAGGTATAGCTCCAATAAAAACACATATCGGACTAATGCGCTTTAACGGAGTATACACAAAACCATACAGAATTAATGAAATAAGAGAAAGAACAGCCGTCAGTACATTAAAGGTAAGAGCTAGAACTGCAAGCCCAGCAACACCCAAAAAGGCTGAATAAATGGCTGCCTCAGCTACAGAAATTTTACCAGTCGGTAAAGGTCTTTTAGCTGTGCGCTTCATCATCTTGTCCAAATCTTTTTCAATGATTTGGTTGATGATGTTAGCTGAACCAGTTACTAAAAGTCCGCCTAGCATCACTAAAGCCACTTCTGCATAAGAAGCTCCTAGCCTACCCAGTATAAAACCAATAGCACTAGAGAAAGCAACAGTAAAGCTTAGCCTAAACTTAAGTAATTGAAAATATGCCTTTACTTTGTTTGACATAAGGCTTAAAGGCAGCAACGTATCTGACTTGTGAACTAACATTAGTTTAAAATCGCTACTGACTTATTTATTGCCTGATAAGAGGCGTATTTATAAAAAATTAACATTAAAAACTGTACACCAAAAAGCAGTGTACCAACAGTTAGGTGCAGCGGTTGTAAAACAGGAGGTATAGCAAAATAAGCCATCACCACACCGAAAACTATTTCCGCTCCTAGCAAAATCAACATCAGAGAAGTTAGCTTCGATAATGTATTGTCTTTCAGCTTAAACAACAGATAAGCTGTGTATACATTTACTAGTAAAACCAGAATTGAGAAAGAACGATGTATATAAAAACTAACACCAAGCTTATCAACCCACATTTCTCTGTTACTGTTATTCATCATAAAAGAAACAAAATCAACCTCTTCTCTTACTTGCGTGCCCAATATAATCTGCACAAAAGTCGCTACTGCAATAACAATCAATAGCACGTTGATTTCTGAACTGTACAGAAAACGCTTCTTGATGTTTTCTGCCTGAGATCTTGTGACAGCATACTGCAGCATGGCTACTATCAATAGTGCCAATGCCATGTGAATAGTAATGGTTATAGGCAAGAGATTAGTAGATACAACTATAGAACCTAGCCACCCTTGAAAACCAACTAATAAAAAGCTTAGAAAGGACAGATAGAATATAGTCTTATCTCTTTTAAGAAATGGAACCGCATAGACTACCGTCAGAAAAATAAAGATACCAATCGCAACTCCTACCAACCTGTTAATATATTCAATCCAGGTTTTTGTGGCGTTAAATTCAGTTTCTATATATTGACTTGGATGCAAAAAAATAGCAGCAGAAACTTCATCAAAACCTAGTCTGTCGAGTTGAGCTGCAACTTTCTTATTCTTCTCTATCCTTTGCTCTTTGTATACCTCCAGATAATTTTCTGGCAATTGGCTAACATCAGTCGGAGGAACCCAACTGCCAAAGCACTTAGGCCAATCTGGACATCCCATGCCCGAGCCTGTACTTCGCACGATTCCTCCGACTAATATTAGAAAGTAAACAGCAAGAACTGTTATTACTCCAATATTCCTAAATCTTTTGTTCTGAAAAGATTTATCTGCCATTAATGATTATTCTTGATCTCTCTCGTTTGGCAAGTTTGAAGACTGCGTCTGCGAGAAAGGTACTGTTTGCGGTATATAATCTTCAACAGATCCAGGCTTGCTATAATCGTATGGCCATCTATATACTGCTGGAATTTCACCTGGCCAGTTACCATGCCCTGGAAGTGGAGGAGTAGTCCACTCTAGTGTGTTAGAATGCCATGGGTTTGCACTTGCTCTACGGCCTCTGAAGATACTGTAGATAAAGTTGAACAGGAATATGAACTGAGCAGAGAAGCCCATGATGGCTGCTATACTGATAAAGCTGTTCATATCAGCAAAAACATTGAACGCTTCGAACGTACTCCAAGAATAATATCTTCTCGGGAAACCAGCTATACCCAAGTAGTGCATCGGCATAAACACGAGGTAAACCGATACGAAAGTCATCCAAAAATGTACAGCTCCTAGTTTTTCGTCCAACATGCGACCGAACATCTTAGGGAACCAGTGGTAAACACCAGTGAACATTCCAAAAAAAGCCGCAGCACCCATCACTAAGTGGAAGTGAGCAATAACGAAGTATGTGTCGTGTAACTGAATATCAAGTGATGAGTTACCAAGAATGATACCCGTTAAACCACCAGAGATGAAGAGTGATACGAAAGCAACAGCGAACAACATAGCTGTTGTGAATCTTATGTTACCTCTCCACAGTGTTGCTAACCAGTTAAACACTTTTACAGCAGAAGGTACAGCAATAATAAGTGTCAGGAACATGAACACAGAACCTAAGAATGGGTTCATACCTGTTACGAACATGTGGTGCGCCCATACAACAAACGAAAGGAGCGAGATACCTAGTAGAGAACCAATCATGGCTCTGTAACCAAAGATAGGTTTACGTGCGTTTGTTGCAATTACTTCTGAAACAATACCGAATGTAGGTAAAATTACAATGTATACTTCAGGGTGACCAAGGAACCAGAACAAGTGCTGGAACAGGATTGGGCTACCGCCAGTGTGAGCTAAAGCCTCTCCACCAATATAGATATCGGATAAGTAGAAGCTAGTACCAAAGCTACGGTCAAAGATCAGCAATAGAGCTGCAGAGAATAATACTGGGAACGAAAGTAAACCAAGTATAGCTGTTAAGAAGAAAGCCCATATTGTAAGCGGAAGCTTTGTCATGGACATACCTTTTGTTCTTAGGTTGATAACAGTAGTGATATAGTTAACACCACCTAGTAACTGTGACACAATGAACAATGCCATACTTACCAACCACATGGTCATACCACCAGCCGAACCTTTGATAGCCTGAGGAAGTGCACTCAATGGCGGATAAATTGTCCATCCACCACCTGCAGGACCTGTTTCAAGGAAGAGCGATATAAACATAACGATACTGGCTAAAAAGAAGAACCAGAACGATAACATGTTCATAAAGCCAGAGGCCATGTCACGTGCACCAATTTGCAACGGAATCAAAAAATTACTGAAAGTACCAGAAAGACCTGCTGTTAATACAAAGAACACCATGATGGTACCGTGCATAGTTACCATCGCCAGGTAGAACTCTGGGTCTATCTTACCGTTAGCAACCCATCCGCCCAAAATAGGCTCCAGAAAAGTAAAAGTCGCATCTGGCCAACCTAACTGAAGGCGGAACAAGATAGATAAAAAGCCACCTATAAATGCCCAGAAGATACCCATAAACAGGAACTGCTTCCCGATTACTTTGTGGTCCTGGCTAAAGATGTACTTTTCGAAAAAATTCTGATCATGATGATGATCATGCTCTTCGTGTGCATGATGTACATCTTTATTGATAGAGATATCTGTACTAGACATTGTCGAAAAATTTAATTGCTACAACTCTTATTTAACTTCCTCTGCACTCTTTTCAGCAACTAGTGAATTACCAGTGCCAGTCGGGAATTTTGCCAGGATGTCTGGGTTTTGTTCTGCAAATGGTACTTGGCTTTGTATCCACGCCTCATACTCTTCAGGCTCGTCTACAACAAGTACATAACGCATGGCAAAGTGACCTCTACCGCATATTTCTGTACAAGCCAATTCATAGTTAAAGTCAGGGTTTCCTGTTTCGCTACGCATTTCTGCAGTAGTTTTTGTAGGAACAAACCAGAACTTAGTAGGCATACCCGGTACAGCATCCATTTTAACACGGAAGTGCGGAAGGAATACACTGTGAATTACGTCTCTTGAGCGTATCTTCAACAAAACTGGTTTTCCTTTAGGTACGTGAATTTGAAGTGGGTTAATGATATCATCTAGAGAGTTTCTGTCGCTGAAATCAACACCAAAATCGTTTGTAGCATCAATCAATGTATGACGAGCAACACCTAATTTACCATCAGCACCTGGGTAACGAACTAACCAGTTAAACTGCTTACCCATAATCTCAACTACTTCAGCATTCTGAGGAGCAGCACTTGTGATTTTAGACCACGTTTTCCATCCTGCAAACACCAACAAAGCCATAACAACAGCAGGAATTAATGTCCATACTATCTCTAACTTGTTGTTGTGCGAGTAGTAATAGGCTCTCTTGTTGTCGTCATGCTTGTATTTATAAGCATAAACAAACAGAAGAATTTGCGTGATCACGAATACAATACCAATCACGATCATGGTAGTCCAGAAAAGGCTGTCCGTCCAATCGCCATGAACAGAAGCTAAGGGTAATATCATGGTATCCCATGCATCGGCAAAAGACCATGCAAATGCAGCACCACCTAATATAAGGAACAGCAGTAAAAGCGTGCCGTTTACTTTGTTACTTGTACTACTCGTACCAATGGCACGCTTAGAAGACCCTCTAAATATAGAGGCTAGTGTCCCTATCCTAAAAAGGAGGAAGAGAATGACTAGTAAAAGAACTATGGATAAACCTATTGCGAACGTAATCATTATATAAGGTTTTTAGTATAACGGCTAAACATGATGATGAACACTCTCCTCTAGGAACGGATGGTTTACTGGTACCAAGGAAGCTTTTGTTAAACCTTTTGTGAACGCTAACAAAAATATTCCTAAGAAAGTAATTGTAGTACCAATTTCAATTAATCCGATTCCAGCATCTCCACGTAATGTGCCTGGCATCATCATCATATAGAAGTCTAACCAGTGGCCTATCAGAATGGCGATAGTGACAATTTTCAGCATGATCATCTGACGCTTAGCATCTCTTGTCATTAGAACAAGGAAAGGGAAAGCAAAGTTTATTATTAGATTAGTAAAAAAGATCCATTTGTAATGGCCACCGTTACCACCAAGTCTTTCATTAAAATAGATTACTTCTTCAGGAATGTTAGCATACCAGTAAAGCATAAACTGAGAGAACCACACGTATGTCCAGAAGATTGAGAAGGCAAAAACAAACTTACCTAAATCGTGTAGGTGGTTTGCGTTAACCATTTTTAGGTAACCATTCTGCTTCAGGATAATAACAGCTAATGTTGTAGCAGCAAGGCCAGATACCCACCAGCTTGCAAACACATACCAGCCAAACATGGTAGAGAACCAGTGTGTATCGATGGATAATACCCAGTCCCAAGCAGAAGTAGAAGATGTTATACCAAAAACTACCAGAAACATGGCAGAAATTCTGATGCTCTGGTGGTAATGAGATGTTCCACCTTGTAAGTCTTCGTTGATAGAATTCTTTCTTAACCAGTTAAAGAAGAAAATCCACAATGCGAAGTAAATTATCATCCTGATCAGGAAGAACCAGAAATTCAAGTAACCTGACTTACCAGCAATGATAGGATCATAATCTGGATGATTCACATCATACAGAGTCTCATGCGTCCAATGGAAAATATCGTGCTGACCAAAAACAAATACTAGTATCATAATGATACCACCTATTGGCAGGTAGTATCCTAATGCTTCAGGAATACGCTTGATCAATACTGACCAACCTGCATAAGCAACATACTGAACGGCAACAAAGAATACCCCTACAAGGGAAATACCAGTAAAGTATACGTTGTTAAACCACAGGTTCACCCAGAGGCGCTTAGACCAGGAAGCAACTTCGTGCCCAGCTGCGGCACCTTCACCATGGCCTCCCTCAGCGTGATGCTCACCTCCACCACCTAAGGCCATAAATAAGATACCTACTATAAGTAAAACTACACCTATAGCTATCATCATGAAAAACTTATTATTCGTTTTCCTGTCAATGATGAGTCTTTCTTCTGTCATTATACTTTTATATTATGCCTTAGACTTAGTTTTGACCAGAGGTTCCAGTTACTGGATTATCAGTGATAGTTTCTCCGCCTGCTTCGCTTTCGATTTCAGAATCAGCTGCTACTTCAGTACCAGTTTCTCCTTTTTGAAGCTGCTGCACATACATCACGATTTTCCACCTTTCAGTAGGATTCACTTGTGAGCCATAAGGCATCATTCGTCCTCTACCTTCTGTAATGACATGGTATATATGTCCTGCAGGTAATTCTGCAACTCTACCAGCTGTAAATGATGGTACACCTTTAAATTTTTGACCAACTAAACCTTGGCCATCACCTTGCTCACCATGGCAAGGAGCACAAAATCTTGAATATAGTACTTTACCTTCAGCTAAGTTTACTCCATCGTAAGGCAATGGATTTGAAATCTCAGCTCCAGCCGATTCCGCAGTGTTTTCTGAAAGATAAAGGTTATAGCCTTGTTTACCGCGAGCCACAGATCCAGGAGCTGGTTGTCTCATGTTCATCCCTCCTGGGTTGAACTGCTGCTCATCAATCTGTGAATAAGGGTCCAATGGAATAGACCTATACATATCAGGGGCATACTCCGTACCTGGGCTTTGCTCATCGCTACAAGCTACTAGTGCTGCAGCAGAGAAGAGTATGGCAGTGGCGTTAAGCCCTATTTTTGAAAATCTTTTCATTATCTTATTACCTCCTTCTCATTTACTTCGATGGCACCATTCGAACGTAGCAGGTTATTCAGAGCATTCATATCTGTTACTCCTTCATTCACCTCGATCGCCATCACGAATTTATCATCAGTGGAGCGTTTATCAAAAACGTTTACTTTCAGAGACGGCTTCAACCTTGTTACGATAAAGAATGTTATCACCATACCAAAGGCCGCACAAAGTACAGTAAGCTCAAAAGTTACTGGAATAAAAGAAGGCAGTGCAATATGAGGCTTACCACCTATAATCATTGGCCAGTCAAATCCTAACATCCAGATCTGCATCCAAAGTGCGAACGATGTTCCGAAAAGGCCACAGAAGAAGGCTACAATCGGAAGTCTTGATCTTTTGATTCCTAATACATCATCGATACCATGTATAGGATATGGCGAGAATACATCGTGTATGTTAGTACCTGCCGCTCTTATATTTTCGATGGCATGTAGCAGCACATCCTCGTCATCGTAGATACCTAGAACAAATTTCTTATTCATTGCTGTGATGTGTATTAGTATTTAAACCTTTGTCAGTACTATGCATCGTGTTCGTATTAGCTACACCAGAAGACGATTTCAGAATAGCTTTTACTTCGGCCATGTTTACTACAGGGAAGAACTTACAGAAAAGCAAGAACAGCGTGAAGAACAAACCGATAGTACCTACATAGATGCCTATATCGATGATAGTTGGAGAGAACATAGCCCATGATGACGGCAAGTAATCTCTGTGTAGAGAGGTTACGATAATCACGAAACGCTCGAACCACATACCGATATTCACGAAGATAGAGATGATGAACGTGGCTGTCAGACTTCTTCTGATACCTCTGAACCAGAATAGCTGAGGAGTAATTACGTTACATGTCATCATAGACCAATATGCCCACCAGTAAGGTCCGAATGCACGGTTGATAAAGGCATATTGCTCATACTCTACCTGTGAGTACCAAGCAATGAAGAATTCTGTTGTATAGGCCACACCCACGATAGAACCTGTCAGGATAATTACCTTGTTCATTGATTCTACGTGCTCCAGCGTGATGTAATCTTCTAGCTTGAAAAGCTTTCTGGTGATAATCATCAGAGTAAGTACCATGGCGAAACCAGAGAAGATCGCACCCGCCACGAAGTATGGAGGGAATATTGTTGTATGCCACCCTGGAATAACAGACGTTGCAAAGTCCATGGATACAATGGTGTGTACCGAAAGTACCAGTGGCGTTGCAAGACCAGCCAAAATCAGGGATACAGTTTCGTATCTTGACCATGCTTTAGCAGAACCAGTCCAGCCGAATGAAAGGAAAGCATAAGCTCTTCTTGCAATTGGGCCAGTAGCACGGTCACGGATGGTAGCAAAGTCAGGAATAAGACCGATATACCAGAATACAAGCGATACTGAGAAGTAAGTTGAGATCGCAAACACGTCCCAAAGAAGCGGTGAGTTGAAGTTAACCCAAAGCGAACCAAACGTGTTTGGCAATGGGAATACCCAATAAGCTAACCACGGACGGCCCATGTGCAGAACTGGGAACATGGCCGCACAAATTACCGCGAAAATTGTCATCGCCTCAGCGGCACGGTTAATAGAGGTTCTCCACTTCTGGCGGAACAACAAGAGGATTGCGGAGATAAGTGTACCGGCGTGACCAATACCTACCCACCACACGAAGTTGGTGATATCCCATGCCCAACCTACAGTTCTATTTAAGCCCCACTCACCTATACCAAACCAGAGGGTTCTATATACCGAGTAAACAAAAATAGCTAGACCTACCAAAGCTACAGCTAGGCCAGCAGCCCAACGTGCGTTTGGCTTCGCCTCCACCTGTCTGCAGACATCTTCAGTGATGTCGTGGTATGTTTTCCCCCCCGTTACAAGAGGCTCTCTTATCGGAGATACATGCTGCATAACGCTATCGAAATTTATATTAAGCTAAGTTTCTAATTTTTGTAAGGTAAGTAACGTTCGGCTGTGTGTTGATTTCCTCTAACACATGGAACGCACGCTCACCCTGCTCTTTAACCAATACTTGAGAAATACGGCTTTCTGGATCCAGCATGTCTCCGAAGATGATAGCATCTGTAGGGCATGACTGCGCACAGGCTGTTACGATTTCACCATCTTTCGGTCTTCTTTTCTCGCGTTTTGCCTCTAGTTTACCTAACTGCACACGCTGTACACAGAAGCTACACTTCTCCATTACACCTCTTGCACGTACAGTCACATCAGGGTTTAACACCATTCTACCCAAGTCGCTGTTCATCATGTAGTTTACATTCGCGAACTTATCGTTCTCGAAGTAAGCAAACCAGTTGAAACGACGTACTTTATATGGGCAGTTGTTTGCGCAGTAACGAGTACCAACACAACGGTTATAAGCCATTTGGTTGATACCTTCTGAACTGTGCATCGTAGCAGCCACAGGACAAACTGTCTCACATGGAGCGTGGTTACAGTGCTGGCAAAGCATTGGCTGGAAGATAACAGAAGGGTTTTCCGCAGGATCTTCCATTGTTTCGTAATCCTTCTCCTCGTGCTCTACTGCGCTGTAGTATCTATCAATACGCAGCCAGTGCATATCACGGCGGTTCAGAACTTCTGCTTTACCAACAACAGGAACGTTGTTTTCGATATGGCAGCTAACTGTACAAGCACCGCAACCAATACAAGAGTTAAGGTCGATAACCATACCCCAGTGGTGGTCTTTGTATTCATAATCATCCCAAAGAGAGATGGTAGCAGGTTTGGCAGGGCCATCATGTGTGGCAATGCGTATATATTCTGTTACGTCTTTCGGATTTTCTTTATACTTAGCTAACGTATTTTCCTGCACAACCAGACGGTCCATAATAGTATGGTGCGTCTGCAACTGAGCAATTGGATTAGTAGCATCTGTTTTTGTTAGAGTAACTGTATTGCTGTAAAGCAAATTGTTATCTACTACAGACACAATAGGGAAAGCGTTAGCTCCCAAACCCTGTGCCACAGGCATCGATTCCAATTCATGGCCATAGCCCATTGCGATAGATACAGTACCTTGTGCTTGTCCAGGCTGTACCAAAGCAGGAAGTTCAATAGACTTGTTGTTCGCAAAAGTGACCTTTATCATATCACCCTGCACTATTTCTCTTTCCTCAGCCATTTTACGTGGCATAGCCACATAGTTGCCCCAAGTTGCTTTAGAAATAGGGTCTCCCATTTCTTGTAGCCATGGGTTGTTGGCAGCTCCAGCCGTACCAGGTCCTATCTGAACTTTCTCATAAATAACGGCCTCCACTGCATCACCAGTAGTGGCTGCTGCTCTTCTTGATGAAATAGCGCTAGCCGCTGAAGCAGCTGTTAATGAATTTGCCGCTGTAGTGTTCCCAGTGGACAAAGTCCTTCCGTTCAATACACCATCGTGCACTGTTTGCTCCCAGAACTCATTGAAGTCTCCTGTAGCAATTTCTCTCCAGTTGTTACGGATATACTCGTAGAAGCTGGTATTGCTTCCACTCCATAGCAACATGCTATCCTGCGCCTGGCGCGTAGTAAATATTGGATTCAGCACAGGTTGTGCTAAGCTTAAATATCCTTTTTTAGCTTCAAAATCATTCCAAGACTCTAGGTAATTGTTATCTGGTGTCACGAAATCAACTAAAGCAGCTGTTTCGTCCAATCTCTCTGAGAAGGAAATTTTCAGACCTACTTTTTTCAAGCCTGCAACTACTCTTTCTGCTAGCGGGTGATCGTAAGCTGGGTTGGCATCATAAAAGAATATGGCACCTACTGATCCAGCATTCATTTCCTCTATCAGTCTTAGCATCTGCGCATCGTTACCTTGCTTCACAAGGAACGGAGAAGCTGTATCGATAGTAGTACCTTCGGCACCTAATGCTTGGTTGATAGCCGTGATAAGAGTTTGTACAGCAGTATCATTAGAACCAGAAACTACTAGTGCTTTACCTCTGTTAGCACGTAAATCTTTAACCGCTGCATCAAAATTTTTCTTGTCAATGCTAGCCGGCAAGGTTGCAGAACCACCAGATATTGCTGCATATAGAGCAGCTACAAATGCAGCTTCCTCAGAAGGTTTAATTGGCACACGCACATCGGCGTTAGCACCTGTTAACGAAAGCCTTGTCTCGAACTGGTAGTGGCGAGACATTTCTGGCTTATCAGAAGAGACTTTTCTTGTCTGTATGTATTGCTTCGCAAAAGGCGTTGGCGCAATCCAAGTTCCTAAGAAGTCTGCGTTAACACCAACTATGATATTTGCTTTGCTGAAATCGTAACCTGGTACAACACCACCGTTAGCCGCTAAAAGTGCTGACGAAGAGCTTGGATCGTACACCACGTGCTCGAAATTACCAAAGCGGCTTCCGAACTCATTGATTAATTTCTTAGTAGATGGGCTAATGATAGTAGATGAAACAAAAGCTACCTTGCCATTTACGCTGTTCAGGCGAGAGACAATTTCTCTATCTACTGTTTCCCAATCAGACTCTTTGCCTCCGATGTATGGAGCACGAAGCCTGTTGTTATCATAAACACCAAGCACAGAAGCCTGTGCTCTTGGGCTTGTACCCATTGGCGTTAAGTTAGACATAGGGTTCGGCTCGATCTTGATCGGACGTCCCTCACGTGTCTTCACTAAAATACTATTGTAGTCGCCGTGTGAGTAAAAAGTTGTTGCATACCAGTTAGCAACACCTGGCTCAACATCAACTGGTTTGTTAAGATAAGGGATTGCTTTTCTTACAGGCGCCTCGCAAGAAGCCAGCGATACAGCAGCTACACTAAAGCCCAACAGCTTTAAGAAGTCTCTACGCTTGTTGTTTACACCAGCGGCACCTTCCTTGGTTGTGTCATTTATTGGCAGGAATTCTGGAAACTCGTTATGAGCATGCTTTTGAAACTCTGGAGTGTTTTCTAACTCCTCGATTCCTTTCCAGTATTTTATTCTGTCTTGCATATTATATCTAGAAAACTCGAATACTTAATTGTTAATTATTAATAGTGACACTTAGAACACTCTGTACCACCATTTGAAGCTACTGTAAAGGCACCTTTAGAAGAAGCTTCATGCAATTTCACCAGATTGTCGTAATATTCATTACCCTCTGTGTTAAGAGGCGTCTCACGGTGACAGTCGATACACCAGCCCATAGTAAGTGGAGAATACTGGTAAACCACATCCATTTCCTGGATTGGGCCGTGGCAAGTCTGACATTCTATGTTACCAACCTGCGTGTGCTGAGAGTGGTTAAAGTATGCCAAGTCAGGCAAGTTATGGATACGCACCCACTGAATAGGCTCGTTACGCTCTATTGCTCTGTAAATTTTCTGAATCTCTGGAGATTCCTTCTGAATCTGGCTATGGCAGTTCATACAGATGTTTGCAGAAGGAATACTAGCACTCTTGCTCTTATATACTGTTGTGTGGCAGTAGTTACAGTTAATCTGGTGCTCTCCAGCATGAAGTCTGTGAGAGAAAGCAATTGGCTGCGTTGGCTGGTAGCCTTGCTGAATACCGATTCCCATTACTTTATCTATCGACAAATCAATCAGTACCACAACAAAGATCAATACAACCAGTGTGCGAACAGCCTTAGACTTGTAAACCTTAGAAAGATCAAAACGCTGGTTTACAATCTCGTTGTCATACTCATCCAGCTGATTGTTCTTGTTAAGGTAGTTCTTAAGCAATGAACTGATTAGCAATAGCACTACCACCAATACAATAAGCACGATTATCAACACCACTAGCACGATGTCCAGATAACCTCCTACAGCACCAATAGCATTTGTACCAACGTTTTCACCTGCCTCAGCACCCGGAGGGCCAGCAGCAGGAGCCTGCGCTACACCCTGACCAGACTCAATAAAAGCAAGGATAGAGTTCACCTCATCATCAGAGAAAGCAGCGAAAGAAGGCATCGCCTGCTTGTCGTACTCATTGTAGATTGCCACCGCCTGCGCATCTCCGCTCTGGATCAACGCCTGAGAGTTTTTAATCCAGCTCTGTAGCCATGAAGTGCTTCTACGCTGCGTTACGCCCTGCAAACCAGGCCCTACTACTACATCGCTTCCTGCCGAGTGGCATGACGCACAGTTGTTTTTGAAAAGGGCTTCACCTGCATCAAGCACAGCGGGATCAGCGGCTGCACCATCGGCGCTAGCTCCTTCAGTTGCACCTGGCTCTACTCCTCTGGTAGCTACTTCTGCTGTCTCACTGGCTCCTTGTGCAAATGCACTAAAAGACAGTAGTAAGGCAAACAAGAAGGCCAAGAAATCTTTGTGTTTAATTTTAGTTATACAGCTAATCATAGCCAAGCTCACTTGTGTGTGTTTATGTATATGGTGAATTTCTTACGGCCACAAATCTACTATGCGAATTTCATTAATCAAACAGAAGAAGTTTATTTTTCCCCCCTTGTCTAGTCTTAAGCTCTTTTGTACCCCGTGCAACACAAAAACCCCTTTATTTTTACGTATGACAGGTTTTATTTAGAACAATTATAAATAACAATGCTTCTATGTCTGTAGCTTGCACTTTAAAAAAGTACAATGCGTTCTTTTTTGCATAACAAAAGAGGCAATCCTCTATTTGTACATTTCCATTATGCACTTACACCATTATTAACATGAAGATACTCTTTTGAATAGATTCACCAGAAGCATCTGCCATAAAATTTAGTTGCCTATATATAATAAAGGTAACTAATGACATAAGTACAGCTTTATTTTCTAAAAAAATCGGATAAAACACCTATAGTATATAAGGCAACTGCTTGTTTCAGAGAAAATAATGATTTAACTTTGCACCCTTAAAAATAAATTCGAACCGAATGGAATTGAAAAATTATGAAACTGTCTTCATTCTGACTCCTCTCTTGAACGAGGCGCAGATGCAAGAAACGGTCGAGAAGTTCAGACAGGTGCTTAAGGAAAATGGCGCCGACATTATTCACGAAGAGAACTGGGGGCTTCGTAAACTGGCTTACCCAATCCAGAAGAAATCAACTGGTTTTTATCACCTGGTTGAGTTCGCTGCCCCTACTACTGTCGTAGATCAGCTTGAGCTGGCTTATCGCCGTGACGAAAAAGTAGTTCGTTTCTTAACTACTGCTCTTGATAAGCACGCTGTTGCTTACAACGCACGTAGAAGAAATGGCGAATTTAAATCACAAGCTAAAAAAGAGGAGGTTAAAGGATAATGAGCCTAGTTAACGAAAGAGTACACAAACAAGAAAACCGTCAGAAATACTGCCGTTTTAAGAAAAGCGGTATCAAGTATATCGATTATAAAGATGGCAACTTCCTGCTTAAGTTCGTGAACGAGCAAGGAAAGATTCTTCCTAGAAGGCTTACTGGTACTAGCCTTAAGTTCCAGCGCAAAGTGTCTCAGGCGGTTGCCAGAGCAAGACACCTTGCCATTTTACCTTATGTAACAGATTCTTTAAAATAAGGAGGGCAGACCATGGAGATTATACTTAAAGATGACGTTAAGGGCCTAGGCTACAAAAACGATACTGTTACTGTAAAGCCAGGTTATGGCCGTAACTACCTGATCCCACAAGGATTAGCAGTTATCGCTAACGCCACAAACAAAAAAGTAGTAGCTGAGAATGTTCGTCAGGCTGCACACAAAGCTGAAAGCATCAAAAACGAAGCACAGGAGTTGGCTAACAACATCGGTGACTTAGTAGTAGAGCTTCCTGCTAAAGTGGGTGAAACTGGCAAAATTTTCGGTTCTGTTACTACACTTCAATTATCTGATGCTCTTAAAGCAAAAGGTTTTGATGTAGATCGTAAGCGTATTTCTTTTGACCAGGATGTGAAAACAGCTGGCGAATATACTGCTACGCTTAACCTGCACAAAGAAGTGAAACACCAAGTACGTTTCAATGTTGTAGCTGAGTAATTCAGTTTATAACCAACCATACAAAGCGCCCTGCCCAACAGCAGGGCGCTTTTGTTTTTGGCTGTGTAGCTACAGGATGAAAAAGTATAGATTTGCAAGTCTAATGTACAAGAAGTCGGACTATTGATACGCGCTACGTGTATCGGTAAAAGAGTTCTGGTCTTATAACTTATAGTTTGAAAAATGTTCAGAACAGAAGTTCATGTTGCCCCCTCAGGTTTAGCCTTATCGTTACAGTCTAAAGTAGTAACGCTAGGTTCTTGTTTTGCAGATGTAATCGGCTCTAAGCTGAAGCAAAACAAGTTACAAACTCTGGTAAATCCGTTCGGCACTATTTTCAACCCTTTGTCAGCAGCTTTACTTATAGAAGCCGCTACAGGCAAACAGTATAATTTTGAAGAGCACTTGGTGCAAAACAACGGCATCTGGTATGCTTACGACCTACACTCTTCCCTCTCCTCCCCTTCCAAAGATAAACTCCTGCAAACTATCAATGAGCGCCTGCAACAAACGCAGGAAGCACTTCGGAAGGCTGATCTCCTTATTATTACCCTTGGCACAGCTGTAGGTTATAAACTTGCTGGCACAGGCGAAGTAGTTGCCAACTGCCATAAGCTTCCTGCTAAAAACTTTATACGCCTTTTATTATCTACGGAAGAAATAACTACGGCCTTAGATAGTATGTATAAACTGCTGCAGGCCTTCAACCCTAAGGTTAAAGTGCTACTGACGGTCAGCCCTGTGCGGCACCTGAAGGAAACGATTGAAACCAACACGGTTAGTAAATCTATACTTCGGGTGGCGTGCCACCAGTTGACAACGAAGTATGAAAATGTGCTATACTTCCCTGCCTACGAAATCATGCTCGACGACCTCCGCGATTATCGTTTCTACAAACGCGATATGATACACCCGTCAGAGGAAGCAGAGGATTATATCTGGCAAAAGTTTACCTCCGCTTACTTCAGTAAAGAGTTTGGCACCTTTCTACAGGAATGGGAAAAGATGCAGCGGGCACTGGCACACAAAGCCTTCCACCCAGCCTCCGAAGCACATCAAACTTTTCTGAAAAGCACAATAAAGCAACTGCAGCAACTGCAGCAAAAATATAACGTCGATACAACCACTGAGGAAGCCCAATTAAAATCCCAGATTCTATAACTCTACCCTGGCAGCTCATTTTACGGCAATCACCCCTTCCTATACTTTTACCTAACTTGCCCGTAGAAAATTAGACATCAAATACTAGATGTTAGATTCTAGACTTCCTGAATAACCATTTTACACAAGATTACCTGCTTTATTCACAATAGAAGTCTTCAACCTAAAGTAAAAACCTAGTATCTAATGTCCAGTATCTAATCCCTAAACTATGACTGAAAATAGAAAAACCAACCGACTGATAAACGAAACAAGTCCTTACCTGCTGCAGCATGCTTACAACCCTGTTGACTGGTACCCATGGGGCGAGGAGGCGCTGCAGAAGGCTAAAACAGAAGATAAGCCCATACTGGTAAGTATCGGCTATGCCGCCTGCCATTGGTGCCACGTAATGGAGCATCAGTCGTTTGAGCTTGAGAAAATTGCCGAGGTAATGAACAAGCACTTCGTATGCATTAAGGTTGACCGTGAGGAAAGACCTGACGTGGATGCGGTATACATGGATGCGCTGCAGGCGATGGGGGTGCAAGGAGGTTGGCCACTCAATGTTTTCCTGAACCCAGATGCGAAGCCGTTTTACGGGGGCACGTATTTTCCACCGCAGGACTGGGTGAACCTACTGGTAAATATTGCCGATGCCTATAAAAAAAGCAGAAGAGAGTTAGACCAGTCGGCGGAGCAGTTTGCGCAGCACCTGAACCGTAGCGAATTAGAGAAGTATGGCCTGAAGCAAAGCAACTTTCATGTGCGGGAAGAGGATTTCAGGCTGATGGGCTACAACCTCAGCATTAAATTTGATAAAGAAAAAGGTGGCATAGGTCAGGCTCCTAAATTTCCGATGCCAACTGACTACCTGTTCCTGTTGCGCTACCACAGCCACACCAGCGACCAAAGCACTTTGAACCAGGTAAACCTGACGCTACGCGAAATGGCCTATGGCGGCATTTACGACCAGGTTGGCGGCGGCTTCGCACGTTATTCTGTGGATGCCGATTGGTTGGTGCCGCACTTCGAGAAAATGCTGTACGACAACGGACAATTGGTAAGCTTGTATTCAGCAGCTTACCAAGTAACAAAAGATCCGCTGTACAAAGAGGTGGTATACGAAACGATAGACTTTGTTTCACGTGAATTAATGAGCAATGAGCAAGGCTTCTACTCCTCTTTAGATGCAGACAGTGAGGGCGAAGAAGGTAAGTTCTACACGTTTACCAAAGAAGAGCTACAGGCAATTCTGGGAGATGAGGAACCGCTTTTCTCTAAATACTATCACGCTACCGCCGCTGGGAACTTTGAGCATGGCCGCAATATTCTGCACCGCCGCATCTCCGATGAAAAGTTTGCACAGGAAAACAAACTGGAGCTGGAGGTGCTGCAGGAAATGATAAAAGGTTGGAAAAAGAAAATTATGCAGGTGCGTGAACAACGCATCAGGCCTGGTTTAGACGATAAAATCCTCTGTTCCTGGAACGCGCTTATGCTGAAAGGCCTTGCCGATGCCTACTACTCTTTCGGTGAAGAACGTTTTCTGCAACTTGCCCAGCGTAATGCCAACTTCATACTGCAGCGTTTAAAGCAGGAAGAAAAGCTGTATCATAATTATAAAGAAGGAAAAGCTACGATAGATGGTTTCCTGGACGATTACGCACTCCTCATCCGCGCCCTCACCCGCCTTTATGAGGTAACTTTTGACGAGCAATGGCTACAAGAGGCAAAGCAACTAACAGACTATACCCTTACTCATTTCTTTGATGAACAGGAAGGCATGTTCTTCTTTACAGATAACAGCTCCCAAAAGCTGATTGCCCGCAAAAAGGAAATCATGGATAATGTCATTCCGAGCTCTAACTCTGTAATGGCTACCAACCTGCACTTCCTTGGCCTCTACTTCGATGAGGAGCGCTACCAGCAACTTTCGGATAATATGCTGAGTAAAGTAAAAGATCTGGTAATTAAAGAACCTTCGTTCCTGAGCAATTGGGCAGCGCTATATTTTCATAAGCTTACCCCAACTGCAGAAGTGGCTATAGTAGGAGAAAAAGCAGCTGACATGCGTAAAGATTTCAGCTCATATTATTTACCTAACATGCTGCTGGTAGGCACGGCTACCAGAAGCAACCTGCCCTTGCTCCAAGACAGAACAGCCATCGGTGGCAAAACAACTATTTACGTCTGCTTTAACAAAACCTGCCAACTGCCTGTACACACAACTGCGGAAGCTTTAACACAGCTACGGGGCAAGCGGAACCAGCAGGAACCAAAGTTTCCTGCTTTGTAGGCAGTTAAAAAGCTTAAAGTGGCCCTGTCTCTCTGATAAGGAACAGGGCCATTATGCTATACACGTACACGCTGGCACGAATCTCCAGATTTGAGACTTTGATAAAGTGGAGTTTGTGACTTCACGGGCTCGACATTGTGATTAGGCACGGAAAAAATTCCCACGCCAGTTTAAACAGAGTTAAATAGCTCTTCCCTTCAAAAGAACATTTTAGCTTACAGCGTACTCATAACCCGCACCATTTCGTTTATGTCATCTCTGGATGCCAGCCTGGCTTTTTCAGATCGGCCATAGCCTACTTCAACCTCACCTGCTTCTATGCGTTGCATAATACTGTCTGCGAACTCATCTACAGGCACTCCCATGGTATGGATACCAGCACCACCTAAGTCTGTATCTACAGCTGGTGGCACTATTTCGATTACCTTAATACTTGTAGTGGCCAGTTCATAACGCAAGGTCATTGAGAAGGAGTGAATAGCCGCTTTAGTAGCACTATAAACCAAGGCAAAAGTACCAGGAGTAAAGGCCAGACTCGACGATACATTCATGATTGCGGCAGTTTCCTGCTGCTGCAGATGCGGGATAAAAAGGGCTGACAAATGAATAGGCGCTTCCACGTTGATGGCAATTTCCTGCCTACGCTGTGCCCAAGGCTCCTGATCCTCTAAAAAACTACCCCTGCGCTGGATGCCAGCATTGTTAATCAGCACATTCAACTTAGGAAACTCCTGGATTGCCCACTCAAACAAGGCTACACGGTCCGCTTCATCTGCCACGTCACACACGCGGGTGTGCAGGGCGGGATACTTTTGTTTCGCTTCCTGCAGCTTCTCTTCCCTCCTACCACAAATAATCACTTCGCTTCCTGCATTCAGAAACCTTTCGGCCAGAGCGAAACCAATGCCTGTGGCGCCTCCTGTTATTAATACTGTATTTCCAGCTAAATTCATTCTATCTGCTCCTTAGGTATAAAACATTATCCATCACATCTATACTCCGTCCTGTGGATATCAATGTTTGTACTCCAATTCTGCAGATAAGATTCACCGCTTTCGCCAGTACGGTCGCTACAGAGAGGATAAGCTTGATGATACTTTCAGAATTTTAGACACTGGGACTACCTCCTAACCTGTACAAACTCAACTCATGCCTGCACGAAAGTATCAATGTCTGAATATTTTGTCTTTGAAAGAAAACACCTGGATAAGCACCAACTTTATTTCTAATAAATCCACCATTCCGCTTTTACACCGCCATAAAGCCCCCATTTTTGATGCCCTGCCCGCTGCAGGTAGGGTGAGTACAAGTTTTCACGAGCAAATTTGTTGTAGCGCGCCAGAGAAACTACGAACCTTAGATGCGGCCTGGCCCAAGGGCTGCGCTGGGCAGTTGGTACAATGGTAGGTGCCACAGAAAACTTCACCATAGTAGCCTTGGGTTGCTCCCCGTCTTTTCTTATAGTGTAGTGCGCCTCGTTCAGCAAGTGAAACCAATCTTTTAGATACCAAAAGCTGCGGAAGCCAATGGCAAAGTCGGTTTTTCGGTTAAAAATCTCTCGACCCAAAAAGTCTGGTGCTTTATGGTCTGTATCTGCGGCACCTTTGCTTTTCAGAAGTAAGCTATATCCGTTCAGGCTGAAACGGTCTGACAAGTTTAGCAGGAAATGCTCCACCACCGACACAGAATAAGCACCGTTGTATTCCTGCGTTTCTTCGTCTGGAGCGCCATAGGTTAGCCAGGTTCTGGTAGAGCCACCGTCTCCCCCGTTGGCTATTCCCCGTCCAAAGCGCACTGATAATTGGTTAAAGGAGCCCTCTCTGGCAGTAGCCAATGGAGTATTATACTTCACTCCTGCCACCCATCCTCCATCAGCTGAGTAGCGTAGGGAGTCGCCCCTGGCATTCGCTAACCGATGCCACTCGGCTAGCAAGCTTAGTGCCTTGCCGTCTCCTAAATCGAAGCTATGCTCAAAGATGCCTATAAACCGCTGCCGCAGCGACTGGGTAGGGACACCGTTAACAGAAGTAATAAAAGTGTAGGGAGGATAATGCGCTGTGGAGTCTCTTACTGCAGGAAATATAAATGACACAGAAGTATTTTCCCTAATAATACCAAAGCCTTGCGAAGAATGGTCGTCAAAGTAATAATAGTCGATGATGTGCACATCGTCGGAACGGTCGTATCTGGCTCCAACCCAGGCTGACCACTTACTGCCCATAATGCGTTGCGCCTCCACAAAGAATTCAGGTATACGAAATACCAGCCCTTGCGCCGATTGGCTTGTCACGTTCCCGATAAAAGGACCACCCGTAGAGAAAACAGAAAGAAGCACCTGCGCATTTATGAATGTAGTGTCGATGTCGTTCGTAACAGGTTTGAAGTGATAAGCTCCCACCAACTCCATATAATCCTGCTCCTCCAGTCTGCCGCCTATGGGGCCTTGCCCGCGCAGGTTCAGCGGCACACCCGTGTGCCCTGGTATAGCAGGCGAAAAACCTACTCCTACCCTGCCGTACGAGCCAAAGGAAAAGTTCTTGTTCTGAACTATTTGTGCATAGCCTACAACTATACTTCCAAAGCTTAAGAAAAAGGTTAAAAGAAAAGTATAGAGTATTCTCATTCAGTTCTAGTTTGGGTAAAACTTAAGCTCTTACGACGAACAGCAAACTTGATAAGTTACTTTTCTGCACCACACCTTTAGCCAAAGGATGAAACTGTACAGCAAAAACACGGTTTCCTGTAGCGGGTCAGGTAAGTAGATGCATTCATTGTTTCACAAAAGAACTGATACGACTGAAAACTTGTCTTCTTACATAACAGAGGCAGGAAACTCAGCCGTTAACATTCCGCATTTTTTTTACGACCTTTGTAAAAGTATAATACAAAGCACCCTTGTCTGAACTCTTAAACTTTAATTACCCCCCTGAGCCAGCGGTAGATCGTGTTACATTGTTTGCCGATGTAATACTGCCCCTCCCGCTTCCTAAGCTTTACACTTACCGCATTCCGTTCGAAATGAACGACGATGTATCGGTGGGGGTGCGTGTAATTGTGCAGTTCGGAGCAAAAAGGGTATTAAGTTGTATTGTAGCCGATATTCATGAGAATGCCCCAGCAGATTACCAGGCGAAGTATATTCTGGATGTGCTGGATGACAAGCCTATAGTTACAACGCCTCAGTTAAAGCTGTTTAAGTGGATAGCCGACTACTACATGTGCACTATTGGGGAAGTAATAAATGCGGCACTGCCTTCGGCCTTAAAGCTGAGCAGCGAATCGCGCATACAACTGCACCCACACTTTAATCCCGAAGAGGACGAGATTCCGCTAGCCCCGCAGGAAGAAAAAATTCTGTTCGCTCTGCAGCAGAATAAGGCCCTTACTTTTACCGAGGTAGGCAACCTTCTACAGCTCAAGAGCTACCATAAGTTCATCAAATCGCTGATTCAGAAGGAGGCGATTATCATATTTGAACAGGTAAGCGACAAATATTCGCCTAAAGTGGTAAAGAAAGTACGCCTGTCGGAGCATTTTGTGCAGGAAGAGGGCATGTTGGAGGAACTGTTTTCACAGCTTGCACCTAAACCCAAGCAACTTGATGTATTACTAAACTACCTGCAGCAGGTGCCTGTGCACCAGGATGTAAACCTGAACTACATTGGTCTGGAGAAAAGTGCCCTCTCAAAGAACCCGCACATCTCCGCCTCTTCCATCGATTCGCTGATAAAAAAAGGCGTACTGCAGCAGTTCGACCAGATTATTTCCCGTTTCCCGATAGACCACTCGCCCAAGCTGATGCCAAAGGCGCTCTCGGAACACCAGGAACAGGCGAAGGACGAAATTCTGGGGCTGTTCAAGGAAAAGGATACGGTATTGCTGCATGGCGTAACAGGTAGCGGTAAAACAGAAGTATACATCGACCTGATAAAACATGCTCTGGAAGGTGGTGGCCAGGTACTATACTTGCTACCTGAAATTGCACTTACAGCCCAAATCGTAACGCGCCTCATCAAAGTCTTCGGCGATAAGCTGGGCATCTATCACTCCAAATTCTCCGACAACGAGCGGGCTGAAGTGTGGCAGGGCGTCGTGTCGGGTCGTTTCCAGGTGGTGGTGGGCGTGCGCTCGGCTATTTTTCTGCCTTTCCATAGTCTGTCTCTTATCGTGGTGGATGAGGAGCACGAGGCAAGTTACAAGCAGTACGACCCTGCCCCCAGGTATAACGCCCGCGAAACTGCCCTGATGATGGCACAGTACCAGGGAGCCAAAACACTGCTAGGCTCTGCTACGCCCTCTATAGAAAGTTACTATAACTGCCAGACAGGCCGCTGGGGCCTGGTAACCATGAGCAAACGCTTTGGAGAGGCGCAGCTACCCGATATCGAGCTGATTAATGTGCGGGATGAGCAGCACCGTAAGAACATGCACAGCCATTTCTCTGGCAAGCTGATAAGTGCCATCGAGGAAAAACTGCAGCGTAAGGAGCAGGTGATTCTTTTCCAGAATCGGCGTGGCTATGCTCCGTTCATCAGCTGCGACGAGTGCTCCTGGATTCCGAAATGCAGGCATTGTGCGGTAAGCCTCTCCTACCATAAGTACAACAACGAGTTGCGCTGCCACTACTGCGGCTACCATGAGCGCATGCCCCACGACTGCCCTGCCTGCGGCGCCACTACCCTAAAAAGCATGGGCTTTGGCACCGAGAAAGTGGAAGATGAACTGAAACTAATGCTGCCACACGCTGAGATACAGCGCATGGACTTAGATACTACTAAAAAGAAAAACAGCTATCAGCAGATTATCGCAGACTTCGAGAGCGGCAAAACTAATGTACTCATCGGCACGCAGATGGTAACCAAAGGCCTGGATTTTGAGAACGTGAGCCTGGTGGGGATTCTGAACGCCGATACCATCATCAATTTCCCCGATTTTAGGGCACATGAGCGGGCGTACCAGCTGTTTGTGCAGGTGAGCGGTCGGGCTGGCCGGAAAGGCAAGCCTGGTACGGTGCTTATTCAGACCCGCGACTCACTGCAGCCCATTTTCCGCAAAGTGCACAGCAACGATTACCAATCTTTGTACGAACACGAGATTGAGGAACGTATGCGCTTTGGTTACCCGCCCTTTATGCGCTTGATTAAACTGACGGTAAAGCACGCGGAGCAGGATATTTCAGAGAATGCGGCCATTGTGCTGGCAAAGGATTTAACAGACCGCCTGGGCAGGCAGCATGTGCTGGGGCCAGAGGTGCCGTATATTTTCAAGATACGGAACATGTTCCTGAACGAGATCCACATCAAACTTCCACGTGAAAACACAAATTTGCGTGCGGCCAAGCAGCAGATTGCGCAGGCTATTTTCCAGCTCAACCTCCTCCCCGATTTTAAAGGCTCCAGGATAGTGGCCGACGTAGACCCTATGTAGTACTTCTTGGTCTATCTCCTAACTTGGTTCATCCACATAAAAGCTTTACTAGTTTGATTTACCCTCTTTTAACAGATTTTTAACAAATCTGTAAGCAACTGTTTACCCTCATCTGGCATCTATTAAGCAAAGAGACCGATAAAAAGTCGGTAAATAGTAACACAACCTTATATCCAGATTCTTAAAAAATACTACTATGAAAAATGTATCAACTTCCGTTTTAACACTCGTTTTTGCACTTGCATTTACAACCTCATCACTTGGTGGCAAACACAGTCCCTCTTTTACAGACACTAACAGTTCAGCTAAAGCCAAAAACTTCTCTGAGTTGCTAGACACTGGCACGATGCGTTTATTAGAAATTGAGTTAAAGCCAGGAGAATTCACAGATGTGCACATGCACCCAGAGCACCGTGCTTATGCCGTAACAGCAGGTACGTTGTTGGTAACCACTCACAATGGCAAAACTGAAAAGATACATGTAAAACCAGGTGACCTTATCTGGAAGGATGTGGCTACTTATAAAACGGTAAATTCAGGAGAAAAAGGGTTCAGAGCGCTCATTTATGAACCAACAAAAGCTGACTGGTATGCAGCAAAAAAATATTTTTCGCTTAACTAACGAATTTCCCAACCCTATCAAAGCCGTAGCCGTATAGTATGATACCTTTGGCTAAAAGTTGAAAACCTGAAAGTCTTCTTTATCTTCTAAGATAATCGACTTTCAGGTTTTTTTATAGTGATTCCTTATTAAAACTGTATGCCCTGCTAATGTTCTACACAGCAGAAGCAATGCGGAATGAAGGCCTATTAGTTGGCTCAAATTAAGAATTATCTTCTTTTCGTAAAGCAATTAAATAAACTATTCCGAAGGTTAGGAAAACGACAACTAAAAAGATATCTACCCATCTGTAATCTCCTCCCTGGTAAACTTTATAAGCATTAACTCCCGCCAGCACCAAGCAGACAATGGTTACTACTATTCTATAATTTCTGCGATTTTGCATGCTCCAAATTCTAAATATGATGTGTGTTAAAGATATACTTCACACTGGCTAAAACGACATGTAAAGCGCAATAAAAACTGTAATAACAGCGGCTCCAACTAAATTTAGCACCAGGCCTGTACGCACCATACTACCTATAGGTATTTGTTTACTGCCATAAACAATGGCATTCGGTGGAGTGGCTACAGGCAACATAAAGGCAAGGCTACAGGCTATTACTACTCCTAACACAGGATGCAGCAAAGGCAGGTTTAGCCCGTGCAACACACCGATCACAATAGGCACAAACGTAATGGCGATAGCGGTATTAGAACTGACTTCTGTTAAGAAAAGTACCAGCAACACCAGTACAAACACGAGTAAAAGCTGAGCCCCTGGATCGATAACACTTGTAATGGCAAGTCCAATCACGTCGGCAAGGCCAGAGGTAACAACCAGTTGCCCCAAGGCCATCCCGCCTCCAAACAAGAGAATTGTATCCCAGTCTATCTTCACCAGGTCTTCGGCAGTAAGTGTACCCCTGCCGTCATTCTCATTTCCTGGAGGAATCAAGAACAAAAGCAAAGCAGCTAACACCGCTACTGTGCTCTCGGCAAAATAGGTGGTCATAAACGAGTAGGCAGTCTGTAGCCCCAGCAGGTTAAAAACACCAGGCGCCAACCATAATACCACAGCTAATAAGAAAACACCCATTGTTACAAGCTCGCCTTTAGAAACCTTCTTGCCTTGGCGATACTCTTGGGCAACGTAAGCAAGCACAGCTGCCTTGTTGAAATCTGATTTACGCAGGAAAAAGCGCATGTACAGCAACAGGAAAATATACATAACCACAGCAATCGGAAGAGCCAGGAGCATCCACTGCAGAAAATCGATGCGTATGCCTTGCTCCGCCAGATAATTCACCCCAATCAGGTTAGGCGGAGAACCGATAATAGTGCCGATGCCGCCTATGGATGCACTATAAGCAATACCTAGCAGAAAGTAAACAGCAGGGCTTTTTGTTTTACTGTCTGGCTGATGTACCAGTTCTGTTACACCCAGCATCAGGGGCAGCAGCATAGCCACCGTTACAGAATTGCTAACCCACATAGACAGGGCAAACGATATAAACGAGAAGCCGAAAAACAACCTGAAAAGGCTCTTCTGGAAATATTTTCGGGACAGAATGTAAAGTGCAATACGCTTGTCGAGGCCATGGCGCGTCATGGAGCGAGCCAGCAGAAAGCTACCTATAAACAGCAGAATAATAGGGTGGCCCAGGTTCTGAAATGCTGTGTTGATCTCGGCTATACCTAACATCACTGCCAACAGTACCCCTAAAAAAGCCGTCATGGACAGCGGAATAACTTCCGTCATCCAGAAGACGAGACAAAAAGCCATGATAGCAGCTACTGTCCGAGCCTCAAAAGCTAAGCCAGCAGCCAGCCACCACACGAGCAGCGCCAGCAGCGGTGCCAACAGTAAGCCTATATTTCTACGGGTGAAATGCATATTTAAAAACACAAGTTCAGGAAGCAGGACAAGAACTAACTATAGCTTCTTAAATATGTCGCTAAGAACCTCCCTGACATGCACTTCGGTCTGTATAGAAGGCGAACGAGGCGTATCCGAAGTGTGGCTTTTATGCTTTGTTGGCCAACGATTTTATTATATTTCTACTTCAACTTCTTTAACTCCGTCCTCTGGCGGACCAAACCTTAACTTTGCTTTTGCTCCTTTCATAAATTCAGTTTCAGCTAGAACCGGATTTACTGCTTTAAAAAGAATTTCCGCATTTGGACCATACATATAGAGAAATCCGTCGCTGTAGTCCACTGCAATTTCATGACCGTCATATTCTCCTACCCCCTTTTCTTCTAATACCTCTTCAAGCTTATCTTCTAAGGCGTGAAGTGGTTCAAGCCCTTCAATACCATAATCAAATCTGACAATGACAGCATGTTCTGGTTCATTACTTTTTAAGTTATCTTCATGCTGGATTTGCGATTTCCCAAACAGCTTATCAAAAAATCCCATTCTTCTTAATGATTTAAATGATGGCCAACTCATTCCTTTAATGAACTGATCTTACAGATAAGTTAAATATAGCACTTATACTTTATAAATAGGTTGAGCCAGCGAAGAAAACGCTATGAAACTAAATACCGATTCTTGATGATGTTTAGGTGATGAATTTCGTGCCCCAGTATACTATAACCTAAGGCTCTTACCGACACCTGCTTTCCGCTAGCCGTTCCTTTTTGGTTTAAGGCCTCTTCATCAAAATTCTTGAATAACTCTATTGTAGCGTGCCTCACCGCTTCGTATTCCGTTAAGATACCAGTTATAGTTCGTGCATCAGCTTTTGAGGGAGCTACATAGGCATTTTCATCAAAACCAGGCAATTCGGTTTTGTCTTGCCTGGCAAATCGCAGCGCACGATAAGCAAAAATACGCTCTGTATCCATCATGTGCACCAGCAACTCCTTTATGCTCCATTTACCTGGTGCATACCTGTGTAGCAACTGTTCCTCCTCCAACTCCAACATCAGGTTAGTTACAGTTACCAAATTTGCCGACAAGCCATCTAGCAAATCATCCGTCTGCACAGACTGTATGTAATTTTCGAAAAAAGCATCGTATTCATCAGAAGTCGGAAAAGATTTTTTTGTAGCCATTGCTTTGTCTGTTTGAGATTTCTCTCCTTTGTTAAACCTCACTATCAATTGTAGTCCAAGCTAATAAGAAATATAATGCATCAAAAGCAATAGAAGAGGATATCGTGTCCTTCTAAAAAAATAAAGCCCTTCTGTTAGAAGGGCTTTATCGAAGTGTTTAGGATGTTTAGTTACTGTCCTACTACAAATACAGCATTACCAAACAGCAATTTGCCGCTGTGCCAGAAAGCTCTGAAAAGTGGGTTGTCGGCCATGTAAACTACCTGACCGCGGCCCATATCCTGCGTTCCGAGTATAAGTGCATCCTGTAGTTTCTTTCTCACGTTGGCACCCACAAAACCTGTCCTATAGTTATCCTTTTTCAGAACACCTACATTCCAGCCATTTTCCAGGTAAGAGAAAGTATCGGCTGATCGGATAAGAGCATAGTAAGAATCGCCGTAGCCAAAAGCTAGTGGATGTGTCTTGTCTAGGTCTACCTGATAGATACTACCTTGTGTTTCGTCGCTAAGGGCTTCGCGCTCACGGTTGCCGTAGCTACGCAGGTTTGCGTATGGGCTTTCGTTCTTCTCTTTGTCTTTAGACTTAGCCTCATCGCCGTCTGATTTTTTCTGTAAGTTGAAGCCTTTCTTACCAGCCAGGAAGCCTGCTGCGCTTTCTAGTGCTATAAGCTTACCGCCAGCTCTAACCCAGCTTTGCACCTGCTCCAGTTTCTGCTCATTCAGGATTTGTCCGTAAGAACCACCAGGCAAGATCAGCACGTCAAACTCATTTAAAGGCACTGAGTTGAAATAAGAAGTGTTTAGCACCGTAACAGGGTAACCAATCTGCTGCTCGAAGTAGTGCCATATTTCGCCGAAGCCATAAGGAGAAACACCCTCGCCTGAAAGCAAGGCTACTTTCGGCATTTTCAGGTAACGAACACCGCTAGAGCCAAAATCGGAACCGCTGCTAACAAAACCAGTAGTTGTTGCGCCCAGTGCAATGTCATATTGCTTTGCCAAGTCACGAACTAAAGTATCAAAGTTATTCAAGCGTTCGTTTCCTGTTCTCGTAATAATTAAAGTACCAGGCTCGTATTTGGCGCCATCAATTTCAAAAGCTTTTTCCGCCATACGCACCTTCACGTCCTGCTTCATCAGCTCTGTCAGGAACTTGAGGTCCTGTAGATTGGTCCAGCGGGCCAGGTAAGCATATGGTCGTTCTGTGGCAATGGCTGGCGCAGCTTGCTGTGCTAACTGTGTTTTTCCTGGCTCTATACTGTTCTTCAGGGCATAAGCCTGAATACCATAGGCATAAGGAATAGCCCAGGAAGTAATGTCATAGGTAATAGAATCCTCCAGGCCTGTGTTTGGCTCAAACAGTACTTTCACCAAAGTAGACTTAGGTTGGTACATGCTCACAACCATATCGTTTTCGCCCACACGTATACTTTCTTCTTTACCTGTGCTATAGTTATAGCCTTTGGCAGAAGTGTTCTTACCTGCGTAGCCATACTTAATTCCCTGGCGGTCGAGGTAGTCGACCAATGCTTTGATGTTACCAGCGCTTCTGTCGCTGTATTTTAACACAAAGGTCTTGTAGTCACCTGCTGGGTTTTTAAGGCCATTCTGGTAGTACTTCTGAAACTCCTGTTTCAGCTGATCTGCCTTTTCGGATGATGCCTGTATAGTTGCTTTACTGGCTGCCACGTGGTGCGCAATACGATCTACTAATGTAAGGGTATCGCCATCTTGCTTTTTGTAAGCCAAACCTGCTCGGCCAGAACCACCTTGCTCATACGTCATGCCAATGGCTCCATTGTAGGTAGGCCAAGTATCGCCGTAGCTAGGATAAAGCAAATCAAAGTTTTCGCGTGTAAAGTACAGCCAGTTGTTTTTATCAAAATACTGACGATTATAATCTCCTATCGTGTTCTGAAACTGACGCTGCCACTGGGTTATACTTTCGTGAAACGGACGGGCCGCTGGCGAGAAGTAATAAGGCGACTCTGCTCCCATTTCATGGAAATCGGCATGCACCTGTGGCAGCCAGTTGTTGTAGCGCTCCAGGCGCTGCTTCGATTCAATTTGTGTCTGCCAGGCCCAATCGCGGTTAAGGTCGAAGTAGTAGTGGTTTGGTCTGCCTCCTGGCCACGGCTCGTAGTGTTCCCAGGCATAAGGCGAGGCATTTCCACCCTGGTTAGACGCCTGCTTGTACCACTGCACATAACGCTCGCGCCCGTCGGGGTTCACGCAAGGGTCTAGCAGCACAACGGTGTTCTGCAGCCATTTCTTGCTCTGCGCGTTGTCAGGGTTGACTAAATCGTAAAGCACCTGCATTACGGCCTCTGAGCTTACCGATTCGTTACCGTGCACATTGTAGCTTAGCCAAACAACAGCAGGCTGGTCTCCCTGCACCTGTCCGTTAAGCACGCCCGCCTGTCGCAGGTTATTTTCGCGTATCTGTTCTAGGCGCTGCAGGTTCTCATCAGAAGCTACATAAGCCAGTAAAAGCGGGCGCCCTTCGTAAGTACGGCCGTATTCTTCTACTTTTATACGATTTGGTGCCTGTGCTGCCAAGTACTGTACATAGTCTACGATGCGCGCATGCGTGGTAAACTGTTTCCCTAGTTGGTAGCCCTGAAACTGAGCTGGTGTTTGTAATTGCTGTGCCCATGCAAGTTGTACATTTAGTAGCAGCAAACTAAAAGCGAAGAGTCGCTTTAAGGTATTTATCATGATTAGTTTGGTGGATATAGAGATGTTATATAAAAGAAGAGCACAATCTGCGCAAAAATGCTGATTTTGACAAATCCTATTTAAATGAAGGCACTGTACTTCAGGCAAGTTCCGTATGTAAACATATGTATGCTTCAGTCAAAAAAGTAGCTAATTTCATTAAATGGGTAGTGCTCGTACTGCTAGGGATTAGCCTGCTCTTCTTTGTGCTAGGCTTTATATTGAGCAGCTTTGCAGCAAACGAAGGCTTTGCGCAGGCAGCACAACAGGATTCTGTTGAAATATTCGTCACCTCCAATGGCGTGCATACCGATCTGGTACTGCCTATTGCTACCCCACACATAGACTGGCGCACTAAGCTACCGCTCCACCATTTCGCCACTGCCAACAACAGCGACTCACATGTTGCTTTCGGGTGGGGCGACAGGCGCTTCTATATCGAAACACCTGAATGGAAAGACTTAACACCTGGCGTGGCAATTTCCGCCGCTTTATGGCCCACCAAAACTGCCATGCACGTAGAGTATATCGAAAACCCGCTCATACCCAACAAATACCAACTCCCCATAAAATTATCGCCCGAGCAGTATCAAGAACTGGTGCGTTACGTCTTAACATCCTTCCAAAGCGAAAACGGAGGGTTTATGCTAATTGAAGGGGCAGGGTATACAGGGGATGATAACTTTTATGAGGCCCATAGAAAGTTCTACCTCTTGAAGAACTGCAACAATTGGGTAAACCAAGGCCTGAAAGCTGCTGGCGCAAAAGCGGCATTGTGGGCACCCTTCCCCTACGCCATCATGCGGCACTACAGGTAGGTTATGTTGTTCTCTCCAGCAGATGTTATATAGTCGTGTACCACTTTTGTGAAAAACTAGTACTTTTACAGCTATCACTCCTAGCGCATGAAACGAAAAACTCATCTCCGCATCCGAAAAACGCACCGTTATCTGGGCCTGCTAACGGGCATACAGTTCTTATTCTGGACCATGGGTGGCTTATACTTTAGTTGGAGCGACATAGACGAAATTCACGGAGATCACCAACGAAAAGCTCCTGCCAATTTCAGCGTGAACATGAACCTGGTTTCGCCGCAGCAGATACTGCAACAGCTACCGCAGCCAGATTCTGTTAAATCTATAAAACTGATTAACGTACTGGGTGAGCCTGTTTACCAGATCGTATACTTTATGCAGCATGATGGCATGCCTATGCCTCACACCCAATTAGCATCAGCTGCTACAGGTAAGTTAAGACCGATGCTTAACCAGGAAGAGGCCACACATATGGCTCTTACTAGTTTTACAGGACAAGTACAGGTAAAGCAGGTAGAACACCTTACGGCTGGCCATGTAGGTAACCATCACGAATACCGCGAAAGCCCCTTGCCTGCCTATGCCGTTACCATGGACCACCCTACCAACACAACAGTTTATGTGGCGGCTGAGCGCGGAGAGGTTATGAGTTTCAGAAATAACAAATGGCGAGTATTCGACTTCTTCTGGATGCTACACACCATGGATTATCAAAACCGTGATAATTTCGGAAATCTGTTGCTGCGTATTTTCTCTGTTATAGGTGTAGTAACTATTCTGTCGGGCTTCGCCTTATACTATATTAGTTCCCGCAACAAACGTTCACCTCAGCAGCTTAAAAAAAAACAGTCTATTCCTATCAGAAAGTAAGCAGAATTAAACTGTTTCTAAGGCAATACAGACATATAGGAGCATTGAAAGTATTGTATTTTCTACCTTCGTTTAGCGACAAGATGAGTACATTCTCCTGCTCTTTTCAATCAGAACTAGCCAGCCACCATCCCTTAAGTGGTAGAGTATGAAATACTAGTTCCTTCATCCTGAGATTAACTGGCCCTGCCAGCACATATCTAAACTACATAAGAGCAACTGCTTAATTCCAGAACAGAAGACTCTAACGAATATTCAGAGGCACAGCGTGCATTCTGGCTGGTTTTAGCTATTTATAAACTATCGGCCTGCATGCTCTTGCAGAGATTACCTTGTAGCCTTGATATCAAAATCTCTATTCAGCCAACTTATCTGATACACCTTCTAAAATACCACACTTTCAATTACAAGCACGTTTTTAATGCTATTCCATTGATCCATCAGCAGCACAATACTTTCCTTCCATTATAAATTTAGTACAATATCACTTTTATTTAAAATTAATTTTTGAAGTTATAACTCATTTTCAACAACCTAACACAACCTGCTTTAAATCATCATTAACTAATACATAGATAGCTTTTAATACAGCTGTATTCTACTAACTTTGATTCATCAATTGTACACACTATCTGTATTTACTACAAATTTCACCTAACCTATTTCATTCTTTACAGATGTTAATAATGTTTAAAATACAAATAGTATAAGTACAATTTTATCAACCCAGAACATTAGCTAATATTTATATCAAAACGGGAAACAGGTTTATATGAAGAAAATTCTACCACTGCTATGCACATTATTTCTGCTGTGCAACACCTTTAACAATGCCTTTTCACAAACCTGCAGCTCTGTAGCAGACTTCAAGTACAACATGGCAGGCGGCTGTAACGGAAAGGTTATTTTCGTAGACCAGTCATCGGGTAATATTGTAAAGTATGCCTGGGATTTTGGAGACCCTGCCGCTGGAGATTTTAACACCAGCAGCGACAAGAACCCGAACCACGAATTTAATGCTTTCGGGCTATCAACAGGTAGCCAAACGTTTGCTGTTAAATTAACAGTAACAGATGTCTCAGGCTGTACAAGCACGAAGGTCATGAACATTACGGTAGGCAACATGCCTGACCCTACCATAGCAGATGCTACTACCACAGATACTCCCTTCATGAACTGCGGTACAGCTACAAACTCAAGTTATAAATTAACGGTGGTGAACATGTCTACCACCAAAGATTCTAACGTTGGCTATACTATAAACTGGGGCGATGGAAGCACGCAAACCTTACCCGCCTCTTATACAACTGCCACACATACCTACACTACCCTAGGAAAGTTTATACTAAGTGTTTCGGCTTTAGGTGGCCGTAACGGCAACTGCGTAGGCACAAAGTACTACACGGTTATCAACTCCAGAACTCCTAGCTTTTCCATCAGCAAGCCTGCCAGCACTACAGCATGCTTAACACCCGAGGCTCCCTCTGTAACTTATAGTTTCCCGTTAAGTAACTACCAGGGCAACACAGCTGGAACAAAATACACCTTTTCTTTTGACGATGGCTCTGCTCCGTATGAGTTTACTCAGGAAACGTTACCAGCCGCCATCACCCACACCTTTACCAGCAGTTCCTGCAGCAAGCCCAACGGAGCATTTACTTTAACGGGTACAGCCGAAAACGAGTGCGGCACCTCGCCTGTGGCAAAAGCAACAGGTATTGTGATCAGCAAGCAGGCCATTCCAAATTTCACGTTCAGCACAGGCAAGTTAAATATTTGTGTGGGCGAAACGGTTTACTTTACAAATACTACTTCTAAGGAACAGAACTGCAGTGTTACTTATGCGGGAAGCATTTCGCCCGCCCAAGGCTGGACGTTAGTATCTCTGGATGAAAACTGGGAAAATGCAAGCGTTAAATTTTCAACTCCTGGAGAGTATGATGTAAGCTTGATGGTTAGTACTCCTAACTGTGGATCGCGTGTTGTAACTAAAAAGTTTGTTGTGCTACCGCCGCCAGTAGCGAGTTTCTCTACACCTGCTAATGCCACCTCTTTTTGTAAAAACACCGATGTGGCTATGACCAACAGCTCTACGAACGCCATCGGATATAGCTGGGCTGTTTCTCCTGCCACTAACTACACCCTTAGCAGCGGAACCCTGACAAGCTCAAATCCAACATTCAGGTTTTCAAAAGAAGGCACCTATACCATTACCCTGACTACCAAATCTAATAACTGCTACGACACCCAAACGTCTAAACAGATTACTATCAAAGGTGAGCCAACAGCAGTCTTACCTGCCAGCCAGAGTTACTGCGGCCCACAGACGCTAACGTTCAACGGCACCGACAGCAAGCACAAGCCTGTGTTCAACTCAAACGGTGGCAGCATCAATGCCTATACCTGGGCGGTGGATAAAGATGCCAGTTTTACAGGAGGCACCTCAGCCAGTTCTGCGTCTCCAAACATCTCTTTTCCCTCAGCAGGTACTTATACTATTAAATTAAGCGTTCGTAACGAGTGTGGCACTTCCACAGAAACGGAGCAGCTCGTTACTATCTTTGCTATTCCTGCGGCACCCCAGCTTGCTAGTGCTACCATTTGCACTGGCAACAGCGCCACTTTAGAAGTAACTGCGCCAGAAGCAGGCCTTACTTACAATTGGTACACAGTAGCTACTGGCGGAACAGCTTTCCATGCAGGAAATACTTACGCTAAGAGCAACTACACCAGTAACTCCACTTATTATGTAGAGGCTTTTTCCAGCAATGGCTGCATCAGCTCAGAAAGAACAGCTGTAGCTATTACTGTAACGCCTGCTATCAGCAACAACAGCATCAGCGGAAACCAAACCACCTGCAGCGGCGCTACCCCAGTTACTCTTACAGGCTCACAGCCTGCTGGCGGAAGCGGCAACTATACCTATCAATGGGAGGTAAGCCAGAACGGAACAGATTTCTCCACTGCAACAGGCACATCAGATGAACTAAACTATAAACCTTCCTCAGCTCTTACTCAAGATACCTGGTTCAGAAGAAAGGTAAGTAGCGGAACCTGCCAGGAAAGCGTTAGTGCTGAAGTTAAAGTTACCGTAGCACCTCTGCCTGATGCACCTATAGTAACCAATACTGCCATTTGCTCAGGTGCTACGGCACAACTAACAGTCAGCAATGCAGCAGCAGGCATTACTTACAAATGGTACAACGCTGGAGGACTGGAACTTGCCACAGGAATCAGCTATACGACTCCTGCCTTGCAAGCCACCACTTCTTACTTTGTACAGGCTTTCACAACCTCTCAATGCACCAGCGGCAGAACTGAAGCAACTGTTACCGTAACGCCAGCATTGGCAGCAGGAAGTATAAGCACACCAAAGGCAACTATCTGTACAGATACTTCACCAGGCAAATTAACAGGATCGGCAGCCACAGGCGGAAATGGCAACTATACTTACCAATGGTACAGCAGCACCACAAGCAGCACAGCAGGTTTCGCAGAAATAAGCCAAGCAACAGCAGCAGATTACACAGCAGAAAGCCTGAGCGCAACTACCTGGTTTAAAAGGGTAGCTAGCTCTGGAGAGTGCACAGCTGAGTCTAATGTGGTGAAAGTAAATGTGGAAGCCTTACCAGCAGCACCTGTTGTAGCAGGTACAGTTTCTATTTGCAGTGGTTCATCTACTACTTTGTCTGTCACAGCTTCATCAGGTTATACATACCGCTGGTACAGCTCCAATGGCTCTCAGGTTCATACAGGCACCACTTTCGCTACCTCAGCTCTTTCAGCCAGCACCAGCTTTTTTGTTGAAGCTGAAAGCGCCAGTGGCTGTATCAGTCTAAAAACCGAAGTGGCTGTATCTGTTACTCCTGCTCTAGTTAACACTGTTGCAGTAGCTAAAGCCAGCATTTGTGAAGGCGAAGCCCCAGGAACTATTGGCGGCTCCTTAACAGGCGGCAACGGCACATACACAATTGTTTGGGAACAGAAAACTGGTAACAACACGTTCACAGCTGCTCCTGGCGATAATGCACAAGCAGACTATACACCAGGCGTACTATACCAGACAACTACCTTCAGAAGAAAAGTTAGTTCTGGTAGCTGCTCCAGTGTATCGAATGAAGTAACCATCAACGTAACACCAGCCATCGCCAGCAACAGTATACAAGGAAGCCAAAGCATCTGCCCTGGCAGCACCCCAAGTACACTAACAGGCAACGGAGCCAGCACCTACAGCTACCAATGGTACAGCAGCACCAACTCAGTAGACTTTTCAGCCATTGCCAACGCTACTTCTAAAGACTACACTCCGACTGCTCCTGCACAAACCACCTGGTTCAAACGCACTATAGTGTCAGGTGAGTGCACCGCAGAATCGAACGTGATAAAAGTGGAGGTAACCAGCTTACCTACTGCCCCACAAGTAGTAGGAACTACAACCATCTGCAGCGGTAGTACTACTACCTTAACTGCCTCAGGAAACGGAAATACCTATAAGTGGTATAAAGAAGATAACTTAGCTTTTACAGGAGCTACTTTCACCACACCTGCCCTAGTTGCCAACACGACCTATACTGTAGTGGCCGTAAACGAAACAGGTTGTGAGGGTACAGCAGCAACTGTTACCATTTCTGTGGTACCACCTGTTGCAAATAATACCATTAGCGGAAACCAAACCATCTGCAACGGAAATGTAGCGGCAACGCTTACAGGTTCTGAGCCAACTGGCGGAGCAGGTGCCTATACATATCTGTGGGAAGTTAGTACCAACGGCACCGACTTTACAGCTGCCCCTGGCACTAACAATACCCAAGATTACAACCCTTCGAGTAGCTTTACCCAAAACACCTGGTTCCGCAGAAAAGTAAAGGGTCAGTTTTGCCAAGAATCTGTTAGCGGCTTAATTAAAATAACGGTAGCACCGTTACCAGCTGCACCAGTGGTAGCAAATGCTTCTGTTTGTGCTGGTGCAGGCGTAACATTGTCTGTAGAAAACGTAAGCGATGGTGTAAGCTATAAATGGTACACCAGCAGCACCAGCGGCCAGGCTATCCACACTAGTTCCAATTTTAACACACCTGCTCTTAATGCTTCTACCAGCTATTATGTTGAAGCAGTTGCTTCTGGAGCAACTGCCTGCACTAGCAACAGAACAGAGGTAGTTGTAACTGTTACGCCTCCTCTTACAGCAGGAGACCAGATTACCGCACCTGTTGCCGCTGTATGCAAAGGAACAGCACCTGGTACTATTACAGGAGAAACTCCAACTGGTGGCAATGGCAACTATACCTACCAATGGTACGCCAGCAAAACAGGTGCAACAGCAGGTTTTAACGCTATACCTAACGCCACAGGAGCCAATTACACGTCAGCAGCTGTAAATGAAACAACCTGGTTTAAACGCACTGTAACTTCTGGCAAATGCACGATAGAGTCAAGCGCAGAGAAGATTGAAGTTGTGGATGCACCTGTAGCACCTGTTGTAGCAAACGCCAGCATCTGCGCAAACCAAACCGCCTCACTTACAGTTACAAGTTCGATCCAAAACCTAACTTACAAGTGGTACAATACGGCGGGCTCGCTTGTGAACACAGGTACAGCTTTCGAAACTCCAGCTTTAAGTACAAGCACCACCTACACAGTTGTAGCACAGAACAGCACTGGTTGTGAAAGCGCTTCAACTACAGTATCTGTTATCGTTATACCTGCCGTTGCAAACAACACGATCAGCGGTGAGCAGACCATCTGTAGCGGCAGCACATCAGCAACTTTAACAGGCAGCACACCAACAGGCGGAAACGGAAACTTTACATATCTGTGGGAAGCAAGCCAAAACGGAACTGACTTTGCAGATGCCGCAGGAACCAATAATGAGCAGCACTACACACCTCTCGGAGCCGTAACACAAAACATGTGGTTCAGAAGAACCGTGCGTTCTGCCAATTGTCAGCAAGTTAGCAGCAACACCATAAAAATTACAGTTGCATCAGCTTTGGAAGCCCCAGTTGTAGCCAACGCTACTGTATGCGAAGGTGCTACAGCCACCTTACAAGTTACTTCCCCAGCAAACGGAGTTGTATACAAATGGTACAGCAACAGCGGCACACTTTTAGAAACCGCTACAACCTTTACCACGCCTGCACTTTCAGCTACAACTACATACTATGCAGAGGCTTCTTCAACAGGAACTGCCAACTGTGCCAGCAGCCGCACAGAAGTAACGGTTACCGTAAATCCTGCATTAGCTGGCGGCACCGTTACTTCACCTCAAGCTGAAATTTGCAGCGGAACAACTCCTGGAACGTTATTAGGTGAAGCACCTAGAGGCGGCAACGGCAGCTATACTTACCAGTGGCTTGCCAGCACCAGTAGCGCCACCACAGGCTTTACCTTAGTAGCCTCTACCGAAACATACACACCAGAGGCTTTAAACCAGAACACCTGGTTCAAAAGAATAGTAACGTCAGGTGAATGTGAGTCAGAATCTAATGTAGTGCAGGTAGCAGTAGAGCAGCAGCCAATTGCTCCTACTATAGCAGGCACAACTGAAATCTGCCAGGGCAGCAGCACCATACTTACTGTAAGCAACTCAGGCGGCACGCACCGTTGGTTTAATGCAGCAGGAGAATTAGTTTATACGGGTACCAGCTTTACAACTCCTGCTCTCTCTTCTACTACCAGTTATACAGTAGAGACAGAAAATGCCACAGGCTGTATTAGCCCAAGGGCAGAGGCGACAGTAACTGTGACTCCTGCCTTAACAAATACCATTACCGCTTCCACTCCTATTTTATGCCAAGGCGGCAACGCAGGCACTATAGAAGGTAACCTGGTGGGTGGCGACGGCACATATACTATTTTATGGGAGCAGCGTATTGGCAACGGCAATTTCGAGCCTGCCACAGGTACAAATACCGCTGAGGCCTACGCACCAGGCACACTGCAGCAGACAACCACTTTCAGAAGAAAAGTTAGCTCTGCGAGTTGCGAAACTGTATCAAACGAAGTAACCATAACTGTCACTCCAGGCATCGCCAGCAACAGCATCTCAGGCAATCAAACTATCTGTTTAGGAACCGAAGCTGCTGTATTGGTTGGAGATGGCAACAACAACTTTACTTATCAATGGTTTGCCAGCACAGAAGGTAACAGCACAGGTTTCACAGCCATCGGCGCGGCTACTGCTAAAGACTATGCCCCAGGAAACCTGAGCCAGACAACTTGGTTTAAGCGAGAGATCAGCACTGGTAGCTGCGAAACTGGATCAAATGTGGTAAAAGTGGAGGTAATAACGCTGCCAGCCACTCCACAAGTTAGTGGCCTGACAAGCATCTGCAGTGGCAGCTCGACAACATTAACTGCTACGGCCACAGAAGATACTTATAACTGGTATAACACAGCGGGCAACCTGCTGCACATAGGCCAAGCCTTTACCACGCCAGTTCTCACTGTCTCTGTCACTTATTTTGTAGAAGCAGTAAACAGCAATGGCTGCATCAGCTCAGAAAGAACAGCTGTAGCCGTTACTGTAACGCCTGCTATCAGCAGCAACAGCATCAGCGGAAACCAAACCATCTGCAACGGTGCTGCAGCGGCAGCTTTAACAGGCACTACACCTAATGGCGGAAGCGGAGACTATACTTACCTGTGGGAGAGCAGCCAAAACGGAATAGACTTCTCCACTGCGACAGGCACAACAGATGAACTGAACTATACACCTTCCGCAGCTCTTATTCAAGACACCTGGTTCAGAAGAAAAGTAACTTCAGCAGGCTGCCAGGAAAATGTAAGCAATGTAGTGAAGGTAACAGTAGCGCCATCGCCACAAGCTCCAGTTGTAGCTAATGCAAGCATCTGCTACAGCGCTTCAACGGAACTAAGCGTAAGCTCTCCATCTGGAAACACGACCTATACCTGGTACAATGCCACAGGCGCAGTAGTGGGTACGGGAACTCGTTTCACAACTCAAGGCCTTACTACTTCTACCTCTTACTTTGTAGCTGCCACCACCAATTGCACCAGCAGCAAAACAGAGGTGATAGTAACGGTAAATCCTGCGTTGGCAGGCGGTACTATCACGGCAACAGAGACGGCTGTTTGTGTGGGTACAGCGCCAGGCACGATCACTGGAGATGATGTTTCTTCAGAAGACCTTACTTACCAGTGGTTTGCCAGCACAACAGGATCGCCAAACGATTTTGTCTCCATCAGCGGTGCCACAGCCAAAGACTATAAGCCAACTGCCCTTACACAAACCACCTGGTTTAAGCGGGAAGTAAAAGATGGTACTTGCTCAGCTGCATCTAACATTGTAAAGATTGAGACAGAAATGCTGCCAGCGGCTCCACAGATAAGTGGTACGACCACCACCTGCAGCGGCGGCAGTGCAACGTTAACAGCTACAGCCAGCAGTATTTATACTTACAAGTGGTACAGCGAAACAGGAGACCTGCTTTATACAGGTGATACCTTTACAGCTGCTAATCTTACGGCTACCAGCACTTATTATGTTGAAGCTACAAGTGCTACAGGTTGTACAAGTGATCGTACGGAAGTTACCGTAACAGTAACGCCACCTTTGGCCAACAACAGCATCAGCGGTGAGCAGATTATCTGTAGTGGCAGCACCCCAACCACTATAACGGGTACCAAACCAACTGACGGCGGCGGCGCTTATACTTACGTGTGGGAGATTAGCCAAAACGGCACGGATTATACAGCTGCTCCAGGTACAAACAACGCGCAGAACTACAACCCGACAGGCAGCTTTGTGCAAGACACCTGGTTCCGCAGAAAAGCATCAGGAGCTACTTGCCAGGAAGCAGTGAGCAATGTAGTAAAGGTAACAGTTGTAACAGCTCCTGCAGCACCAGTGGTAGCCAATGCGGCTGCCTGTTCAGGTGGCAGTGTAACCTTATCTGTAGAAGATGCTAATGAAGCTTATACGTACAATTGGTACAGCAGCAACAGCTCTAGCACTGTCTTAGCCACAGGCACTGCTTACACCATCGAAAGCCTGACAGTAACTACAACGCTTTATGTGGAGGCTGTTCTTGCAGGTGAGTCAGTTTGCACGAGCAACCGTAGTGCTGTAACGGCTACAGTGTTGCCAGAATTGGTAGCAGGTAATATTACAACACCAGAGGCAGCTGTTTGTGAAGGCGGTTCACCAGGTACCTTAACGGGAGCCAAACCAAGCGGAGGCCGCGGTGTTTACACCTACGAATGGTTCGCCAGCACCACCAGTGCCACCACAGGCTTTGAGTCTGTAACCGACACTGTTTCCCAAAGCTACACGCCAACTTCTCTTAACCAAACCACCTGGTTTAAGCGAGTGGTTTACTCAGAAGAAGGATGTACCGCTGAATCTAACGTCATTAAAATAGAAGTAACACCAACGCCTGTTGCCCCTGTTGCAGCTGACGCCACTACGTGTGCAGGCCAAACTGCTTCGCTTGCTGTTGCAAATCCAGCACAGGGGCTAAGCTACAAGTGGTACAACACCAGCGGCCATTTGCTGCACACGGGTGCGACTTACGAAACAGCGGTTTTAAATGCAGATGCCACTTACTATGTAGAGGCTGTAAACGCCTTAGGCTGTGCAGGTCCGAAAGCTGCGGTAAACGTAACGATAGCTCCTGCCATCAGCAACAGCATCGCAGCGTCCATGGCAACCATTTGTACAGGAGGAACTGCGGGTGAAGTTACTGGTAGCATCTCAGGCGGTAACGGCAGCTATAGCATTGTGTGGGAACAGCGCACAGGCAACGAAGCCTTTGCAGCAGCAGCGGGCACGAATGATCAGCAGCATTATACACCGACAGCCTTAGTTCAAACAACTACTTTCAGAAGAGTGGTTAGCTCAGGAGGATGTACCTCTATCTCGAACGAAGTGACAATAGAAGTAGGAAGCACCCTGGCTAATAACACTATTTCGGGCGACCAGACCCTTTGTGGCACGGGCACACCTGCGGAATTAACTGGAAACGGTGATGCCAACTATAGCTATCAGTGGTACGCCAGCACCGAGAGCAGCATTACAGGTTTCACAGTAGTTGAGGGTGCAACAGCTCAGGATTATACTCCTGCTGCACTTAGCACCTCTACCTGGTTCCGCCGTGAGGTACGCACAGGAACTTGTGAGGCTATGTCGAATACTGTTTTTGTGGAAGTACAACCTGTGCTGGCCAACAACAGCATTAGCTATACAGATGGCGCAGTTTGTGCAGGAGCTATACCTAACATGATTTCTGGCTCCGAGCCGACAGGCGGAAGCGGAGCTTATACATACGAATGGCAGTGGGCACAGGCAGATGATGCGACAAACTTCAATCCTGCCCCAGGCACGAACGACGAGCAAAGCTATACTTTCAGCTCTCCTGTTACGGAACCAGTACTGTTCAGACGTATAGCTCGTTCAGGTGCTTGCCAGCAATTAGTGAGCGAGGTGGTGGAGATAGAGGTGGTGCCTGGCATCACGAACGAGATCTCTACTGCCAGCACCAGCCTTTGCGAGAACAGCGTACCGAGCCGCTTCACCAGCAGCAAACCTATAGATGGCGATGTTAGCAGCTTGACCTTCCGCTGGGAACGCAGCCTGGACGGAGGAGAATTTGAGACAGTAGCCAGCACCGAAGAGTATGAACCAACTGAAGCCTTAGCGCTTGGCACCTGGACTTATCGCCGTGTGATTACAACGGGCAACTGTGGTGAGATGTTTAGTAACACTGTAACCATAACGGTTGCGCCAGCCATAGCCGATAACGTGTTGAAAGCAGTTGCTCCTGTTTGTGTAGGCACCAACTTTACGCTCAGCAGCGACAGCCCAGCCAACAGCAGCTATAATTATCAATGGTTAATGAGCAGCGACGGCACCAGCTTTACAGAAATAGCAGGTGCTACGGAGGCCAGCTATACCACGAGCATCAGCGAACGAACCTGGTTTAAACGTGTTGTAACAACCGCTACCTGTACCAGCACCTCCGAAGCAATAGAATTACAGCTAGCGCAGCCGCTCGTAAACACCATCGCAGGAAATCAGGAAATATGTGTAGGTGCAACAGCAGAAGCCCTGACTACAGCTACTCTTTCGGGAGGCAACGGCGACTATAGCTTCCAATGGGAGAAAAGTGAGACAGGCGCGAACGGTACGTACACAGCTATAGCGGGCGCTACAGAAGCAGATTACCAACCTGAGGCGCTTAATAAAACAACCTGGTTCCGCCGTAAAGTAACAGGCGGTACCTGCGATGCACTTTACAGTAACGTAGTGGAAATTAAACTACGCAAGCCAATCGTGAACCAGCTAGCAGGCGCACAAACTATATGTGCAGGCGCAACAGCGGCCACCTTAGGCAGCACAAGCGCTAAGGCTGGCAACGACAACCAGTATACGTTCCAGTGGCAAAGCAGCAGCGACGGCAGCGACTTCAGCAATATTCAAGGCGCTACAGCAGCAAGCTACAGCCCTGGCAACCTGAGCAACAGCACCTGGTTCCGAAGAATGGCCCACACAGGAGGTTGCAGCCAAGAGTCGAATGTAGTGGAGGTGAAAGTGGTACAGCCGATTGCCAGCAACAGCATAGCAACCACATCAGCTGAAGTTTGCTACAACACTGCCCCTGCTCCTGTTACAGGAGACACGCCAGCTGACACAGTGCAAACCTATACTTTCCGTTGGGAGATGAGCTTGAATGGTACCTCTTTCACTACCATCGCAAGTGCAGACAAAGCCGATTATCAGCCTGCAGCACTGCAGCAAACTACCTGGTTCCGCAGAGTAATTGTATCAGATTTATGCGGAGAACTTGCCAGCAACGAGGTGAAGATCGAAGTAGTACCAAACGATCCGATCCAGAACAACACGATTGCAGCAAGCAACCAAAGCATCTGCGGCGGTCAGTTAGCTACACTTACAGGCGCTGCTCCTACAGGTGCCAGCGGCAAGTACACTTACCTTTGGTTGATGAGCACAGAGAGCGCCAACGCAGGTTTCGCTCCTGCCTCAGGCACCAACAACACAATCGATTACCAGTCTACGGCCCTTTCGCAAACGACTTGGTTTAAGCGTGTGGTTAGCTCTGGCGATTGCCACGAGAGCACCAGTGCCGCTGTTAAGATTGACGTGTTACCGCAGCCAGCTTTACCAACTGTAGCCGATGTTAGCACCTGCCCTGGCAGTTCTGTTACCTTTACAGCTACAGTAGCCGCTAATGTTACAGTTGAATGGTACGATGCGACACAGGGAGGTAACAAGCTGTTTACAGGCACCAGCTTTACAACGCCTGCCCTTAGTGCCAGCACCAGTTATTATGTGCAAACCATCAATGAGAATAACTGCAGCAGCGCTAGCCGCCTGGAGGTAAAAGCCATAGTAGTAATGCCAAAAGCTATAGTAAGCGGTGATGTAACAATTCAGGAAGGTGAGTCGGTGCAGTTAGAGGCTCAGGGAGGTGTAAGCTATAGTTGGTCACCTGCTGAGGGTCTTTCTGATGCAAACAGCGCCACACCAACAGCCAGCCCTACCAAGACTACCACTTACAAGGTTACGGTTACAACAGCAGAAGGCTGTACTGCTGAAGCAGAAGTTACGGTAACGGTACTGTACTCTGTTATTCCAGCCAACGTGATTACCGCCAACGGCGACGACCATAACGACAAGTTCATCATTAAGAACATTGAATACTACCCAAGCTGCAGTGTGGAAATTTACAACCGCTGGGGCGAAAAGGTGTTCGAGTCGAAGGGCTATAAGGAGGCATGGAACGGCACCAAAAACGGTAAAGCCTTGCCAGTGGCAGCTTATTACTATATCATCCGCCTTACGGACCAGGATAAACCGATTTCAGGAAGTGTAACACTTGTAAAATAACAGCGCCATGAAGAAGAACTTAACAATTACCACTATCATAGCTTTTGTTTTAAGCGTAGGCGCTGCCATGGCACAACAACGTCCGCAGTACTCACAATACGTACTAAACAACTACCTGCACAACCCAGCGGTGGGCGGCATAGAAAACTATGCCGATATTAGGACAGGCTACAGAGCCCAATGGATAGGACTAGAGGGGGCACCGAAAAGCTTTTATGCGTCTGCCCACACCATGCTCGGGCAGCCACGCCGAACGAGTAACCCGAAGTCCAGAAGGATAAACAGGTACGGGTTTACAAACAAAAACAGCCTGCGATCTGTATCGCCGCACCACGGTATCGGTATGTTTGCGCAGGTAGACAAAGCAGGCTTACTAAACACCAGCACGTTTAACGTGAGCTATGCTTACCACCTGCCAATTTCTCGCTACATCAACCTATCGAGCGGTATATCTACAGGCCTCTCGAACTATAGCGTTAAAACAGGCGATGCCATTTATTTCGATACCAACGATGCTTACCTGACTGGCGCTGTACCTAACACTGCTAAGCTGGATTTAGGTGTTGGTTTCTGGTTGTACAGTCCTGATTTTTACATCGGTTTATCAGGTACGCAACTAGTGCCTGACAAGCAGGACCCGGCGCAGCAGGGCAACGGCGACGCTGCACAGTTCCACAGGTTGCGACAGGCGCACTACTATGCTACGGCTGGTATGCGTATGCACTTCAGCAAAGAGCTAGCCTTTGTCCCGTCGCTTATGTTGAAGAAAACAAGCACCTCCGCAGTGGCACTGGATTTAAACGCAAAGCTGATGTATGACCAGAAGTACTGGGCAGGCCTTTCGTACCGCCATCAAGATGCGGTGGCTGTCCTGGCTGGTGCCAGCATAGGCGACCTCTTCGACCTAGCCTACTCCTACGACTTCACCACTTCTGAGCTAAATAAATACAGCGCGGGCAGCCATGAAGTAGTTTTAGGATTTAAGCTTAACAACAGGAACAGGGAAACAAACTCACAATGGGTTTGGTAAAATCCTAGAGCATTGCCAAGTGTGATTTAAAACACTATTTCAATTCAGTTGAGTGTAAAAAAGGAAAGCCCAGCGATTTGCTGGGCTTTCCTTTTTAAAAGTATTGAGTTTTAGAACTTAACTATTCGCAACGTTTTGCTGCCGTACTTGCTGTTTACCTTCAGGTAGTTTATTCCTCTGCTCAGGCGTATCTTTCTTACATCAAGGTCGATCTCTCCGTTCTGAACAAAATGCGACTTCTTGTAAACTTCCTGCCCAAAGCTGTTGTAGAAAACAAACTCTACATCACTATCCTGCAGCTTCTCGAAGATTACGTGCAGGTAGTCTTGAACAGGATTAGGATACGCTGTAAAGGATAGGATAAATTCTTCCAGATTGAATTCCTCTACAGGTACAGGCTTGCCCTCACAGGTAGTCACGTTGCCATCTCCTAAGGTAGCTCCAAGGGCCAGGTGCACAGGAACAGTGTATTCTGGTACACACAGTGTTCTGCTTTTGTCAGACTTTCCAGATGCTTTATAATTCACCTGTACTTTTGGATTTCTGACGTTGCCACAGCTTACGTCAACCACACATACCTGCACAGAATCTGTAAAAGTGTTGCCTCTGGCATCTGTAACAGTAACGGTATATACAGTTGTCTGCTCAGGGCACACCTGAATAGACTCTCCTGTTTGCCCAGTGCTCCAGGTGTAGGTATAGTCAGGATAACCGCCTGTGGCTGCACTGGCAGTTAAGGTAGCACAGCCAGCAGGTGCATAGCCTCGGTAAACGATCTGATTTGTGCCCGCATCAAGCGTAAGCGGCTCCGACAGTTCGTAACGGGTCACTACGGCGAGGTGGTCTGATGTGGTATTGCCGTAATTGTAGATGTAGGAGAAAGGTATAACCAAAGCCGCAGAGCCTGACACGTAGTTGTCATACAGTTCATCGCTAATGGCAATATGGTCGATAACGTTGTCCTGGGTGATGTAAGTACGTAAGCCTGTCTCACTTAAAGCAGCTGTAACCACTCTGAAATTTTCAGCCTCTACAAATTCGCTGTATGTAGTGAGTCCGCCTCCGATAGATTCATCCACATCATCGTTATAGTCTCCGAGTAAAATAATGTTATCATTCGGGTAATAATGATCCAGCGTATCGTTCAGCGCCTGCACATCAAACCTTCTTCTTTCTAGGTCATTGCCACTTGCGCCTGACTTAGCATGAATGTTCACTAGCCTGAACCTTTCTGTTACGCCTTCCACTGTGGCATCTACGGTAATCATATAAGGCAACCTGCCACTAGACCAGAAAGAAGACGGACTTCCAACTGGGTAACCATCCAAAACTGTGCTGTAACCTACACGAGCGGAGTCATACAAAGCCTCGAAAATTACTCTATCGTCTACAAAAGTAATTACCTCTGGGTTGTACAGGAAGCAAAGCTTTTGCTCTGGGAATGTCCCATCTGATTCTTGGAAAGAATAAGAGTAACGGTCGGAGCAAACACGCTCATAACCTAGCATATCTGCCAATTGCTGCAGCAGGTTCTCATCAGAAATTTCCTGCACTGCAATAATGTCGGCATCAACGCTATCAATTAATCTAACGGCATTCTGTAGCTGTAACTGCACATCCGCTGGACCGAAAGTGGGTAAAGTAGAACCAAAGAATTCCATGTTCCAGGTCATGACATCGAGCGTTTTAGTTATAGGAATATTGGTACCTTCTGGCACATATTCTGTAGTGCCAGGCAAGTCTTCTATAAAACGAGGCAGCAACTGCAGGGTACCTCTAAAGCTCCCTAACACACCTGTGACTGCCACAGCATCATCAGGAATTTCCCTGCCCACCAGGCTTTCTACATCTCCGTCAATCCGCAGTTCTAAGCTATCTGTGCCATTTTTAATAAAATAGTTACTTTCAGGGAAAAGTAGTCCTTTTGTATCTGTAAAGGTAGCATTTGGTATCCTAATCAGTTGGCCTTCGAGTGCACTTGTAATGTCAGAAATGCTTACTACTACAGGTGCAACAGGAGTTGTAGCAGGGCCAAAGCTCTCTACATTTGTTACATCCACCAACTGTACCATTTCATTGTAGGCACCAACTGAGGCCGTTACCTGTATAGAATCGCCTATTTCAAAAGCATCTGGGCCGTGTACTTGGGCATCGAAAATAGGAATGCCACCAGTTGAATCTTGTATATAAGCAGGACCTCCCAGTTCGTTAGCAGCGGTTAAAGTTCCGCTTACAATTACCAAAGAGTTAAGCGGCATTGCTCTGGCTTCGGCAATAGTTACTTGTTGCGGCTCTGGGTCTGGATCTGGCTCAGTTGTGCCGCCGCCAAAGTCCTGACCTACATTAAGCCCGCCAAATGTGTTCGTAGTGGGGCCGCTCCAGGTAAAGACTTCATAAGTAAAGCCAGCTCCTGTTAGTTGTAAAGAATAGCCAAGAGGCGTTGAACCAGCTTCCTCCACACCAATGTCTGTACTGGTTAAACCATCGGCAGGTCCTCCTACAGCCGTAAAGCTGCCTTCGTAGCTCAAGAACTGAACTACCTCCCCATCAGGATTAACCAAGGCCACTCCATCGGCAGAGCCGTTTTGCAGCCCGTTAGAAGGATAAGTTACGGTTACAAAGCCAAAGCCATTTGTTTGGTCTGGAATAGTACCCGAAAGTGCTGATGTACCGTAAGAAGCGCCGTTGTTGCCGTTGTACAAAACCAAGCTCCAGCCAGTAAGATCTGTACCTGCACGCCCAGCTATTTCAATGGCTTCACCTGTATCAGCACCATCATTATCATAATGTATTTCATTGATGAAAACGATATCCTGCAAAGGCAGAAACGTCTGACCATTATTTACGGCACCATAAGTTGCTGCCACGTCAGAGGCCCAGGTAAAATCTTCGTAGGCCGATCCTGTACCTATTAGTTGAAGTGAAGCGCCCACTTCCGTACTACTACCCTCTGTAACACCAATATCAGTACTGGTTAAGCCAGCCGCAGGACCATTGGCAGCAGTAAAGGTACCTTCGTAACTCAGAAACTGAACAACATTGCCATCGGCATCTACCAGAGCTACCCCATCGGGTCCGCCATTTTGCAGGCCAGCAATAGACAAGAATATGGTACCAAAGCCTGCTTGTTGGTTTGGTATAGTTTGCGTTAGAGTTATAGCGCTATATTCTAAACCGTTGTTCCCGTTGTAAAGCACCAGTTGCCAGCCTGTAAGGTTAGTACCTGCAAGGCCTGCCAATTCTACACCCTCTCCTGTGTCAGTACCAGCATTGTCGTAATGTATTTCGTTGATGAACACAAGCGTAGTAGCTGGCTCTGGATCTGTCACAGGGTCAGGATCTGTTTCAGGGTCAGTTTCTGGGTCGGTACCAGGGTCAGCACCGCCTCCTCCTGTTCCAATGCTCTGTCCTGTATTTACAGCACCGAATGTGTTGGGAGCATCAGTAGAAGCCCAGGTAAAATCGGTGTAAGCATTACCTGTACCTGTTAGCTGTAGCGAATAGCCAACCGCAGTCGCCCCCCCCTCTGCCACACCTATGTCAGTACTGGTTAAGCCAGCAGCGGGACCACTTGCTGCCGTGATTGTGCCTCCGTAACTTAGGAACTGCACTACCTCGCCACTGCCATTTACTAAAGCAACACCATCTGGATTTCCATTCTGTAAGCCGTTAGTAGGATAATTAGCTACATAAAAACCATAACCGCCGCTCTGGTCAGCAAGCACTCCTTCCAGTTGCCGCGTATTATAGGGCGCGCTGTTATTACCGTTGTACAAGACAAGGCTCCAACTCGTTAGATCTGTACCAGCAGGCCCAGCCACTTCAATAGCCTCACCCGCATCGGTACTGGCGTTGTCGTAATGAATTTCGTTGATAAAAACACTCTGTCCTGCTGCAGGAATCGCTATTCCGAGGGAAAGCACAAAACAACAGACATAAAAGGTTTGTAACAAATGCTTCATAGTTTGTTTTTAATGGTGAAAAAATATTAATATAAAATTATAAGGCTAAACGTAAAATGCTCCGTTTAGTCATGTTATCTTTTCTTTACCAAATGCAAATGCAGGTATTGGCTGACGATTAAATCAAACTACATTTGGCCTTTGTAGACATGAAATAAATTTGTAAAAGCTTGAATAGAGGCTTCAATTAGGTAGTTTTTATCCTGGCACAACTATAGAAACACAAGTCTGACAAGAATAGAATTAGACAGTTTTAACAGAAGCATAGCACAGGTTTATAGTTAGTTACAAAAAGGTGAACGCATAGTAAACTCCAAAGTTTCTGAAAAAGAAGAAGTTGCGCCATTGGTAAGTAAGTGAGAAAGTGAACAGGTCTCGAAGCTTGATGAAAGGCGGAAAAGCATGGTGCGTTTTCTTTAATTCTCCCGACCATATTCTACACTGAAAGAACATTTCTAGGACTTGCCTCTCTCTTATAAAGCTGCCTTGGAGAAAGAAACTATAAAATAGTACCTTTGTACACTTGCCACTAAAGCATAACTACCTATGAGCGCCAAAAGCTTTGCCCTACTTCTTGAGACTGCCTTTGCCCCAGAACAACCAAATGTTTTCCCGACCTCAGCCATAGCTGTGTATCAAAAACTTGAGCAGGCTTTTAAAGCTTCACGTCAGCAGCAGGGCCGTGTTACAGATGAATTACACTTTAGCTTTGAAATGGTGCGCCTGGGAGTAGCAATAGCTTTCGTGAAGGTTCTTGTGCGGTTGGCAGATAACGAAAATACGCATGAAGTACTGCAGTTGCTACAACAGGCAGTTAAAGCTAAGAGTGTCAAAGAAATCGATAAAACCATACAGCCCAAAGTTGCTCTTTTCGATAACCTCTACCACGAGATATTTGTAAATGAGCAGCGAGAGGAAATACTGGCCCTGTTTGAAGGAACGTTAGACGCTGGCTCTAAAGAAGAACTGGACGAACTGATGCTGGAAGGACTTGCGCTGCTGCAGGAGATAGATTTTAATGCTACGTCTGACGAGGACGATGATGAGCCACTTGATGAAGATTTTATAAAAAGCATTCAGTAATACAGGAACAGCCATCATTCGGATTTATGGAAATTACCTTAACAACCCCCGCCCTGCTTTTCCCAGCTATTTCGCTTTTGCTGTTGGCTTACACCAACCGCTTTATGGCATTAGCCAACCTTATCCGAAGTTTAAAAAGCCGCTATGCCTCTACGCACAGCCATCTGGTGTATGGGCAAATTAAGAACCTGCGCACCCGCCTGGTGCTGATCCGTAACATGCAGGCCTTTGGCATCGCCAGTATTTTTGGTTGTGTACTGTGCATGTTTATCCTTTTTGCTGGATACTTGGAAATAGGCCAGTATATCTTTGGGTTAAGCACCATCCTGTTGATGGCTTCTCTAGCCTTGGCCATGCGCGAAATTCAAATATCGGTACATGCCCTGGAGCTGGAGCTGGACGACTTGGAAGACGAAACCCAGGATGCAACTGAAAATTAAAGCCCCTGCAAGTAAACTTCCTATCTAAGCTCCCCTATCACACCTGCCCTAGAGTTAAAAATCACTTTTATACTCATGATTCTCCTATTCTGAATTTTGAAGCTAATTGGCTTTCAGAAAACAAGAGTAGCATTCTAAGCCTTTCTTCTAGTTCTTAAGCTTTGATTTTCTGTTCTGCGAAACAGTATTTTTTTGTACAAATAAAAATATTGGTGTTGCTTAAAAACTTCTTCAAAAAGTAAAACTTTTTAACATCTTCTAAGTAATATATTTTATATATTACAATAGCAATATTTAAACGGAACATACTCCGTTTCTTTTACCCTTTCTGGCAAATTAAAGGCTGCTAACGCTGTTAATCTTCCAGGTTTACTACTAGATACTATGAAGTACACAAACTCGAAAAACAAAGTCACTTTTGTTTTTCGCTCCTCCCCTTTTTCCCTTCTCTGTAAAATGAGAAACTGTTTCTGCTATGCAACGCTCTGGCAAAACATACATCAACTTACAAGGCTAAGTTTATATAAGCCAACTTGCTGCATTACTAGTCAAAAAATTCTTGCTAGGCACTAAGGACACACGAACTAGTTGGGTACAACAGGTATGTCCTAGACAGTACTCACGGTTTCTTTTATCTTTTACCTAAAGCCTTTTATCAGATTACAAACAAATACAAGCTCTGCTAAACCCGATAGTCTACTACTATTAAGCGCCTACATGAAAACACGTATACTCCTTCTATTTATATTTCTTGCTTTCAGTTTTCAATCTTTTGCTACACATTTGGTAGGTGGAGAGTTTGAACTGAAGCACTTGGTGGATTACAACTACAGGCTTTCCTTGAACCTGTACTTCGATGAAATTAACGGGAGCCCTAACGCGAAGGATAACTCCATTTACGTGTCTATCTTTGAGAAAGGCTCCAACACTCGTATTCAGGACTTCTTCATTCCGCTAATACGACAGGAGCGGCTGAACTATACAAACATTGCCTGTACGACAAATGATTTGAAGACTAGCAGAATGCTTTATTATAAAGACATCTTTTTAGATCCTGCTATATTTAACTCTCCCCAAGGCTACTATGTGGTGTGGGAAAGATGCTGCCGTAACAACACTGCTATCAATATTGTAGAACCTGGTGCTGCAGGGCAGACATTTTATATGGAATTTCCTGCTGTTATCAAAAACAACACACCTTTTGTAAATTCCACCCCAAACCTTTCCCCTCCTATAACAGATTATGCCTGCCAGGGTGAGTTGTTCTACTACAACTTTAAAACATTAGACACTGACGGTGACTCACTGGTATATGACTTAACAACGCCCATAAACGGCTATAGCACCGAAACACTGGTTAACCCTGTTGCCTCGCCTGCTCCTTACCCTACAGTTAGGTGGTTATCGGGCTACAATCAGGAAAACCAAATAGCAGGCGAACCAGGACTAAATATTAACAGAACAACTGGTATGCTCACAGTTAGGCCCACCAACAAAGGGCTTTATGTATTTGCTGTGCGCACACAGGAATTCAGAAAAGGCGTGAAGATTGGGGAAGTGCGAAGAGAATTTCAGTTGCTGGTAAAAGAATGCCCGAGCAACTATAGACCAGTCATTCTTGCCAAAACAAAAAACACTCCTGGTAACTATTATGTTGGGGAGGTAATCCGCATAAAGCAAGCAGACCCGCGCTGCATAACAATTACTTATACAGATGCCGATAGAGCAGAACCGCTAAAGTTCACAGCCAAACCCGTCAATTTCACTGAGACATATTTTACTGTTTCGGGTCAATCCAGCGGCATCGTAAACAATGGTCCTGGCACAGATTCACTTAGAGCCTCCCTCTGCTTCGATAATTGTTTCGATACGCAGGGCAAAGTTTATTATATGGATTTGATTGCAAGCGATAACGGAGACGATGGCTGTGGTTTGCCACAGCAGGATTCAGTACGGATTGGTTTTATGATTGAACCTGTACCTGACAAGCCCCCTCATATGTCTTTGTCAACGGCCAGGAGAGTGTTTGAAGTAGAAGTAGGCGATTTGCTACAGTTTGATGTGTTTGGGGCGGATCCAGACAATGACAGCATCTTTGTTTCAGCAAGAGGACTTAACTTTGATTTGAACACACAACAAATTTCATTTCCCATACAAAGAGGCGTAGGACAGGTCAAATCTTCCTTCAACTGGCTAGTTGATTGTAATGCACTGCAACAGCCTTCCTTTAAAATTGATCTTCTGGTCACGACTGTTACCTGTGACGACAGCACCACTGTTTCCCAAACGGTAGAGGTAAAAGTTAAAAGTGAGAAGATTGCTAGTAACGCAATTTCATCGGAACAGATAATTTGTATGGGCGCACCAGCCACCAAACTTACGGGAACCCAACCAACAGGAGGCAAAGGCTCATTTACCTACCTTTGGGAGGTGAGTACAACAAATGGACAGAATGGTTTTACTGCCGCCCCAGGCATAAACAACCAGAAAGAGTACACTCCAACTTCCGTTTCCAATACGTCCTGGTTCCGAAGGAAAGCTATTGCCAGTAACTGCTCCAACAACTTCCATTTTTCCGATCCTGTTAAAGTTACAGTACTCCCTATCATTACAAATAACAAAGTTGGCTCCGACCAAGTGGTTTGCCTAAACGCAGCACCTGCTTTACTTAAAGGCGAACAACCTGTAGGAGGTAGTAACCAGTATACTTATACCTGGGAGTACAGCACAGACAACTTAACCTATAAGCCTGCTCCTGGCCTGAACAACAAGCAAGACTACCAGCCTGAACGCATGTCTGCCACTACCTGGTACAGAAGGAAAACTTTCTCCAGCCCATGTATGGTGTCTGAGAGCAACATCGTTAAAGTAACAGTTAATCTACCCTTAGCAAACAATACTATCAGCAGCCCACAAATTATTTGTAGAGGAGAAAGGCCTGCTACCTTAAATGGTTCTGTGCCAACGGGAGGCAACGGCATATATGCTTATTTGTGGGAATCTAGCACCACCAGCGCCATCGCTGGCTTTTCACCCGCTGCAGGCAATAACACAGCTGCTACATACACTGCAGGCCCGCTCGACCGCACCACCTGGTTCAGAAGAACAGTTATTTCTGCCCCTTGCCAGCAGCACGAAAGTGTGGCTGCGAAGGTAGTGGTAGAAGCTGTACCAGATCCACCGAAAGCACTAAACGTGTTAACCTGCCCAGGTCAGCCTGCATCTTTAGTAGCTACTGCCTTTCCTACCGATGCGACGGTAGAGTGGTACGACCAGCCTTCAGGGGGCAACCTGATACACAGAGGCACTACCTTGGAAACAAACCCACTAGCAACTACTACCGATTTTTATGCACAAGTGGTAAATAAACTAGGGTGTGCCAGTTCTTCCAGAGCTAAAGTTACAGCCAGTGTAGAACAAACATCGGCAAACGCAGGGGAAGATGCTTTAATACTGCTGGGCAACCAATACAAGCTAACCGCAACAGGTGGCGTATCTTACCACTGGGCTCCTGAGGCAAGTTTATCAGACCCAACTATACCCAACCCTGTTGCCAAGCCTAAAGAAACGACGACCTATACTGTAACCGTAGTTACGGAGGCAGGCTGTAGCTTTACAGATGAAGTAACGATAACTGTATTACAGCGCATTGTTTCTCCTAACGCCATCACGCCTAATCATGATCATATTAACGATGTATGGGAGATTAAGAACATTGAGCAGTACCCTAACTGTACTGTGAAAATATTTACACGTTGGGGAGCCAGCATTTTTGAATCTAAGGGATACAAAGAACCTTGGAACGGTCTGCACAACGGAAAAGAACTACCTGTAGCAGCTTACTATTATATGATTGACCTCGGCATAGACGAGAAACCTATCTCAGGAACAGTGCTGATTATAAGGTAAAGCGGGCAACTATAACTCTTAAAAGCAGTGGAATAAGGACCAGATGATGGAACGATAGTAGCTCTAAAAGAGAAGAAGTCTGTACCTTTGCAGCAGTACTAGATTCCCGCATTGATGACCGACCCAAAAAAACTGGCTATAAAAGATTTTGTGTACGAGCTGCCAGACGACCGTATTGCCAAATTTCCGCTGCCCGAGCGCGACCAGTCGAAGCTGCTGCACTACCGCCAGGGCCAGATCGCTGACCACACCTTTACACAGCTGCCACAATTGCTGCCGCCTCAGACCTTGCTCTTTTTTAACGACACCAAAGTGGTGCAGGCAAGGCTGCTGTTCCAGAAAGAAACAGGTGGAATTGTAGAGATATTTTGCCTGGAACCAGTAAAGCCGCACCGCGAGGTACAGCTGGCTATGCAGCAAACTAGCAGTTGCACCTGGAAGTGCTTGGTAGGTAATAATAAACGTTGGAAATCAGGTGTGTTGCACTTAAATTTTGAGGGCGGCAAACTAACAGCCGAACGCGAGGCACAGCAAGATGGGCATTTCCTTATACATTTTACCTGGGAACCTGCCGAGCTAACTTTTGCGGAGGTTCTGGAACAATGCGGAAAACTGCCGCTGCCACCCTACTTCAACCGCGACCTCACCCCCGACGACTTAACTCGATACCAAACCATTTACGCTAACCAAAAAGGCGCTGTGGCCGCCCCTACCGCAGGACTGCATTTTACAGACCGCGTCATGGCGAAGCTTCAGGAGCAAAGGATAGAAACCGCTTACCTAACACTGCACGTGGGCGCTGGCACTTTCAGGCCAGTGAAGGCGGAGGTGATGGAGGCGCACGAAATGCACGCCGAGCAACTGTACATCACCAAGGCTGTACTCGAAAGGCTGCTAAAGCAGCAGGGTGAACCTATCATACCTGTAGGCACCACCAGCATGCGCAGCTTAGAAAGTATTTATTGGTTAGGTGTGAAAGTATCTGAACAGCCAAATCTGCCCTTACAGGAACTCCACGTAACGCAATGGCAGGCCTACGAAACATCGAACCCTCCAACTTCTGAAGTTGCTTTAGAGGCTTTGCTACAATACATGCAGCAGCAGGGAACAGAGCACCTGCATGCCAGCACGCAAATCATCATCGCGCCTGGATATACCTTCAGGATGTGCGATGGTTTGGTCACGAATTTCCACCAACCAGAGAGCACGCTACTGCTGCTAGTTTCAGCCCTGATCGGCGACAACTGGCGCAAAGTATACCAGCACGCCCTGGAAAACGATTACCGCTTCCTAAGCTATGGCGATAGCTCTTTGCTGCTGCCGTAGTAAAATTACTATCGGATCATTACATGCCACACGCTCGCAGGTATGGAAGGCACTACGAGCCCTATAAAAGAAAGGCCGCTGTATTGCTACAGCGGCCTTTCTTTTATAGGCGTGAGAGTTTTACTTATTCTCACATCTTCAAATTTTCAAATCTTCCAATTCCTCAATTTTACAATCCGTACTGCGAGATAAGGTAAACAAGAGAGGCCATAGAAGCGGCACCCAATTGCATTTCACGGCGATTTACGTTTTCGAAAACATCAATCTCCGTGTGGTGATAGTCGAAATAACGTTGTGAGTCTGGCAGATAGCCGATGAGGGCAACAGAACCTTGTCCTTTCAATGGATTAATGTCGGCACCGCCGCCGCCTTTCTCCAAGTCGTGCAGACCGTAAGGAGCCAGTAATGGTTTCCAAGTCAAAAGTTTTGCATACTGCGCCTCATTACCTGTTAAGCCAAATCCTCTTGGAGTGAAACCTCCTTCATCCGACTCAATAGCCGCCACGTGCTTCTCACCTTTTGCCTTCGCCTCTTCTGCATACTTACGACCACCACGTGTACCGTTTTCCTCGTTCATAAACATTACGGCACGGATCGTACGCTTAGGCTTGATTCCCAAATCCTTGAACAGACGTAGCACCTCAATCGACTGCATAACGCCTGTACCATCGTCGTGTGCGCCCTCGCCAATATCCCAGGAATCTAGATGGCCACCTACTACGATGATTTCATCGGGCTTCTCAGTTCCCCTTATTTCTCCAATCACGTTATAGGAAAGCACATCAGGAAGCGTTTCGCTCGTCATCCGCATGTGGAACTTCAGGTTAGGATCGTTCTTCAGAAGGCTGCTCAGTTGCTCTGCTCCCTTTGTGCTGATAGCAGCGGCTGGTATTTTCTCTACACCATCGGCATAGCGTGTGCCACCTGTGTGCGGCACATCCTGTATGTCGTTTGTCATGGAGCGCACCAGCACACCTACTGCACCAAGCTTGGCCGCTGCCACAGGGCCGCCGCCACGTTGGTCTACAGCACCACCGTAAGCTCTCATCGTCACAATCTCGGTATTATCGAATGGGCGGTTAAAGAAAACGATTTTGCCTTTCACGTTTTTCTTACCAAGCTTCTCCAACTCTTCGAAGCTTTTCACTTCTACTACCTCCGCACTTAAACCTTGCTCGCCTGTGCCCACAGAACCACCCAAAGCAGCAATGTTCACATCTAAGGAACCGACTTGTTTTGAGTTATAAATACGGCCGATTTCTTTGTCACCTCGAACCCAATGCGGCACCATCACTTCCTGTAGATACACACGGTCCAGGTTCATTTCCTCCATTAGCTGGCGGCTCCACTCCACAGCAGCAGCGGCTTGTGGAGACCCGCTTAAGCGTGCACCTATCTTTTTGGTAAGGTAACGCAGGTCTTCGTAGCTCTTGGTACTGGTTAAGGCATTATTGTAAATTTTTCGGATAGTAGCAGAATCGGAAGCGTAGTTTTGCTGCGCCATAGCAGGCACAGCAGCTAACATGGCCACCCCTGCCATTATGTTGCGTAAGCTGTTTTTCAGTAACATAAAAGGGTGAAATAGATTAGATTTTAGTTTGGAGCCTTAAGATACTAAATCGTTGCGAGGAATTAGACAAATCTCGGTTACTAAGCCATACATAGTACACCTAGCGGCCATATTTTGCCTTATTTTCAGCACTAAAGATGATAGGCATGATCCAGGGCACAGACACGACTTCGCCTCGCCTGTAGTACACATCCCAATCAGGAAGCATTTTTACCACACGTAGGGCTTCTTGATTGAACGCCTCATTAGCGGATTTACGAACGATTTTCAAATTGCTAGGCTGCGGTTTATCACCTGTTTGAAAAGAGACAATCACTCGAACATCGTCGCTTTTCTGCATTAGCAGCTTCGCCCAGTTAATGTTGCTGTAAATAAAGCTTTGCAGGCTGTCTTCATTTTGGCTGTAAACTGACTTATGCGATCTAGAATTATCATATTCTTGTTGATCCGTTAGCTGCCCATTTTTAAAAGTCAGGACGAGTTCTTTTTCATAAAATGAACCATAGCCACTGTGCACATAATGAATAAGCTTGCCCTTCGGAATCAGCAGTTCGCCTGTTACCCATGTGGCCTTAACTTTGCCATTTACATATTCAGGCCCAAAAACCTTTTGTAAATCTGCTTTAACTTTGTCTTCATGGTAATTGCAACTATAGATGTTAGTCAGAAAGAGCTCGTCATCGATAATTTTCCACTCTGCTACGTAACCGCGCCAACAACCAGTACTCATTCCTGCTTCTCTGTTAGCGAACAGTACGGGCCTCAAAGAGCCAATATCCTGCCGTAACTCAAGCGGATTGGAATAAAGCATCAACGTGTCACCTTTCCAGATAATCCTATCTCCCACCTGAGCAGTCGCTGAAGCTGCGAACGGAAGAACCAGGGCAAATAAAATAGTTACAAGTGTTTTCATGTACATTGAAATTAGTTGTTTACTTCACCAAAGTCACGCTTCATCAAGCAAAGCTAACATCAGTTTTGCCAGCTAAACAAAAAAAAACGGCTATACCTGTAGTACAAGTATAGCCGCTGCGATCAATGCTTTCAACTTATAAAAGCTTTTGCTACTTTATACGCAGCACACGTTCCAAATCCTGTGGCTTGAGCATGAGCAAACCAACTTCTGGCAAACGTGATGTCAGTTCTTTCCAGTTCTTGTCTTTCTTGTACACTTCACCAAGTAGTTTTGTAGCTTCGGTTATGTTACCGTTGTTAGCCAGTGTAATAGCATGCCAGTATTTCATTTCGAGGTTGTTCGGGAACATTTCCTCCGCTTTGCCATATTCCTGCATTGCCTGCTGCATCTGTCCTTTTTCTACTGCTAAATCGCCGTTGTTCATGTGTTCGTAAGCGCGGTAAACTTTCAGCAGGCGGGCAAGTTCGTCAAGCGGCAGTTCGTGGTCATCTACGCGTAGGTCAATTGTTCTGTCGTCCCAAGGCTTACCTGTAGATTTACCTGGCACAACTACCAATGCCGCCGATTGCCTACCTCTGATGTCGCCGCCTTCACGCTCGGCTGCCTGCATGGCTAGTAGCACACGCTCGGCCAGCGGCTTGTTGGCATTCTGCTCAAAAGCCTTCGCCATGGCAGGCCATACTTTGTCGGAAAGCATCATGTTGGCCTGCACCGAAAAATCTTTGCCTGTGATATGCCCCGCATAACGTATACATTGCTTGCCTGTGTGAGTGGCTACTCTGCCCTGCACATCCAATATCGCCACCTGCCGCACTTCACGACCTTCGTCGTCAGCTAAAAGTATAGCCAGCGCTTCTTCAGGAGTTTTACCTTCTTTTAGCAACTCTAACCCTCTGGGGCCAAACGATTTATTTGTAAAAGATTGTGTAGCTACCACGCCTACACCAGCCTCAGCCCAAGGCACAGCCGTACCTACCGAGAACCAATGGCTTTGCACGCCCACGGCCATTTCGCCTGTTTTTGCATCTCGGGCAACGATAGAGTAAGTATGCGCCAGCGGCTCCTCTGCTTTGTAAACCTGTGCCTTTGCCGTAGTCAAAGCTCCTAAAAAAATCATGATTATTGTATAAAGTACCGAATTACGTTTCTTCATGTAGCTTGTTTGCTATTGTTAATGATGTACCCTAAAAATAAGGAAATTTATTCTGATAGCCCTACCTGCAAACTATTTGTTACATTATTCGCCTGGTAAACAAGCCCCTGATGGCTCTGGCGCCCCTAACCACAACCTGCTCTTAAAACTAAAGTATAAGAGTACATAACAACCTAAAGCTGGCTTTTTCAGTAGCCGCAAAACTTTCTTACATGAAGAACCCTTATCCAGATAAAAAACAGCAGCGCATGGCTATGCTCATTGATGGCGACAATGCGCAACCAAGCCTGATTATAAAACTAATGGCCGAAGCAGGACGCTACGGTGCCACCACTATTCGTCGTATTTACGGCGACTGGACCACTCCCCAGATGAACGGTTGGAAAGAGTGCCTGAACAACCACGCCATCCAGCCCATACAGCAGTTCCGCTACACTGTAGGTAAAAACGCCACCGACTCTGCTTTGATCATAGATGCCATGGACTTGCTGCACAGCGAATTGGTAGATGGTTTCTGCATCGTTTCCTCCGACAGCGACTACACCCGTTTGGCCACTCGCATTCGGGAGGCAGGTATTTTTGTGATGGGTATAGGGCAACGCAAAACACCGAAGCCTTTTGTAAACGCTTGTAATGTGTTTATATACACAGAAAACCTGGTGGATACGATAGATGATGGTAAAGTTGCCGTAGCCGACAAGACGCAAGAAAGCGAAAGCGATAACAGTAACGGACAAGAACAACAAAAGCTAAACCCGTTGCCAATACTGAAAGAAGCCTTTAGCATGGCCGCTGGCGAAGACGGCTGGGCGCACTTGGGCGCTATGGGCAACAGCCTTCGCCAGTTAGACCCAGCATTCGACTCCCGTACTTTTGGCTACAGCCAGTTAATTCAACTGATAAAAGCGCACAAAGAAAGCTTTACTATCCGAAAAGAAGGAGATAAAGGCTCTACGGCTGTATATGTGAAACGAATTAGCAGAAGACGCAAGAAGCAACCTGAAAAAGAGAAACTAGAAAAGAAAGCGACTAAGGAGTAAGCAGTTATGAGGCTCTCATCATTATATAATAAGGCTATATGAAGAATTGTATTTTTCTTGTTACTCTCTGCCTGCTGGTTAACGGCTTTGCCCGTGCACAGCTGGCATGCTGCGTAAAACCAACAGCTACAGACAGCACCGAGGCGACCACCCTGTTTGCCATGCTCGGAACGGATCCGACTTTTAAAGCCAAGCATGCAAACCCGCTACCCTTCACGTTGCAGAGCAAAATGGGGAAAAAGGTCAGCTTTAAGACACCAGACGGAAAAACAGGCATGGCCTATGAAATAAAGGCTGCAAAGAAAACAGATAATTACCTGCTGGTGATACACGAGTGGTGGGGCCTGAATGACTACATCGTGCAAGAGGCGGAACGGCTTTACAAAGAACTGGGAAATGTGAATGTATTGGCACTGGACCTCTACGACGGAAAAGTTGCTACTGAGCGAGAACATGCTGCCCAAATAATGCAAGGCGTTACCCAAGATAGAGCTCAGGCTATAATTAACGGAGCCATTGCTCATGCAGGTAAAGACCCTGATATTGCGACCATCGGTTGGTGCTTCGGTGGTGGCTGGTCGCTGCAATCGGCAATACTGGCAGGTGACAAGGCAGAGGCCGCTGTCATTTATTATGGTATGCCCGAGCGGAACGTGGAAAGACTTAAAAAGCTAAAAGCTCCCGTGTTAGGTATTTTTGCTGCACAGGACAACTCCATTACACCAGCAGTAGTGCAGGAGTTTGAGCAGAAGATGCAGGAAGCAGGCAAAGACGTAACTATAAAAATGTATGATGCGGTGCATGCCTTTGCCAACCCAAGTAACCCAAACTACGACCGAGAGGCCGCCGAAGAAGCTCATAGGTTAGCCGTGGATTTTATCAAAAAACATCTCGACTAAGTATAAAGGCTTATAGTGTTAGCTCCTTTTCCTAAAGCAGCCACAGAGAAAGGAGTATTTTACATTAAATAAAAAACTGTTTGGATGTAACTCCAAAGCATTCATAACTACCAAGCTACTTCGCGGTAACAGGTTCGTCTAAACCTGATTTTCCATATTTCAGCTATATTGGGTGCAATTCTAAAGTTTATTATATCTTTATGCCAATCTAAACTTTACGGTATAAAGTTAAACAACCACACCAAGTATAGCTTCTAATGAAACAGTATAAACTTTGGGCCGTCGCTTTAGCCCTTGGCTTTAGCAGCACTGCTGTTGCCCAAAAAGTTACCAGCATTACAGAAAAAGAAACCACGCGCCTTATTAAAACGCTAAGTGCCGATGATATGCAGGGCCGCTCTACCTTTACACCAGGTATAGACAAAGCCGCAGACTTTATAGCACAAGAGTTTAAGCGCATTGGCTTAAAGCCATTGCCTGGTAACGCTCACTACGAACAGGAGTTTACGGTATTCAGAGTTAAGCCTGGCAAAGTGCAGGCGCAGCTAAACAGTAAAACCATCTCTCCTGAAAATGCCTTTGCCAGCACCTCTCAAGCCCAACTAAACTGGCAGGCCGACAAGCAAAGACAAATAGTTACCATAAAAGAAGGTGCTAACCTGCGCGATGAACTGATGAAAGCGCAAAGCTTGCAGGAAGAAGCCTTAGTTTTAGTACACCCAAGCCACGAGCAAGCTTTTAAAAACTTCCAGCGCTACTTTACCCGCAGCTCCGTTAAAACGGATTTGGGCAAAGAGGCCAGCAAAGTTTACCTGCTTACAGACCAGTTTACCCCTGGCAGTTATACCATTAATCTTTCGAGTAACGTGGAGCAGTTGCCGCTTGCAAACGTGGGAGGCATGATTGAGGGTAAGCGCACAGATGAATATGTTGTTTTCTCTGGCCACTACGATCACATAGGTATAGGCAAAGCTGTTGATGGGGATAGCATTGCCAACGGAGCCGACGATGATGCTTCTGGCACAGCTGCCATGATGATGCTGGCGGATTATTATAAGAAGCAAGGCAAGCCTGAGCGCTCGCTGCTATTTGTAGCTTTTACTGCCGAAGAAATAGGAGGCTATGGTTCCAAATACTTTTCAGAGCAACTCGATCCAAATCAGATTGTAGCTATGTTTAACATTGAGATGGTGGGCAAACCCTCTAAGTTCGGACCAAACAGCGCCTACCTCACAGGCTTTGAAAGATCGGATATGGGCCAACTGATGCAGAAAAGCCTGGAAGGAACAAGCTACAGCATACACCCAGACCCATATCCTGAGCAGAACCTATTCTACCGCTCTGACAACGCCACTTTGGCTCGTTTGGGTGTGCCTGCTCATACCATTTCTTCGGTGCAGATAGACCAGGATAAAACTTACCACACCGTGAAAGATGAATTTGAGATGCTGAACATGCCACACCTTACCAACATGATCAGAGCAATTGCCCTAGCTTCTCAAAGCATCGTGAATGGCACCGCTACACCTTCTCGTGTAGATAAATCGCAGGTGAGGCAGTAGTTGCATTAATTAAAAATTAAAAATTAGAAAATGAGGTACCTGCTAAAGTGCTTAAACAAATCGAGGAGCAATACTGCTCCTCGATTTGTTTTTACTCTTCCTTAAAATTGTGGCTGTAGCAGCGTTAGCACAAAAAACCGCTTAGGTCATTACGCTTTATCGAAATTCTTAATTTTTAATTCATAATTCTTAACTCTCATCCTCCCCGCTCCCACATTCCTTCCATCACTAATTCCAACAGGTGTTCGTCGGGGTCACGGAAGTAAAAAGATAGGAAGCCACCGCCCCAGTCATACTCCTGCTCAACAGCTATACCAGCTGCCTCTACTTTGTCTTTCCAAGGCTGATAATCAGACTTTGCCACTTCAAATGCCAGGTGTAAGTTACCAGAGCCAAAGTGTGGCGGCAAAGTCTTCCCTTCTTTCGCCACTTCAGAAATAAAGCAAAGCAGCACCGATGCACCTGCCCTAAAAAACACATGCCTACCAGGTACCTCTCCTATCAATTCGAACCCAAGCTTGCCAGTGTAGAACTCTTTTGTTTGTTCCAGGTCTGTTACATACAAGCACGTTTCTTTTATCTTCCTGATGTCCATTTACCTATTTACGATGTTTATCCTGATCTTTAGGATGAAACTAAAACATTTTTTGCTTCTATATATGAAACCGTGCTAACGTAGGTTCACGTTAATCAGTATCGCGCTCATAATTACTACCCCATGAAGCTTATGATTAAGATTGCTTTTATACTTGCTACGCTAGTGGCTATTATGTTTTTTGCATTTTGTAATAAATTTAAAGGTCCTCAAGAGGCAACCGAAAAGCTGACTAAGCTAGCCTCTTTACCTAAAGAAGTAGAGGAAAGCTCTGGTATACTTAAATTGCCCGAACAAGAGCAGTACCTTACACACAACGATGCAGGCAATAAACCATACCTCTACCAAATAGATAGCAAAGGCAACATACAGCAAACGCATAAACTATCGTTGCCAAATGTAGATTGGGAAGACCTCTCGAGCGACACGCAAGGGAATATTTACATTGCCGACACAGGCAATAACGCTAATAAACGAAAAGAACTCGCCGTTTATAAAGCTCCCTTGAATAACTTAAACAAGCTTCAAGCTATACGCTTCAGTTATGAAGATCAGAAAGAGTTTCCACCTAAAAAGAAAGACAGGAATTTTGATTCTGAAGCTATTTTCTGGCACGGCGGAAGCCTATACATTATCAGCAAAGACAGGGGCAGAGGTGAAACAGCCAAGGTATATCGCTTGCCAGACCAGCCAGGTCAGCACCAGGCAAAGCTTATCGGAAAAATAAACATCAATAGCCTTATAACCAGTGCCGATGTTAGCCCTGCAGGCGACCAGGTAGTACTGCTGAGCGAAGGGAAGTTACACTTGTTTAACAACGTGAGCAATATTGCTACGTTTTATGAACAAGACTACCAAGACATTTCTTTCCCAGGCACAGGCCAAACCGAAGCCGTTGCTTTTGAAGATGCGAACACGCTGATAATAACTAGCGAAGGTGGCAATTTGTACAGATACAGCCTCAACTAAGCTTAACCTCAGGTACAACAAAAAGGGCCGCTAATGCTAGCAGCCCTTTTTGTTGTATATCACTTATTGTATTACTTTTTACTGTTTGCTGCTGTTAGCCTGCCGCCAGGCAATACGGATGTTGGCTTCTGCCACACCCTGAACAGGATGAATAACCCAGCAAGAATAAGCGGTATACTTAGCAACTGGCCCATATTAAGTATCAGTTCGTCTTCAAATGCTTCCTGATTTTCTTTTAAAAACTCTATGAGCAGACGAGACGTGAACAAAACCGTCACGAATATTCCAAAGAGTAAGCCTCTAGGCAGGGCACTTTTATACTTCTTCCATAACCAATACAAAAGCACGAAAAGCAGAAGCGCAACTAAACCTTCGTATAACTGTGTAGGGTGGCGCGGAACATGAGAGTACTGCATACTTCGCTCAAATATAAATCCCCAGGGTAAGTCGGTAGGTTTTCCGAAAATTTCTGAATTCATCAGGTTACCCATCCTAATAAAGAAACCGCCCAAAGCCACCACAATCACAATACGATCCAGCACCCACATATAATCGAACTTATACTTGCGGCTGAACATCCAAAGAGCCAACAATATACCTATAGTGGCACCGTGGCTCGCCAAGCCACCTTTCCAGATCATCAGAATCTCCAGCGGGTTACTCAGGTAATAATCAGGATCATAGAACAATGTATGGCCTAAACGAGCGCCAACTACGGTTCCGATAATCATATAAAGTGTCAGCAGATCTACATCGCCCTCGGTGCGGCCTTCGGCTACATATATTTTGGAGATGATAATTTGCCCAAATACAAATGCCAGCGCAAAAAATAGTCCGTACCACCTAACTGACAAAAAGCCAAAGCTGAAAATCTCAGGATCTACGTTCCAGGTTATATAGTTTAAAATACTCATAAGGTTGATTCTATTCCCTCCAAAGTTACGATAAATAGAATATGGAAAAAACGTAAAGCTGTATGCAAAGTGCCTATATATAAATAGCCTCACCCGCCGAAGTCAGATGAGGCTATTGTAGCTAAACTAAATAAGTTTAGCCCCTTACCTGCTGAAGCTCTTCTCTAAAGCCTCCGCTCAAGATTGGGAAGCGAAGCCAGCTGCGTGGGTCCAGGTTGTAATCATCGAGGTGGAAAGACAGTGCATAGCGCTCTCGCTTCCATTGGTTTCTGGACCACAGCGTATAAAACTTTACAATATACTCTCGGGCTTTATCGGCTGGGGCAATGCTATCAGCTACGAGCTTAGCATGTACTTCCTCTGGCGAAAGTCTGTCATAGAAAGCCAGCCGCTCTATCATGTTAAGAATCTCATAAGGCATCAGGTCTTTTTCGTCTGTCTGGCTTTCAGACGAAGGTCGCAGTTCGGCAGTAGGTTGTAGCTTGTTCACATACTGCAGCCCCTCGAAGCCCAGCTCCAACTGCATCCAGATCAGCAGTTCCCGAATAAAAGCCTTGTCAATACCCGCTATGGGTGATATACCGCCAGCTGTATCGCCATCCATGGTAGCATAACCTACGGCCGCTTCGCTTCGGTTTGAGGTAGCCATCAGCAAGGCCCCTTTAATGTTGGCCAGCATCCAGATGCCAGGAGCACGAACACGAGCCTGTATATTTTGCAAGGTCAGGTCATCCTCTTCCCATGTCAGCGGCCTCTCCAGCACGCTCTCAATTTTGGAGGTGTAACCTTCCACTTCGTCGTCTATGGTCCAGTTGTAGAAAACAGCGCCTATCGAATCGGCCAGTTCTTTTGCAGAATTATAAGTGTCGTCGGAGGAATTTACTGTACCTTGGTAGGCACAGGTAAGTAATCGATTAACAATAGCTTTCTGTACCTCTCCTTCAGGCAGGTTTTCAAAGTAAGCCACATCCTTCAGAGGAAACATTCCAAGCTTAGAAACAAAAAGCACTACACCCAAGCTTTCTATGCCGCGGCGTACCATTTCGGCCACTGCTACAGCACATAAAGAGGAATCGGCGCCACCGCTTAATGACAACACAAATCCACGACTGCGGCTTTTGCGCATATAATCGAATAAGGCAAGGCTAAGAGCAGCTATAACTTCTTTACACTCATCTATAGGAGGCAAATATTCTATGGTTTCTTCTATCTCAGGATTCTCTCCAAAGCAAACTTCAGCCACTTCCATGTCTACGCTCTTAAAACAAAGAAGCTCGTTACGCCTTATCAGCTTTCCGTTTTGGGCAATAAGCACCTCCCCATCGTAAATCATGCGGCCTGCTTCGTTACCAAGTAAGTTTGCATACAGGTAAGCGCATTGGTATTTCTTAGAAGCCTCTACTACCAACCTGTGCCGCAGATCTGTTTTGCTTAGAGCAAAGTGGCTGGCGCTTGGGTTAAGTATAAGCTGCACACCTTTAGGCATGTGACGCTCAGCTGGCCTGTTAGGTCGCCAGGCATCCTCACAAATCTCGAAAGCAAACTTTACCCCCTGCTCTTCATAAATTATGTCTCCGATAGGATACTGCTGCCCAAACATCTCAAACTCCTTCACCTCATCCGCAGGCCAGGGCGTAAACCAACGTGGTTCGTAATGCACACCGTCATTCGCCAGAAACTGTTTGGCCGTAAAGCCCACAATCTCCTTGTTTTTGATGACGCAGGCAGTATTATATACTTTAGCGTCTATGAGCACGGGCACCCCTACACAAACCGTAATTTGTTCACACCACTCCTTCACCTGCAACAGCTTTTCAAAAGCCACCTCCGATACCCAAGGGCTTAGGAAAAGATCTTCGCAGCCATAGCCCGTAATGCACAATTCGGGCAATAAGAGAATGTCAACATTATTGGCTTGTGCCTCTGAAATGGCATCTTTTATATTCTGCAGGTTTTGGTCCCAATCGATGGGGGTTTGGTTTAGTGCAGCACCCGCTAGGTTTAATCTGGTTTCCTTCATGAGAGATTATAACGCAACTATAGAGGAGCAAGTTAAACGTTATGACTCAAATTTATTTAAATGGCTTTTGAATAAATGCATACAGAGGCACATGCTCCTCCTAAAAAAGCAAGATGCCTGCGTTCAAAAATTCTGAACCAGGTAAAAATAAAACCAGAAACTACTCTATTTTGAGGAATTGAAGTGCTTTTTCGGCAGCGGCTTGGTCGGCTTTTTTCTTAGATAAACCAGCGCCCACGGCAATAGGTTTACCATCTATTTGTACTTCGGAGGTAAACTCGGTGGTGTTGCCCTGTTGTTTTCGCTTCACTATGTCGAAGCGGATATCTAGGTTTTGGCTTTGTGCCCACTCAATAAGCTTGCTTTTGAAGTTAGCTGTAGTGCTTACGAGGTTATGAATATCTACGTGAGGCTTAACCAGTTTTTTGAGGATAAAATGGCGTGTGTCGTCATACCCCTTATCAAGGTAAATAGCGCCTACAAGTGCCTCCAGCGCATTGCCATTTACTGACTTATGCCGCATACTATGGCTGGAGGTATCAACTTTAACCAATAAATTTAACCCGATTTTAAGTGCAATCTGGTTAAGCGATTCGCGGTTAACAATACGTGATCGGATTTCGGTAAGGAAGCCTTCGTCTTCGTAAGGAAATTTCTTAAAAAGATGCTCGGCCACCACTGCACCCAATATGGCATCACCTAAAAACTCGAGGCGTTCATTCGTCTCGAGTTTTCCCGCTGCTGCCTGTCTGGCAAAAGAAGTGTGGGTAAGAGCAAGCTTGTACAGACGTAAATTATCTGGAGAGCTTCCTGTAATACCAGCAATAGCACGTACTAATTCTCCATCTCTGGTAAACAGCCGTTGATAAACGCGCAGAACTGGTTTTATAGGCCCAAACACTAATCGTTCACTTGACGGAATAAAACAGAGGTATTGTGTCCACCAAAGCCAAAGGTGTTGCTCAAAGCAATCTTTACTTCACGCTCCTGCGCTTTATTGAATGTAAAGTTCAGCTTCTGATCAAAGTTTTCGTCGTCTGTGAAATGGTTGATGGTTGGCGGCACCACATTGTTCTGGATAGCCAGAATAGAAGCAATTGCCTCAATAGCGCCAGCTGCTCCCAACAAATGTCCTGTCATAGACTTGGTAGAGCTAATGTTCAGGTTATAAGCATGGTCACCAAACACTGTCTGGATAGCTTTAACCTCGCTTACATCACCAAGTGGTGTAGATGTACCGTGTACGTTAATGTAATCTACTTCCTCAGGCTTGATACCAGCATCGCGCAATACGTTTTTCATTACATTCAATGCACCTAAACCATCTGGGTGTGGTGCTGTAATGTGGTAAGCATCGGCAGACATACCGCCTCCTATTACCTCAGCGTATATTTTTGCACCGCGTGCCTTGGCATGTTCGTACTCTTCCAGCACAAGTGCACCTGCTCCCTCACCTAACACAAAACCGTCACGGTCCTGGTCAAATGGGCGTGAAGCAGTCTCTGGAGAGTCGTTACGCTCTGAAAGGGCTTTCAAGGCATTAAAACCGCCTACACCAGCCTCTGTTACAGCTGCTTCAGAGCCACCACTCACAATCACGTCGGCCATACCCAAACGGATATAGTTAAACGAGTCGATCAGGGCGTTTGTAGCAGAAGCACATGCCGAAACAGTTACAAAGTTAGGACCTCTAAAACCGTACTTGATAGAAATATGACCAGCGCTGATGTCGGCGATCATTTTCGGGATAAAGAAGGGATTGAAGCGTGGTGTACCGTCGCCATTGGCAAAATTCACGCATTCTTCTTGAAAAGTACGCAAACCGCCGATGCCCGAACCCCATATCACGCCTATGCGATCAGGGTCTATACCGCTGTCAATCAGCTTAGCATCGTTAACTGCCTCTTCGGCAACCACCATTGCAAACTGAGAGAAAAGGTCCATTTTACGGGCCTCTTTACGGTCGAAGTATTTTTCTGCGTCGTATCCTTTTACTTCACAGGCAAATTGAGTTTTAAACTTACTCGCATCGAAACGAGTGATAGGCGCTGCGCCACTCACGCCATTAGTTAAGCCATTCCAGTACTCTGCAACGGTATTACCAACTGGCGTGAGTGCACCCAGCCCAGTAACTACAACTCTCTTAAGCTCCATAAGCTGCTAGTAGAGGATAGATAGTAGAAAAATATTATACTTATTTGATTAAGGAAGGATGTTATTTTGCGTGCTCTTCCAGGTAGCTTACTGCCTGACCTACAGTTGCAATATTTTCAGCCTGATCATCTGGGATAGATACGTTGAATTCTTTTTCGAATTCCATGATAAGCTCAACTGTATCCAGCGAATCAGCGCCAAGGTCATTTGTGAAGCTAGCCTCAGGAGTAACTTCTGACTCTTCCACACCAAGCTTATCGATGATGATAGCTTTTACTTTTTCTGCGATTTCTGACATTTTTTCTTATAGTTTATTAAAACACTGTGCAAAGAAATAACTTTCAACAGACAATGTCAAAAAAAATTACGCTCTTTGGCAATAACAAAACTTTTATACCTTTTCAGAAGAATTGCTTCCATAGCTCTTTATTTTGTAGATTGCACAGATTTAAGCATGAGAGTACTTCATTTAGACATAGAATACGATTACAATTTCCATCTTTATGGACTAGTCTCGCCATATAAAGAATATAAACTTGCATGGGCAATAAATAAACTATTAAATTTACACTTGATAAAGAAAACCGACCTTTGCTATGACCTTTCTGGTAAAGAGCGGCTTATCATTTCAAATTATGAATTTATTTCTGAACACAGTGTAGTACGACTTTGTAAGAACAGGGCCCTTGGCACTAGTCCTCTCAAAAAATCTTTTCTACTACCAGATATAAAGGAGTATGATTATATTCTGCAAATTTCGGGAGCCTTGCAGCAACTGTGTCCGCAGGAAACTATTGAAAGGATGCTTAAAACACCATTAGTTCAGTACATAAAGCAGTTTGATCCGCTAACACTCAAGTTTAAAGAAAACCTGATATTTTAAAATGGAAGTATCGTTTAACAGAACAAAAATTTTGGCCACAGTTGGCCCGGCTTGCAACACCTACGAACGCCTGTTGGCTTTAGTGAATGAGGGTGTAAACGCTTTTCGTCTTAACTTTTCGCACGGCGCTTACTCTGAGCACCAAAAAGTAATAGACCAAGTACGTGAGCTAAACAAGAAGAACAATAAAAACATTAGCCTTGTACAGGATTTACAGGGCCCAAAAATCCGTTTAGGCGATGTAGAGAACGGCGGTATCGAAATTAAAGAGGGACAAATTATAAAACTTGTTTGTGACGGTTCTTTAACGACAGAGGGAAGAATCTCTACTATTTATAAAGATCTGGCAAAGGACGTGAAACCAGGCGATGCTATCTTATTAGATGATGGCAAGCTTGAGGTGAAAGTAATTAGCACAGACAAAGTAATGGAAGTGGAGGCTGAGGTTATTTACGGCGGTGTTGTAAAACCTCGTAAAGGCATAAACCTACCAGACTCTAAAGTTTCTGCTCCATCTATGACGGAGAAAGACGTAGAAGACCTGCACTTTGGTTTAGACAATGATGTGGAGTGGGTGGCACTTTCTTTTGTTCGTAAAGCAGAAGACATTCACGAGATTAAGCGCATTATTGCTGAACGAGGAAAAAGCACACGTGTTATCGCTAAGATAGAGAAGCCTGAGGCTATCACTAACATAGATGAAATTATAGAGGTAACAGATGCTATTATGGTAGCCCGTGGTGACCTTGGTGTAGAGGTTGGCATGGAGAAGGTACCAATGATCCAGAAAATGCTGGTAGAGAAGTGTAACAAGGCAGGCAAGCCTGTTATTGTAGCTACACAGATGATGGAAAGCATGATTACCAACCCACGCCCTACTCGTGCTGAGACAAACGACGTAGCTAACGCGGTAATAGACGGTGCTGACACGGTAATGCTAAGTGCAGAGACTGCTGTTGGTGCTTATCCGATAGAAACCATCAGAAGCATGAGCCTTACTATACGTACTGTAGAGGCTAGTGCAGACATTTTTAACAAAACTTATGTAAATCCTGCTTCTGAAAACTTCTTGAGCGATAGCCTTGTTGCAAACGCATGCGGTTTGGCCCGTGATACAAATGCTAAAGCTATCATAGGCATGACGAAGTCAGGTTATACTGCGCTACAGCTTTCTAAGAACCGTCCAAAGTCAGACATTTTCGTGTTCACATCAAACCAGAACCTACTTAATACATTAAACCTGGTTTGGGGTATTCGTGGCTTCTACTACGACAAGTTCGAATCTACTGACGCTACCATTGCTGATATTAAGAACACGCTTTTAGAAGGTGGCTTTATCAAGTCTGGCGATGTATTCGTTAACACGGCCAGCATGCCGATGAATGAGATGAAGCGCACAAACATGATTAAGCTAAGTGTAGCATAACACTTATACTACTTATACATAAAAAGCCTGCGGCAGATTTCTGTCGCAGGCTTTCTTTTTTTAGAGCGCCTGAGTTTGTCGCCCCTTCTGTTGATATGTTTGCTTGTGCATTATTATACCTTTTGATATCTCCCTCTTGGGACCGCCTACTTGCTCTCTCCTGTTATGGTTGGAAACAAACATAGCAATACTGCTGGAACAAACTCAAGAGCAACCCGATCACCTCAAACAATTTCTGAACTATACATTCTGTAAGAGCATCGCTTGGGCTGTTATGACGCACCTGCAATTCCTAAGCAAGTTGAATCCATGACAGGCAAAGCTTGTCTCAAAAGCTTCGAGTTAATAGATTATAGCAGCAAAGATCAGCAAAATGAACTACCAGAACTGGGCTCGTACAGGCAACTGGTGAGGCACAAGCCGTACATGGCGACTCATGCCTGATTATTCAACTATGAAAGCAATGAAAACTGACACTGCAAGAAAGACAAAGTATGCTTTTCCAGCCCAATGTGTCCACTCATGATACTTGGAGATATTTCTGTTCTTGTAATTTCTATATGCAATAATTCCCATTACTATAGGACCTAAAATGATTAAGTAAAACGCACCGAGAGATGCCATCGCTGACCATTCCCAGAAGAGGGTTGTCAAGATAACAAGCAAAAGCCCACCGTATGTGGCAAACGATAAAATTAGGTCAATGATAGGCGGATCTTTAACCTTATCTCTTTTTATCATATTAATGAGTCGAAGGTAGAAGATTAGCCCCAACGCTGGCACGATGAGATGAATCGTCAGGAAAATGATTATTTCATTATTCATCATTTTAATAAGCGTCAACTATAGCAAACATAAAAAGCCTTACACTTGCGGTGTAAGGCTTCCGATTTAGGAATCCAACAGAAATTAAGCTGCTGTAGCCAGGCTGTTTACAAACTTAGCTAACTTAGACTTGTTGTTAGCAGCTTTGTTTTTGTGGATGATGTTTTTCTTAGCCAGACGGTCAAGCATAGAGGAAACTGTCTTGTACAGCTCTTGCGCCTCGGCTTGATCAGTCGTGTTTTTCAGCTTCTTTACAAAGGTACGAGTGGTTTTCGCCTGGTATCTGTTACGAAGACGTTTAGCGTTATTCGCTCTAATTCTCTTTAATGCCGACTTATGGTTAGCCATGTTATTCTATAAAATTAATTCTTTGTTCCGTTCTTAAATGAGTTTGCAAAGGTAAACCCTTTACAAATAATTTCCAAGGGCACACAGAAAAATATTGTGTAGACTATCTGTACAAAGGTAGCATTTATTATTCAGTTCGTCAGGCTTTTACCAATAATTAACCTTTAGTAGACATAAATATAACTCAACTATTGTATAAGCATAAGATAGAAGGAGTTGTCGCTAAGCATCACCAAAAGGCTTCAACTATACACTTACCTTGTGGTCATCAACAGCCTTGCTTTTTAAGTCTGTGTTGCTCTTTTACTTGCGGCTCCCATGCTTCAAAGCTTTAGGTGTATAGCTTTGCTTCTCTAATTACTAACCTTGATATCAGTCTATTTCAGTTTGTGAACTGACTGCACCACTTCCCACTCCTGTTTAGAAGCGATCTTGGCTTTTTCAGGCTTTCCAAGTAGCCATGCAGAAAAGTTATTAACTTTGTCTTTAGTTTCAAGGCTTTCCTCCTGTAGTTCAGAATTTGCCATGCTTCCCTCTGCATGCATTCCACTTTGGTTTCGAGCTTCTTGGTTGCACGCGAACACACAAAGACCAAGAGCGAATGCTAATCCTATAGTTTTGAATTTTAGAGCTATCTTCATAGTTGTATTACATTATCAGATACATTAACAGCATACGGTGAAAAAGGAATATTGATATATCAAAACAGCATATATAATAAATAAGTATTTTAAGGTTAAAAAAGTACAACATACCATTTAATTTACACAGTTCTTATGCCTCTTGTTCCATCTCAGTACAAAGCTCCATTTTATTTGTTTAATGGTCATTTACAGACAATTATACCTGGGCTGTTCAGGCAAGTAGAAGGTGTACAGTATGCACGGGAGCGAATTACAACACCCGACGAGGATTTTATAGATCTGGACTGGTCGAGGGTTGGCTCTGAGAGTTTGCTGGTGCTTTCGCACGGCCTGGAAGGTGATTCCCACAGACCGTATATACAGGCAATGGTTAAGGCTCTGAATGCACAAGGCGTGGATGCCCTGGCATGGAACTATCGCAGTTGCAGCGGCGAGCCTAATATGCTGCTCCGTTCTTACCACCTAGGTACTTCAGACGACCTGGCACATGTACTACAGTATGCATTACACACAGGCCGCTACCACACCATTTATTTAACGGGCTTTAGTGCTGGAGGCAATATTACCCTCAAATATTTAGGTGAGCATCCTGAGCAGGTGCCTCAAGAGGTAAAGCGAGCTATTGCGTTCTCCACTCCTATCGATTTGAAAGATTCGGCCAAAAATATTTCTAAAGTCTACACGCGCCGCTTCCTGAAAACACTAGGTAAGAAACTGGAGCATAAGAAGCAGATGTTTCCCGACCAGATTGATTTGAGCGGCTACAACTTACTTTCGTCCTTTCCTGAGTTTGATGAACGTTACACAGCGCCGATTCATGGTTTCAAAAGCGCTGATGATTACTACACCCGCGTTAGTTCCAAGCAGTTTCTTAAGAACATACAGGTGCCTACTTTACTTGTTAACGCCAAAAATGATCCTTTTTTAGGCAGGAGTTGCTACCCTTATGAGGAAGCCCGACAGAACCCCAACTTTTACCTGGAGGTACCCAATAGCGGCGGGCATGTAGGCTTCCCAGAAAGCTACGGAAATCAATACTATTACGCTGAAGCACGGGCAGTCAGGTTCTTACTCGGAGGCCAGAAGCCTGAAGTATAAGCATTTAGACAGAGAGAAAGGCAGGAGTTACAGCAACAAGAAGTTCATCTATTGCAAAAAGCTCCTATCATTCTGTTGTACAACAGCTTAAAACCGCTACTTTAAGGCTTAGACTGTATGTATACGACTTTCTTTGTCTCGAAAAAATCTTCTGTGAAGTAATCAGTTAAGGCAAATGTTTCAGCAACGAGACCAGATTCAGCTATTTCTTCTTCCAAATCGCCTCCTTTCAGATAGTATAAGCCTTTCGTTTCAAGGTCAGACTTTTTAAAGCTGTTCCTTACCCAAGGCCAAAAGTTAGCTAGGCGGGTAACGGCGCGGCTAACTATAAAGTCGTATTTTTCGCGCACCTGCTCTGCTCTGGTATGCGATGCTGTTACGTTTTGCAGGTGCAACTCTCTGGCTATCTCCTGCACCACGTGTATCTTCTTGCCAATAGAATCTACCAAATGAAACTTTACCTCTGGAAACATAACGGCCAGCGGTAAACCAGGCAAACCGCCGCCAGTTCCAACGTCCATCACAGCGGTATGCTCAGGAAACTGCACTACCTTGGCTATACCGAGCGAATGCAGAATATGGTGTACCCCCAGTTGGTCCATGTCCTTACGAGACACGACATTTATCTTCTGGTTCCACTCTTTATACAACTCCCCCATCTGCTCGTACTTCTGCAGTTGGTCTTCAGTAAGATCAGGAAAATAACCAGAAAGCAATAATCGGATGGAGGTAGACATACTCAAGAATTACAAGTTAAGATTTATGAATTAGCCTTTGTGGCGACAAAAAATATAGTACCAGCCAACAAGCCTACTACAGCAACTGCAAGTAAAGCCATCAACAGGTCGAACAGCAGCACCATACCAGCGTTATGGAACTGACCTTCGTACTTTTTAACAAGCTCATGCCGAACCTTCTCCCTATCTCTGAAGCGAAGATACAGGCTGGCTTTACCTATAAGAGAAAGTATTGTTTCACCTGACACAAAGGCCATCGTTTAAATATATGTATGGTGTCAACAACAGTAACTTGCGCAAAAATATAAAATAAGAACGGGAATAACGTAAAGTATAAAGCCCCTGCTGCTCTTAGGCAACAGGGGCTTCACAAGTAATCAATCTTTAACCTTAATTTTAATTATTAATTCAGACCATCACACTCAAATGTAAAAGTTAAATCAAGTGCTTTTTGTTTTTCACCATGTCATACAGCAATTCGCGGGCTCTGTGGAGCTGAGCTTTTACAGTTCCAAGCGGTGCATTTAGTTCGGTGGCTATTTCTTCGTAGCTAAGCTCGTTAAAGTAACGAAGCGTAACCAGGCGCTGGTACTTATCTGGCAGCTTAGCCACCACGTACTGCATTATTTCAATTTTCTGGTTCTTTATTGCCTCTTCCTGCGGGTTCAGGTTCTTGTCTTTGAAGTCTATCGTTATCTCGTCGCCATTATCAATCTTGATGGCTGAATCGATAGACATGGTTTTGATCCTGTTTTTGCGGATAAAGTCGATACAGTTGTTTGTAGCGATGCGGAATAACCAGGTACTAAAGGCATACTCAGGGTTAAACTTGTGCAGGTTACGAAACGCCTTGGCAAAAGCCTCGATCGTTAAGTCTTCGGCATCGTCTGCATTGCGCACCATTTTCAACACCACATGGTATACAGGTTTTTTATAGATGCTCATCAGCTCAGCATACGCTTTTTCATCGTTTTCTTCGACCGCAGCCTGTATTAACTTGAAATCGTGTTTTGCCTTTGCTGAAAATTGCTTATTTACTTCCATCTGATTTTTTTATACAATAGTACAGATACTCCGAGGAACAGATAATTAAAAAAGTAGACAAGGTCTAGCACAAGTAGCAGCGGTAAGGTAAGCTTTTCGTTGAGCCTGCGTGCACAAAGCACATACACAGGAAATACAGTCAAATACCTTAAGCCAACTAGCGCGCCTAATATAGCTAATTTACTATACATAAAAAGAATAATAAGAAGAAGCAGATAAAAGAACAGGTTTGCTCCCATAAAGGCGCCAATTCTTCTTTTATCTGATGCTTTATACATCCTCCCAACAGACAAGTGTCTTCTTTTTTGGGTCAGCCATTCCCGAAACGTCTTTTTAGGAACACTAGAGGTCTGCCCCTCCTTATCGATAACAATGTTTACTTTGCTATTGTTGGCGGCATCACGAACAAAAAGATCGTCGTCGCCGCCTAGTAATTTGATATGCGATGCAAACCCCTTATTCCTAAAGAAACATGTTTTGGTATAAGAAAGGTTTCGGCCTACACCCATATAAGCACGCCCCTTGTTTGCATGAGACAGATACTGCATTCCAGTGAGTAAGGTTTCATATCGGATCAGATGATTTAAAAATCCTTTGATATGTGCATAAGGAGAGTAGCCAAGTACAACATCTACCCCTGTAGTATAACCTTGTTGCATTTTGTTTATCCACTCCGTTCTTTCAGGGCGGCAGTCTGCATCGGTAAACAGCATATGCTCATACTTAGCTGCTCTGATACCAAGTGCTACGGCATATTTTTTAGGGTTCAGGTAATCTGGAGTTTTCTTAACAGTTACTACTTTAAAATTAGAGAACTGCCTCTCCAGCTCGTACAGATAAAATTCTGTATCGTCTTCTGACCGATCGTTTACTACCACTACTTCAAATTCTGGGTAGTCCTGGTTCAGAAGCATTGGTAGCAGTTCGTACAAATTTTCCTGTTCGTCGTGTGCTGCTACAATCACGGAAATAGGCTTTTTTTCCTCCGTAACGGGATCAGTATATTTAGAAAGCGGAAGGAAATAAAACAAGGCAAAGTAAAGCTGCACCAGTACACAAAGCCCGAGCAGCACCAGTAATATTATTGTAGCCAAAATGATGCTAGTTGCTAATTATTGATGTTGGAAAATATTTTTTGGCGACTCATAATTACACACAAGCTTTTTGAAACAGCTTTCAGGTAATAGCAGTAGCCAACAATCAAAATTAGCCATTAAAACACCATTTCCGAATCCTTTACCGATTTAATAAATCTTGATGTTTTGTGACAGAGGAGTTTGTATCTTTGCCGATTATTTTTAAACTAATATCAAAATTTTGGCAGTAATTAGCTGCCTCTTTGTTGGTGCTATTATTGCTTATAACAGCACTAACTATTTACAACTATGCAATTTTCATTAGTAGCCAACGATAAACAGTCTAAAGCGCGTGCAGGTGTGGTGCAAACCGACCATGGCGCCATAGAAACTCCTATTTTTATGCCTGTAGGCACAGCAGGCACAGTTAAAGCCGTACACCAACGCGAACTGAAGGATGATATTAAAGCCGAAATCATACTTGGAAACACTTACCATTTGTATCTGCGGCCAGGCCTGAACGTACTCGAAACGGCAGGTGGATTACATAAATTTAACGGCTGGGACCGCCCAATACTTACCGACAGCGGTGGCTATCAGGTTTTCTCTTTAGCTGGCACACGTAAAATAAAGGAAGAGGGCGTTAAGTTTAAGTCGCACATTGACGGCTCTACCCTTAACTTCACTCCTGAAAATGTAATGGATACGCAGCGTACTATCGGAGCCGATATTGTGATGGCATTTGATGAGTGCACCCCCTACCCTTGCGACTATACTTACGCCAAAAATTCGATGGAACGCACGCACCGCTGGCTACAGCGCTGTGTCGATCGTTTTGACAGCACAGAGCCTAAGTATGGCTATAACCAAACGCTGTTCCCTATTGTGCAGGGCAGCACCTACAAAGACCTGCGTGTGCAGTCGGCTGAGACTATTGCCAGCTTCGGGCGCGAGGGCAATGCTATTGGTGGTTTATCGGTAGGTGAGCCAGCCGAGATGATGTACGAAATGACGGAGTTGGTTTGTGATATATTACCAGCCGACAAACCTCGTTATTTAATGGGAGTGGGCACGCCAGCCAACATCCTGGAAAATATAGCCTTGGGTGTAGATATGTTCGATTGTGTGCTGCCAACCCGCAATGCGCGTAACGGCATGTTATTTACTACGCAGGGAGTCATTAACATTAAAAATCAAAAGTGGGCGAATGACCATTCTCCTATCGACACTGAACTAGGAGGCTATGTTAGTACGTTCTACAGCAAAGCATATTTGCGCCACCTAATTCACAGTGGCGAGTACCTGAGCGGCCAAATTGCCAGTGTGCATAACCTTACCTTTTACCTTTGGCTGGTAAAACAGGCACGCCAACAGATACTAAACGGAACTTTCCGTGAGTGGAAAGACATAATGGTAAAGAAACTGATGACAAGGCTTTAGGATTTAGAACGTTAGAGATTTAGAAAGTTAAAAAGTTAACGCTTTAACTCCTAAACCCTCTAAATCTCTAACTCAAAAAACTTTATAACCTCTTAACTTAAAAAGTTGAAGCTACTCGACAAATACATTCTTAATAAGTTTCTCACCACTTTCGTATTTGTGGTGCTGATACTGGTATCGGTTATCTGCGTGATCGATTTTACGGAGAAGAACGATGACTTTATTAAGAACAACGTTCCTGTCTCCGAGATCATATTTGACTATTACCTGAATCTGATCCCGTTTTATGCAAACATGCTGAGCCCCATTACAGTGTTTATTGCCACTGTATTTGTTACAGCTAAGCTTGCCTCGCATACCGAGATCGTTGCCATACTAAGCAGTGGTGTTAGCTTTAGGAGGTTGCTGGTGCCGTACATTATGGGATCATCTATAATTGCCGCCGCTATTTTCGTACTTATAGGTTGGGTAATACCAAATGCGAACAAAGAAAGTGTAGCCTTTCAGGTAAAATATACTAAAAGCCAGTATGTGTATGAGGGGCGCAACATCCATATAAAAATAGCTCCAGACACTTATGTGTACATGGAGAACTACAACAACAACTCTCACATTGGTTATAATTTTGCGATGGAGACCATCGACGACACCAATCTAAAGCAAAAGCTAACCGCAAGCACGATCAGTTGGAATGCTGATGCTCAAAAATGGCATATCTCAAATTACAAGCTCAGAACATTTAATGGGCAGAAGGAAACCATCTACAAAGGCGAACCTATAGATACAACCCTGGATATGCACCCCAAAGACTTCGAAAGCACTTATAAGTTGGAGCAGACCATGACACTGACAGAATTGAACCGCTTTATAGAGCAAAAACGCAGCCGTGGTGCAGACGATTTAGAGACTTACCTGGTAGAGAAGTATGAGCGTTTTAGCTATCCTTTTGCTATTATTATCCTGACTGTAATTGGAGTGATTGTGAGTGCCCGTAAAGCCAGAGGCGGTGTGGGTTTTCAAATTGCCCTTGGGTTCTTCCTCGCTTTCGTGTTCATCATCTTTGTAATTACGAGCCGAAGCCTGGCTCAGGTAGGCGATCTGGACCCCATGATTGCTGCCTGGATTCCGACGACCATTTTCACAGGCATCGGGTTTATACTTTACCGCTACATACCGCGCTAATGCCACGACTGAAGGATTACCTGGAGCTCCACTTTATCATTTTCTTGTGGGGCTTTACAGCCATACTAGGCAAGCTGATTACGATACCAGAAGTGGAGCTGGTTTTCCTCAGAACCTTAATTACAGCGTTAGCACTTGCTGGCATTATGTACAAGCGTGGAACGCCTTTCTGGCTGGGCCGTGGCAAGGTGCTTAAAATGGTAGGCGTAGGTTTCTTGATTGCAGCACACTGGATCCTGTTTTTTGCCTCTGCTCGTGTGGCTTCTGTGTCTATCTGTTTGGTGGGTATGGCTACCTGCAGCCTCTGGACAGCACTGCTAGAACCTCTTTTCACAAAGAAAAAAATAAAGCCTCACGAGATATTTTTGGCTCTGCTCATCCTGCTGGGCCTTTACATCATTTTCCGTTCCGAAACACAGTTTGACAGCAGAATAGGTATAGCTATGGCAATAGGCGCTGCCTTTCTGGGCTCAATTTTTACCATCATCAACGCAAAGCTGGCGAAGCAACACCCTTCCACCACCATCACTTTTTATGAAATGTCTGGTGCCTGCCTCTGCACTGCTTTGTTCTTCCCGCTTTACGTGACGCTATTTACAGGCGTGGAGGGGGTAGATTTAACCATGAGCACGATGGATGCCGTGTACCTGCTGATATTGGCGCTGGCCTGCACCGTGTATGCCTATACGGCTTCTGTGCGCATCATGCAGAAGATCTCGGCCTACACCATGAACCTGACCGTAAACCTGGAGCCCGTTTATGGCATCATTCTAGCATGGATCATCTTTAACGAAAACAAGCAGATGACGATAGACTTTTACTATGGAGCTGGCGTAATCCTGCTAAGTGTGTTTATCTACCCTATCCTGGATTCTTATTCTAAAAGGCAACATAAACTAAAGCAATCCTTTCCAGAGGAGGTAATGATCGGGAAAGACTAAATCTGCTGGAACTTCCCCTTTGAACAAACCATAAATAGCGGAACCAGAGCCCGTCATGGCGGCATACACAGCACCTGCCTTGTAGAGCTTCTCCTTTAGCTGCGGCAACTCTGGATATTTTGGAAAAAGAGCCTCTTCGAAGTCATTCTTTAAGATATCAGGCCAAACCCTTACATCCTGCTTTAGCAGCAGGCCTATACCGCAACTTGGCTCTTTAGGCAACACGTTTCCATAAGCCTCGGCAGTTGTAATGTGTATACCTGGGTAAACAACCACACAACTGTAGCCACTTAAATCGAGCTCGAAAGGCTGAAAAACATCTCCCTTTTCAACAGCTATCACAGGTTTGTTTTCTATAAAAAAAGCACAGTCGCTGCCTAACTGGCGGGCATAGTTCTGAAGTTCGTCAACGCTCAGGTTTAGTTCGAATTGCTGGTTCAGCATCCGCAAGACAAAGGCAGCATCAGAAGAACCGCCTCCCAAACCAGCCCCCATAGGAATAACCTTGTGCAGGTGCATGTGTACAGGCGGTAAATCATGCTCTTTTTTCAGTAGTCTATAAGCCTTCAGGCATAGGTTGACATCAGGATCTCCAGGCACAGGCAAGCCAGAAGTAGTAAACTTCTCTTCAGTAGCAGGCAGTATTTCCAACGCATCGCACCATTTCACGGGGTAAAAACAAGATTGTAGGTCATGGAAGCCATCTGGTCTTTTAGCCGTGATTGATAAGCCGATATTAAGCTTCGCGTTTGGGAAGTCGAGCATAGTTTATAATTTAAATCGCAAATTACGTAAGAAGATACCAGTATCAAGACGTAAAAAGACATACTTTTGATAAAGAAGCTAATGCTTTACGCTTTAGAGATGCTGATTTAGAAACGTTAACAGCATGCTGTAACGCATTGTTTTGAATCTAAGCAAGGTCGTTTGTGTTTCAAAAAGAATAAAAATGTAAATTCGTACCACCTTTACCAGGTTATGTATCAGAAATACGGCAAACGATTAATAGATGTAGTGTTGGCGCTGGGTATACTGCTTATAAGCTTACCCATGTTGCTCGCTGTTGCCGTACTTCTGGCTTTTGCAAACAGAGGCGCTATTCTGTTCAAGCAGCAGCGTCCTGGCCTGCAGGGCAAGCCTTTCTATATCTATAAGTTCAAAACTATGACCGATGCCCGCGATGCCCATGGTTTTTTACTCCCCGATAGCCACCGCCTTACCCTAATTGGCACGTTTGTTCGCAAAACATCTTTGGATGAAATTCCGCAGCTATTTAATGTACTGTGTGGCGATATGAGCCTGGTTGGACCTCGTCCGCTACTGATGGAGTACCTTCCGCTTTACACACCTCAGCAGGCGCGTCGCCATGAGGTAAAGCCAGGTATAACGGGGTGGGCACAGGTAAACGGCCGTAATGCTATTAGCTGGGAAAATAAGTTTGGGTATGATGTCTGGTATGTTGAACACTTTTCTTTTAAAACTGATGTACTCATACTAGCCAAAACAATGCAAAAGGTATTAGTTGGCGCTGACGTGAACACAGCAGGTTATACCACTGCCCCCAAGTTTGAAAGCCTGAGTTCTTAACATGAAAGATATTGCCATAGTAGGTGCAGGTGGTTTAGGGCGGGAAATGCTTGTCATGCTACATCAGCTAAACGAAGCACAGCCAGCACAGTGGAACATTCTGGGCTTTTATGATGACGATACTTCTTTGGCTGGCACAGCGATAAACTGCTTTCCTTATCTCGGCACCATTACAGCGCTGGCTTCCACGGACTACGAACTACAGGTGGTAATCGCAATCGGGAATCCTCAGATAAAAAGAGCTATCGTTACTCAGTTGGAGCTGAATGTCAAAATTAGTTTTCCTACGCTGGTGCATCCGCAGGTACAGGTTAAGCCGTATCAGCATATTCAGTTAGGAACTGGTGTTGTGTTAGCACAAGGCACTATTTTAACCACCAACATCAGCATTGGCAAGCATGTTTTCGTAAACCTGAACTGCACCATCGGCCATGATGCTATTCTAAAAGACTTTGTGTCTGTTATGCCTGGTGTAAATATTTCTGGAGCCGTTGTATTGGAAACAGGCGTGTATGTTGGCACTAATGCAGCCATTTTACAAGGCATTAACGTTGGTGCCAACACCCAAATTGGGGCTGGTGCCGTAGTAACTAAACCTATGCCTGCAGGCTGTACAGCAGTAGGCGTACCCGCAAAAGTTGTAAAAACATGATCTATAAGCCAGGACGTATTTTTCTATCGGTACCGCACATGGGCGGGCATGAAAAGAACTATGTAGATAAGGCCCTGGAAGATAACTGGGTAACGACTGTAGGTCCTAACATACCTGGGTTTGAACACGACATCTGCCAGCATACGAACGCACAGCATGCCGTTGCGCTTAATTCTGGAACTGCCGCCATTCACCTGGCCCTACAGGCGGTTGGTGTACAGGCAGGCGACGAAGTACTTTGTAGCACATTTACATTTGTGGCTAGTGCTAATCCTATTTTATACCTAGGCGCTACACCTGTTCTTGTAGAAAGCGAGGCCGAAACGTGGAACATGTGCCCACAGACCTTGCGCCAGGCTATTGAAGAGCGCCTGCGCCTGGGCAAAAAGCTGTCCTGTATTTTGCTGGTGCACCTGTATGGCATGCCTGCCAAAGTAAAAGAAATAATGGCCATTGCCGAAGAGTATAATATTCCTGTAGTGGAGGACGCAGCTGAAGCATTAGGTTCCCGATACTTTGGTCATCAAGTAGGCACCTTAGGTCAGGCAGGAATCTTTTCATTTAACGGAAACAAGATTATTACCACGTCTGGTGGCGGCGCACTTGTAACAAACGATAAGAAACTTGCTGATCATACACGCTTCCTGGCAGGCCAGGCCAAGGATGCTGCACCGCATTATCAGCACTCCCACATGGGCTACAACTACCTCCTCAGTAATATCAGTGCAGGTATAGGGCGTGGTCAGATAGAAGTTCTAGAGAGAAGAGTAAAAGAGCGTCGGGAGGTTTATAATTTCTATAAAGAGCGCCTCCGCGAGAAAGGGTTGGAGTTTTTACCAGAACCCAAAAATGTGTTCTCTAACCGCTGGCTTACAACTGTACTCATCAATCCTGAACTTGGTATTACACCAGGGCAGTTACGGCTTGCCTTAGAGGAACAGAACATTGATGCACGCCCACTTTGGAAGCCAATGCATCTTCAGCCGCTTTACCAGAGCACACCTTACTACGGCGATAACCTCAGTGGCCAACTTTTTGAACGAGGCCTGTGCCTGCCTAGCAGCAGCAACTTAACAGAAGAGGAACTGGAGAAAGTAGTAAAAACTATTGAGCGGAGGCTTGGCAGCCTATAAGCTACCAAGCCTCTCCTTCAACTATATCTTTTCTAGCGCCTGCTTTAAGTCAGAGATCAATTCTTCGGGCTCTTCTATGCCTACCGACAAACGAATTACCCCCAAGGTTATACCCAACTTTTGCTGTTTTTCGGGTGTAAGCGCACGATGCGAAGTACTCAGTGGGTGAGATATGGAAGTGCTAACACCAGCAAGCGATGGAGCAAACGGAATCTGTTGCAGTTCCTGCATAAACTTGTTTACGTCTTCCAACTCATCGCTTATCTGAAACGATAACATTCCTCCGAATAAACCATTACCTTGCTTTGCGGCTACCTCCTGCTGTGCATGGCTTTCTAACCCTGGATACCATACCTGCTTCACTTTGGGGTGCTGCTGCAGAAATTTAGCGATAGCAAGCGCATTACTGCTATGCTGCCGCATACGCAGGCGAAGTGTTTTCAATCCTCGAGCGGCAAGCCAGCTTTCGAAGGGACTCAGATTCAGTCCGAAAACCATCATGACTTTTTTTGCCCTGTTATAGTCTTCTACATCTTTTGCCACTACCACACCTGCTGTTACATCGCTGTGGCCAGAAAGGTATTTGGTTACGCTATGAATCACCATGTCGGCACCTAGTGCAAGCGGTTTGGTAAGTATAGGCGTTGCGAAGGTGTTATCTATCACTAACTTTATGCCCGCTCTTTTAGTCTCCTGTACCAGTTTATCCACATCCATTACCTGCAGCAGCGGGTTACTCATGGTCTCGGTTAACAACAGTTTTGTGTTTGGCTGTACATAATTACTTATCTCGTACAGCTCTTCATTTGGCACATAGGTTACGGTTATACCTAACCGCTCTAACTCCTGCGATAGCAACGTACTAGAGCCGCCATAAATCTCTTCCGCACACAGCAAATGATCTCCTGCCTGGCAGTAGCTAAAAACAGCTGCTAGTATTGCCGACATACCCGAAGAGGTTACCACTGCTCCTGCTCCACCTTCCAATTTGTTTATCCCTTCTGCCAACTCGTCTGAATTAGGATTTCCGTAACGGGTGTACATGTACTGTTTCCCTGGTTCCTCAAAATACTGCTCCAGTTCGTTCAGGTCCTGAAACGTGAAAACGGATGTTTGATATATTGGAGTTGTTTTAGGTTGTATGCGAGACATAATGATGTAGTGTGATAAGATTTCTTAAATATAAGCAGAAAATATAAAAGCCTAATTCTGTGTAGCCTTTAAAACAAAAAGCGCCTCCTGATTGTCAGGAGGCGCTTTCACTATCGTTCACTAATATTAAATACTATTCAGTAACAGACTCAGCCAATACAATGATCTTGTTGTTGAGTACTTCTACCACACCACCATCCACAGTGTATAACTCTGAACCGCTTTTGGTTGTGATACGGATACTGCCTTTATCAAGTGTACTGATGAGAGGCGCGTGTGAGTTCAGCACCTCAAAAGAACCATTTGTTCCAGGAAACTGAGCCGCATCCACCTCACCGGCAAAAACCTTTTTATCTGGTGTGATTATTTCTAAATACATTTTTATGAGTTCTGAGTCACGAGTTCTGAGTCATGAGTAAAGGTTGATGAACAACTCAGAACTCGTGACTCAGAACTCGGAACTGATTAAACTATCTTGTTTCAGCAAGCATTTTCTCACCCTTAGCTACTGCATCTTCAATGGTACCAACCAAGTTGAAGGCAGACTCAGGCAGGTGGTCATACTTACCGTCCATTATTTCATTGAAACCTCTAATGGTGTCTTTGATATCAACCAACACACCTTTAAGGCCTGTAAACTGCTCAGCTACGTGGAACGGCTGAGACAAGAAACGCTGTACACGACGCGCTCTGTGAACAACCTGACGGTCTTCCTCAGAAAGTTCGTCCATACCCAAAATCGCGATGATATCCTGAAGTTCTTTGTAGCGCTGCAGAATTTCTTTTACACGCTGAGCTGTACGGTAATGCTCCTCTCCTACAATCTCAGGCGTCAGGATTCTTGAAGTAGAATCCAGAGGGTCTACCGCTGGGTAGATACCTAGCTCGGAGATTTTACGAGAAAGTACTGTAGTTGCGTCCAAGTGGGCGAACGTTGTCGCTGGCGCAGGGTCAGTTAAGTCGTCGGCAGGTACGTAAACGGCCTGTACCGATGTAATGGAACCACGCTTTGTAGACGTAATACGCTCCTGCATGGCACCCATTTCTGTTGCCAGTGTTGGCTGGTAACCTACCGCAGATGGCATACGACCAAGAAGGGCTGATACCTCAGAACCTGCCTGCGTAAAGCGGAAGATGTTGTCAACGAAGAAAAGGATATCGCGGCCTTGGCCTGAACCATCACCATCACGGTAATATTCTGCAAGTGTAAGACCAGACAAGGCAACACGGGCACGTGCCCCTGGCGGCTCGTTCATCTGACCGAACACGAAGGTTGCTTTAGAATCTTTAAGGGCTTCCTGATCTACTTTAGATAGATCCCATCCGCCGTGCTCCAGAGACTCCATGAACGCATCACCGTAACGAACGATACCAGCCTCGATCATTTCACGAAGCAAGTCATTTCCTTCACGTGTACGCTCACCAACACCAGCAAATACAGAAAGACCTGCATAAGCTTTCGCGATGTTGTTGATTAGCTCCTGGATCAATACAGTTTTACCCACACCAGCACCACCGAACAAACCAATTTTACCACCTTTTGCATAAGGCTCGATCAAGTCGATTACTTTAATACCAGTATAAAGTACTTCTGATGCAGTAGAAAGATCCTCAAAACGAGGAGCTGGACGGTGAATTGGCAGATTTCCTGTGCTCACTGGCTGCGGAATACCGTCAATTGCCTCACCAATTACGTTGAAGAGACGACCTTTAATTCCTTCGCCTGTTGGTACAGAAATAGGTGCTTCCATGTCTATAACTTCAGCTCCGCGGGTCAGACCTTCGGTAGCGTCCATAGCAATGGTACGCACACGGTCTTCGCCAAGGTGCGTCTGACATTCCAGAACCACTCTTGTTCCGTCGCCTTTTGTCACTACCAGGGCATCCAAAATATTTGGTAATTTTGAGCCTTCACCCGTAAAGCTAACGTCCACAACTGGACCGATAACCTGGGTAATTCTGCCAATATTCGCCATTTGACTTTGTTATGTTAAATTACTTATGTAACGGAGTTATTTTAGCCTGCGAAATTAGTGCATAAATCTCTTAAATCCATATAACACATTAAAAAGTTTTAACCTCCTCACTGCCAAATAAAATAAGGGTTGGCTTAAAGCTAGTCTATCGCTTCTAAACACCTCTTTGCTCCCCTCTTGCCTGCCCTTGCTGTTTACAGACAAGGTTTTGCTTAATGAAGGAAAAGCTTAAACTCAGCTACATTATCAGGCTTACAGCAACTGCATCATTAATAAACAATCCTTACAACTTACCTATCTTCACATATAACAAAGGGCAAAGCAACAGAAACGCTGATTCAGGTTCTGCATGAGCCTTATAAAGCGGTGCCTGTACATATACTTAGAACTGTTCTATGCTCATTATCTGATGGGTTGCTTTTATTTACAAAACCGTCACCCTATATTCACAGTCGAAACATCAACTCCCAATCTTTTTTATGAAGAAGACATTACTCTTTTTTTACCTGCTACTCGTATGCGTTGGGGTACAGGCTCAAACGAACGCACCCACCAAAGGAAACTACCAGTTAGCCTCCCGCTTCTCTCCGAAGAAACTGGAAAAACTTATTTTCACTACCAACTTAGATCCGCACTGGCTAAAGCAAAGCGATCGGTTTTGGTACGAATATGAGACGAGCAATGGCAAAAACTGGTATTTAGTTGATCCCGTCTCAAAATCTAAACGTCAGATATTTGACAACGCAAAAGTGGCCGCTGCCATCACGACCATTGTGCAAGATCCTTTTGATGCGCAACACCTGCCTATCCAAAACTTTAAGTTTTCGGATGATGAAAAACATGTGCTTTTCGAAATAAAAAGCAGCATTGATGAAGTGAAGAAAGACAGAATCAACAAGAAGTCTCCTGACTCTCTGCAGAAAAAGACGTTCTTCTTTCGCTATAATTTGCAAACAAACCAGCTAACAGAGCTAAAGGACTACGAAAAGCCGAAGCAGAAGCCAAGATGGGCCTCTATGTCGCCAGACAAATCGGTTGTGGTGTTTGCCAAGGAGTTTAACCTGTACTGGATGGACAGAACCAACTATGAAAAGGCTCTTAAGAACGAGAAGGACTCTACAATCGTAGAACATCAGCTTACTACCGACGGAGTAGAATACTATAGCTACGGAGACTCCAGAGGTGAAACAAACGTGGAGCGCGAGAAAAACAAGAAGAACAGAAAGCCTGCTTATATCATGTGGTCGCCAGACTCTAAAGGCTTCTCCTTGATTAGAACAGACGAGCGTAAAGTAAAAGACCTGTGGGTAGTGCATAACACCGCAAATGGCCGTCCAGAACTGGAAACGTACAAGTACCAAATGCCAGGTGAAAAAGAAGCACCAGTAAGAGAACTGCTCTTATTCGACCTAAGCACTCAGACTCAGAAGAAAATTAAAACATACGCTTTCAAAGATCAGGAGCTATCGCTGTGGTCGGCACCAGTGCTGCAGAGTAGCCGCGACGATGCAGAAAGAACCAATACCTGGTTAGGCGACAAGGACAAATTTTACTTTACCCGCACCAGCCGCGACCTGAAAAAAATAGACGTTTGTATGTACGAAGTGGCTACAGACAAAGTAATACCACTTATAAACGAACGCTTCAACACCTATGTAGAGGTACAGCGCCTGGGCTTGGTAAACAGCGGTCGTGAACTTATCCATTGGTCAGAGCGTGATGGCTGGGGCCATTTTTACCTGTACGACAACGCTGGTAACTTAAAAAACCAAATTACATCAGGAGCTTTCCACTGTGAGAGTATAGAAGGTATAGACGAAAAGAACCGTGTACTTTACTTCACTGCCAACGGCCGTGAAAAAGGTGAAGACCCGTACCTGATGCACCTGTACAAAATCAATTTCGATGGTAGCGGCCTTACACTCCTAAACAAAGGCAACTTCGACAATAATGTGAGCCTGAACGATGGCAACAGGTACTTTGTAAACACTGCCTCCAGGGTAAACACAGTGCCTGTATCGAGCCTATACGACGTAAGAGGCCGTAAGCTGATGGACCTTGAAACAGCCGACCTTACTCGCCTGATGACAACTGGCTATAAATTCCCAGAGCCGTTTCAGGTAAAGGCCGATGATGGCATAACCGATATTTATGGCGTTATGTACAAGCCCTTCGATTTTGATTCTACCAAAACTTACCCTGTTATTACTTATGTATATCCTGGTCCGCAAACAGAGTCTGTAAATAAGTCTTTTGGCCGCAGCATGGACCGTATTGACCGCTTGGCGCAATTAGGGTTTGTGGTAGTAACAGTAGGCAACAGAGGTGGCCACCCTGCCCGCTCTAAGTGGTACCACACCTATGGTTACGGTAACCTCCGCGACTATGGCCTGGCCGACAAGAAAGCAGCTATTGAGCAACTGGCCGACCGCCACAAGTACATCAACATAAACAAAGTAGGTATAACAGGCCATTCTGGTGGTGGGTTTATGTCTACGGCGGCTATGCTTGTTTACCCAGATTTCTTCAAAGTAGCTGTTTCGGGAGCAGGTAACCACGAAAACAACATCTACAACCGCTGGTGGAGCGAAAAGCACCACGGGGTGAAAGAAGTGATCTCACCTAAAGGTGACACTACTTTCCAGTATGCGATAGATAAGAACCCTGACCTGGCGAAAAACCTGAAAGGCCATTTATTGTTAGTGACTGGTGACGTGGACAATAATGTGCATCCTGCCAACACCATCCGTATGGCCAACGCTCTAATTAAAGCCAACAAGCGCTTCGATTTTATGCTGATGCCTGGCCAGCGCCACGGCTTTGGCCCTATGACGGAGTACTTCTTCTGGATGATGGGCGATTATTTTACAAAGCACCTGCTCGATGACTATTCTCAGACAGTAGACATTGATGAGATGAACCGTGAAACAGAAAACACAGGTGATTCCAAACGCAGATCAACTGCCAGACCTGAAGAAGAGTAAATTTACTTTTCCTTAATTAAAAAAGGGTCGCAACTAACACGTGCTAGTTGCGACCCTTTTTTAGTTAATTATATTACCTCTTGTCTGGACAGCAGATGTTTTCTATCTTAACATTTAGAACAAATCCGTTTCCTCATGAAGAAGAACTTATACCTGCTAATACTTTGCCTTTTTATAAGTATCGTCGCCAATGCTCAGAGCAAAGAAGAAAAAGCTGTGGCAGATGCAGTAGAAAAATTAAGAGTAGCCATGGTAGAGGCAGATAGGGCTCAGTTGCAAAGTATAGCCGCCAATGATTTAACCTATGGACACTCCAGCGGTAAAATAGAAGACAAAAGTGCCTTTGTAGAGTCTATTGTTAGTGGCAAATCGGATTTTGTGACACTAGATTTAACAAACCAAACTATAAAAGTAGTAGGCAACACGGCCATTGTGCGCCACCAGCTAGACGCTAAAACAAATGATAGCGGCAATCCTGGTACTGTAAAACTTGGTGTGATGCTAGTGTGGCAGAAGCAGAACAACACTTGGAAACTGTTGGCTAGGCAGGCGTACAAGATCTAGGCTACAGGACATGTACCTGAACCACTTCTATACTGTACAAAAGAATAGAATTAACAGAGAATATTGCTTCAGGCCTCTGTCTCGGTCAGCAAGGTTCTGTTTTAGAAATAATAGACAAAGACTCTGTATTCGCTGAGTTTTACCACAGCGATGGTACTCAGGTTGAAGTGGATGGCGAATTTGTGTTTAAAGTGAAAATAAGCCAGTTCGAGCTAAAGAGCTAAAACAGTATTCAACACACGTAACGGATATGCTGATTTACAAATTAGAGCCTACAGGTTCCTCAGCATCTCTATCTGATCATCGTTCAGCAAAATATACCTGTTGTTGAAGGGGTTTGCATAAAACTTTTCCGCTATAACATATTCTCCCGATTTCAGCTTATGTATGTTATAGCTAAAAAGACTATTAGAGCGTTCAATCACCAGTTCAGTCGTACTTAAATCTAATTGGCGACCGCAAGTGGTTGTTACAATTTCTGAGTCGGTAATCATCATAAGCGAAAAGAGAAAAAAGAGTAAGCAGGATTTCTTTACGCATTTCCCTATCTTAGGTGACACATATTCAGCAGTTTTATCTGTAAAAATTCCATGTAGGCACATCCTTTTCGCCTGTACTGTGCCACTGTTGACGATGGCTCGGTATCTCAGCTCCAACCACAGGTATCGTTAGTACCATGGTTACGACAGAAATTAAGATAACTTAAGCTTTTCAAAAAGCAGGCAAGCAGATTTACTTGGTAGGCGAATAATGGAATTGCTTCCTCTGTACACCTGCATACTTACTACAAAATAAAGTTCTTCCCTTTCTTCAAGCATCAACTTAAGTAAGAACCTAAAAAAATAAGCAGCCGACAAAGAGGGAGAAGCAAGCTAACTGTTTAAAAATACAAAGTAGCTGGTGGTGGTGTTTATATCAAATTATCCGATTTTGCTATGCCGAATGAAATTGGTTTAGATGTAGAAAGAATAAAAAAATCAGAAAAAGATATTTTTTTGTTTGGCTAGAGCGAAAGCTATGAAGTAGCTCCTTTAGTACCATAAAAACGAGTCAATTTTTGGTTAGCACTTCAAAATAAAGATATGAAATTCACTATTTTAGGCGAAAATCATAGCCACAGTTGTTATATCGATAAACTATTATTTGATACTGTTAAAGTAGCTAAAAAGTACTTTGACACGGCCCTACAGCAGATTCTAGATTAAATTTTTAGAGAAATTTCTAAAAAATAGTTTGCGGTTTAAAAACCTCTTCCTATCTTTGCATCACCAAACAACGACGGGGCTTCCACCCTTAGTTGGGAGGTAAACTGTCCGATGGTGTAACTGGCAACACGTCTGATTTTGGTTCAGAAGAGTCCAGGTTCGAAACCTGGTCGGACAACTTAAAAAGAGAGCAATGCACGTTTGTGAATTGCTCTCTTTTTGCTTTTAAGGCTTTTAGATAACCTATTTTAAATCAAGCCCCTTGCATAGCTTCCTATAAGTATTTTTGGTAGCTTTGCAGGCATAGTATTCTAAACCTAAACCCTCAATATTTAGCATTTAGCAACTTATGCCACAGCCCCTGGTTAAAATATTTTCTGGTTCCGCATCTACTTACTTAGCCGAAAAAATTGCATCCGATTATGGTCAGCCGCTAGGCGATTTAACTATATCTCATTTTAGCGACAGTGAGATAGGCGTACACTTCAATGAGTCTATTCGTGGAGCTGAGGTATTTCTGGTACAATCTACCTTTCCGCCAGCCGACAACCTGATGGAGTTAATGCTGATGATAGATGCAGCCAAGCGTGCATCGGCTCACAAAGTAATTGTAGTAATGCCCTACTATGGCTATGCCCGCCAAGACAGAAAAGACAAGCCCCGTGTATCTATAGGCGCAAAAGTAGTGGCTAATGCCATACAGTCTGTTGGTGCCGACCGCCTGATGACCTGCGACTTACATGCAGGCCAGATTCAGGGCTTTTTTGACATACCTGTAGACCACTTAAACGGATCTGCCATATTTGTGCCATACCTGCGCAGCCTTAACCTGGGCAACGACCTGATCTTCGCCTCCCCAGACGTGGGCGGTGTGGTAAGAACAAGAGCCTTTGCCCAAAACTTTGGTGCCGAAATGGTAGTTTGCGACAAACACCGCAAACGCGCTAACGAGATTGCCTCTATGCAGGTGATCGGAGATGTAGAAGGCATGGACGTAGTGCTAGTAGATGACATGGTAGACACAGCAGGCACCATTACAAAGGCTGCTGGGTTGCTGAAAGACAAAGGCGCCAAAACGGTACGAGCCATCGCTACACACCCTATTTTGTCTGGTCCTGCTTACGAGCGCATAGAAAATTCTGCACTCGAAGAGCTTATTGTATCAGATACGATTCCACTGAAGCAAGAGAGCGCTAAGATAAAGGTACTTTCTTTCTCCAATCTTTTTGCCAGGGCTATTAATAGTGTCGTAACGCATGAGTCTATCAGCTCTCTGTTTATCTAACTGTTGTTAATTGATTGTCAGCTGTTTTTTCACAGTTTCATAAAAAACAATTGACAAACTAGCAATCAACAATAACAAAAAATCCTTACCTTTGCGTCCTCAAAACATTTAACAATTTCATTTTATGAAAACTTTAGAGATTATAGGGTTTAAAAGAGCAAATCTCGGTAAGCAGCAGTCAAAAGAACTGCGCAATGAGTCTTTTGTACCAGGAGTACTTTATGGCGGCGCTGAGCAAGTTCACTTCTATGCACCAGCTATCCTGTTCAGAGACTTAGTTTATTCTCCAGAAGTATACGAAGTAGATCTGAATATAGAAGGCACACATTATAGAGCCGTTATGCAGGATGTACAGTTCCACCCAGTGAACGAAATGCTACTGCACGTAGATTTCCTTTTATTACAGGAAGACAAGCCAGTAAAAATCGAAGTTCCTGTGAAATTCGTAGGTAACTCTCCAGGTGTAATTCTTGGTGGTAAGCTTGTTACTAAGCTACGTAAACTAAAAATCAAAGCACTTCCAGCTAACCTTCCAGATGCAATTGAGGTTGATATCTCTGACCTGGAACTTGGAAAATCAATCAAAGTAAGCAAGATTAAGCAGGGTGACTACGAAATCTTGACGAACCCACTTGCTCCAGTAGCGACAGTTACTATTCCACGTGCTCTTAAGAGTGCACAGATGGAAGAAGCTCGCGGCGGTAAGAAGTAATCTTTCCAGCTTTAAAAGCTTTAAAATCCTGTCCTGCTACAAGCGGGGCAGGATTTTTTTATTTTCTTTACAGACGCAAGTAGCATGACTAAGGACATAAGGCTGCTTTGTTGTTACAGAACTACAGCAACTTTATAGTTTAGAAAGAAGTCTAGAATTTAACGCCTTTTGTCTTACGTCTAAAAAAATGCTGCAAACTATAAAACGTTGGTTTGGCTTGGCAAAAAACCAGCCTGCCAACCCCGAAGATACAACCATGAAATACCTGATTGTGGGCCTCGGCAACATCGGCCCTGAATATGCTGAAACGCGCCATAATATTGGCTTTATGGTGCTAGACTACCTGGCACAGAAGTTTGATGGAAAGTTTGATGTAAGCCGCCATGCTTTCGTAACCGAGATTAAATCGAAAGGCAGAACGTTTGTACTGGTAAAGCCAACCACTTACATGAACCTGAGCGGAAAAGCGGTTGGGCACTACCTGAACAGCCTGAAGCTATCACCAGAGCAAATGCTGATAATTACAGATGATATTGCCATACCTTTCGGAAAGCTGCGCATACGGATGAAAGGCAGCGCGGGCGGCCACAATGGTTTAAAGCACATTGAGCAGACACTGGGGCATAACAATTACCCACGCCTACGATTTGGTGTAGGGGACGATTTTAGCAAGGGAAAGCAAGTAGATTATGTGCTGAGTACTTTCTCTGACGATGAAAAAGCTGAGTTACAAACACTGATAGAGAAGTCTGCTGATGCTGTTATTTCCTTTGGTACCATTGGGCTGGAACGTACCATGAACCAGTTTAATACGAAATAATCCCTTACTTTCGAAGTTCTTCTGCCTGAGCAAGGCAGGAATAATTAAGCTGCCATCAAAGACATGGATTTACTTTTCCTGACATTCGGGCCAAACATCAAGAACCATTACCAGGCGAATTTCTGTATTCTGTCTTTTTTAAAGCAGCGGGAGCACATCACTTCCATCAACATATACACAGATCACGCTGAGTTTTACACTTACCTTGGCGGCCTAGTGAATATCATACCGCTAACCAAAGACCTGCTAGAGGATTGGAAAGGCGAGTATAATTACCTATACAGAATCAAGATAAAGGCGCTGGAGCACTTTATTCAGGCAAATGGTAAGCGGCCTGTAGTTTACCTCGACTCTGATACCTTTCTTTACCGCAAGGAGCTAAGTTTTGCACAGCTCCTTTCTCAGAGCATCGCCCTAATGCATGAAGAAGAGGGCAAGCTGCACGAGCAGAAAAGTAAACGTGTAAAAAGCATGTGGCAAAAGGTTAAGGGCAAAAGCTTTGCAGGCATACACATTACAGAGGCACACACCATGTGGAACTCTGGCGTTATTGCTATTCCTGCACAGCATAACCTGGAGGCAATACAACTGGCACTACAGGTGTGCGATGAGATGCTGAAAGGTGGTGTAACCAGTTTTATGCTAGAGCAATATGCAGTTTCTATCGCACTAGGCTACTTTTACACCATTCAGCCAGCCAGCAACTGGGTCGGCCATTATTGGGCGACAAAAGAAGAATGGAATGAAACCATCTCCAACTTTTTTCTAGAGACGGTACTTAAGCAATATACACTAGAGCAGGATATCACCCGACTGGCTGCTTTCGACTTCTCCAGCCTTCCTATCAGAAAACGAGTAAAGAACACGCGCCTGCGGCTTATGAAGTTTGTTGATAACCTCTTCCCTATCAGGCCTACAGCGTTTGTAGAAGTAGAAAAGTAAACCTATCACTACAGACATTACTACAACTCTTCCGCTGCACAATGTACTAGCTACTGCACCTACAACTGCATTCTTACAATCAGAGTAAGTTTAAGAATTAAATGAATTGGCTTTTTAAGCGTTGTTCTAAATCTTGATTTCTAGTTGTTATTTGGCGCAGCACTACCTACTCTAAAACTATGAAACGTGTACTTCTCCTTTACCGCAACGCCTTTGGTGGCTTATCAAAGCCTGCCTGGATGATGTCGCTGGTGATGTTCATTAACAGAAGCGGCGCCATGGTAACGCCTTTCCTGGGCGTGTACCTTACCGAAATGTTGGGTTATACTTTAAAAGAAGCAGGACTTATATTAAGCATTTATGGCTTAGGCTCTGTTTGCGGCTCCTTTTTAGGCGGTTGGCTCACGGATAGAGTAGGCCATTTCAAAGTGCAGTTCTTCAGCCTGACCTTAGGTGGCAGCTTATATTTTCTGTTGCTACACGCACGGCAGTTCGAATATCTGGCGGCTGGTGTCTTTATACTTAGTTTGGTAAACGACTGCCTTCGCCCTGCTAACTCTGCCTCTATTGCCTATTATGCCAAGCCTGATAACGTAACACGTGCTTTCTCCCTTAACCGCATGGCCCTAAACCTTGGTTTTTCTATTGGTCCTGCGTTGGGTGGTTTGCTAGCAGCTGTCTCCTATCATTGGCTCTTTATTGCGGATGGAGCTACTTGTATAGCAGCAGGTATTTTCTTCTATTTTTACTTCAGAAACCAGCAAGGGCACCGTCCGCAACGTTATCAATCAACTGACAAAGCAATTGTTGCCGCCATACGTTCCCCTTATTCCGATAAGCTGTATCTGCTCTTCGCGCTGCTGTGTTGTGCGTTCGCTATTATTTTCTTTCAGTTCATTTCTACCCTACCGTTGTACTACCGTCAGGTTTATACTTTATCAGAAGGTAATATTGGTTTGCTGCTAGGACTAAACGGCCTTACGGTTTTCCTACTAGAAATGATTGTAGTATACCTGTTGGGAGAAAGAGCAAGAAAAGCAGTTCTTATACCAGCTGGCGTGCTAATTTTAGGGTTCTCCTTTGTACTCCTAAACCTTTTCCAGCACACAAGCGTGCTCTTTGTAGCCATGCTGCTCCTAAGCGTTGCAGAAATCTTAGCAATGCCTTTTATGGCTACCATGTCCGTAGAGCGTTCTGTGGAAAGCAACCGAGGTGCCTATATGGGTCTTTACACAATTTCTTATGCGGCAGCACATGTAGTAGCACCTTATTTAGGCACCAGCATTGTATCTGGCTATGGCTTTGATACGCTTTGGTGGGTCTTGGGAGGAATGGCTGTCGTAACGGCTGTCGGTTTATACTTGGTTATTCAGCTAATGGAGCGGGAAAGGCTGGAGCAGAAAACTAACATTACAGCCGAGGCATCAGAGCTGACAACAACGTAGTTTAATTTGACTCAACTCCAAACTTTCCCTCTGGAGTTGAGGCCTTTGAAAGAGAAATTTGAGGAGGTAAGCTGCATGATGATATACTTATCCTGCTTTTGCAGATCGCAAAGGAGCTATTAGCTATAACAGAAGAGCCGCAACTTTAGCTGTTGCGGCTCTTCTGTTATAGGAATAAAAGCGTTAAGAGTTTATCTAACGACACTGCCATTCTTTAGCTTTTTACCAGGCTGTACGAAGGCCAGCGAACCATCGGCATCCTCAGCCATCAAAATCATACCTTGGCTTGTAATACCTCGAATATCGCGTGGCGCCAGGTTTACTAGTATGCTCACCTGCTGTCCAATAATATCTTCTGGATTAAAGAACTCAGCTATACCGCTTACCACCGTACGCTGGTCTATACCTGTATCAATTTTCAGTTTCAGCAGTTTTTTGGTTTTAGCCACTTTCTCTGCTTCCAATATGGTCCCCACGCGGATGTCCATCTTTGTGAAATCATCGAAAGTAATATCTTCTTTGGCTGGTTCTACCACAGCGTTCGCTGCGTCGTTAGCTTTTTTAGTATCCAATAGCTTCTGTACCTGCGCATCTACTGCTGCATCTTCTATCTTTTCGAACATCAGTTCTGGTGTACCTATTACGTGCCCATCAGATAGCAAGTCGGCTGCTCCAGCCTCTGCCCACTTACCTATTGGCTTGTTCAGCATGTTAGATAGTTTCTGAGCCGCTGTCGGCAGGAACGGTTCCATCAGAATGTTCAGGCTAGCCGAAATCTGCAGTGCTATGTTCATGATGGTCTTCACTCGCTCAGCATCCGTCTTGATCAGTTTCCAAGGCTCTGTGTCTGCTAGATACTTGTTGCCTAACCTAGCCAGGTTCATCAGCTCGCTTAAAGCATCGCGGAAACGGTAGCGCTCTATCAGATCGGCAATGCTAGCAGGAAACTTCTCTAGTTGAGCCAGCACCTCTTTGTCATAATCCGTCAGTTCACCGCGTGTTGGTACAGCTCCTTCGTAATACTTCTGCGTAAGCACCACCGCACGGTTAATGAAGTTACCGAGTATAGCTAATAACTCATTGTTATTGCGGGCCTGGAAATCTTTCCATGTAAAGTCATTATCCTTGTTCTCTGGAGCATTAGCACAAAGCACATACCGCAGCACGTCGCCTTTACCTTCAAAGTCTTGCAGGTACTCGTGCAGCCACACGGCCCAGTTACGGGAAGTAGATATCTTGTCGCCTTCCAGGTTCAGGAACTCGTTAGCAGGCACATTATCTGGCAATACATAATCTCCGTGCGCCTTCAGCATGCTCGGGAAAATTATGCAGTGGAACACAATGTTGTCTTTGCCAATAAAGTGCACCAGCTTCGACTCAGGATCTTTCCAGTAAGTTTCCCACTCAGGTGTAAGGTCTTTGGTAGCCGATATGTAACCTATAGGCGCATCAAACCACACATACAATACTTTGCCTTCTGCTCCCTCAACAGGCACAGGTACGCCCCAATCAAGGTCGCGGGTAACGGCGCGTGGCTGCAAGCCCTGGTCAATCCAGCTTTTGCACTGCCCGTACACGTTGGTTTTCCAATCTTGCTTATGGCCATCAATAATCCATTCGCGCAGCCATGGTTCATACTCGTTTAGAGGCAGGTACCAGTGTTTTGTTTCGCGCATTACAGGCACTGCGCCACTCAGGGTGCTTTTTGGGTTAATAAGGTCAGTGGCATTCAAAGAAGTACCGCAAGACTCGCATTGGTCGCCGTAGGCATTCTCGTTACCACATTTAGGGCAAGTGCCAACAATATAGCGGTCGGCCAAAAACTGCTGTGCCTTCTCGTCATAATACTGCTCAGAGGTCTGCTCTACAAACTTACCTTCGTCATACAGCTTCTTAAAAAAGCCAGAGGCTATTTCACGGTGTGTATCTGAAGACGTGCGGCTATAGATATCAAAAGAGATATTGAAATCCTCGAAAGATTGCTTTATCAACACATGGTATTTATCTACGGCCTGTTGAGGCGTAATTCCCTCTTTCTTTGCTCTTATAGTGATCGGCACTCCGTGTTCGTCAGAACCACAAACAAATTTTACATCGCGGTTCTGAGAGCGCAGGTAGCGCACATAAATATCAGCAGGCAAGTAAACCCCAGCCAAGTGCCCGATGTGTACAGGCCCGTTAGCGTAAGGAAGTGCCGCTGTAATGGTATAGCGTTTTGGAGTTTTTGTCATGTCAGGTCTTAAAAAGGCAAATATACAAATAGCTACCGTAATGCGCCGCCACCGCCAAGGCTATCAGATAAAAAGCAGAAATAAAGCGCTCCCTTTTATGCTTTTGCCCCGTAAAAGAAACAGCAACTGTTAAGTTAAGACGAAAGTTTAGCAATGTTTGATACCTAAAAGTATAAGTTGTGACACAAACACCGAGTAGACAATACATCAACTATAAATCATCCTAGACATGCAGAACAGAGATAATTCAGACACGAAAAGAGACAACACCGACAAGTTGGGTAAGGAAGGCAAAGATCAGGAGTTGAGCGGGAGAACTGCACCTAAAAGTGCAGACAGAGAATCTGAAATGACTCCGCCCGAAAATGAAGTGACCGTGAACCTGGAGCCCGATGAACTGCATCAGGGCGAAGGAGATTTAGAGGTGGTAGACGCCGATGATAAAGATTGACAATGCTCCGATATAATATGCAAAAGGCGTGGCTCTAAGTATAAAGCTACGCCTTTTGCTTTCAACTATTGCCTGTTACTCCTATTGCACAGGCCCCACTCTTATGGGCTCAATGTTATAAAGAATTGGCCACTGCACATTATGTCTGGTAGAATCTATGGGTGCAGAAGGCAGCCGCTGCGGTCGGAGCCTGGGAGGTGTCATGGCAGGTTTATTCTGGTCGAACTGCTCAATGTTCCGTTTGCGGTTTATTTCGCTTGCCTGCTCATTCATTCGCTCTCTTAAGCTAGCATTGGGATTTCCAGCATATCTAACTCTTTCATTTGCCAGTGGGCGCTCTGCCAAACTATCGTCCAGCCCCTCAGAAAGCGATGTGCATCCTATCGCTCCTCCTAGTAAAATAACAAGTATATATTTAAAGTACTTCTCCATGTTTCACCTTTCTTCCGTTATATCTTCCCTCTGTATAGAGACATTATACATTAGTATACGGTAGAAAAGTATAATTTAGCTAAAGCAAAAGAAAGCTTTTAATACTGCTAGTCTCATCTTACTACAAAAGATAAGAGGCGGCAGACTTTATTTGTCTACCGCCTCTTATCTTCTAGGTAAATGTTACTTATTTCCCCTCATATATTCTTCTCGCCCCTACTTGCGTCAGCATAAGGCCATCTGGTGCAGGATTGATAAGTGCAGATTTAGACAAGTGATGCTCAGCCTCTTTCTGTACGTCTTTATACTTCGGATAATGCTCCTGCAGGTATGGGTACAGCTGGCTATACTGCAGCACCTGCCCTTCCTGCACTTCCATGTCTTTGAAGGCATGAAGAATGCTTTGTGCTAAGAATTCTATGTTATCTGCTTCTGAATGTAATTCTTCCATAGTTTTATCATTATAGGTTTAGGATAAAAGATACGGCAGAGATTCGCTATTCGTTGATAGTTGTCCGTTTTTCGTTTCCTTGTCGCTCTTATAAAGACGATTCATGCTTTGTAAGTTAAGCTTAATCTTTACACTAAGGCTAGAGCCTCGGTAAACTAAAAGCACTAGCAGAGAACTTTCCAAAATATGAAATGACTACAGCGAACAATAATTGAAGAATCACAAATAACTAAGCTTCTGAAGGGAGCAGACTACGAATACCATCCCACAGTTTAATGCGCTGCTCGATACAAACTTTTGCTGCATCTAGAGCCTCCTGCCACTTCTCATCATCATCGCCACAGAGTTCGTCCACCATTTGCAGCGCAAGCGGCGTATGCACCTCCTCATCTAGCTGCACATGGCGGTCCAGGTAATAGATAAAAGTGTCCAGCTTTCCAGGGAAACGTTCGTTTAGATCAGCAATCAGGTGGCGGAACATATCAGGAATAAGGTCTTCGCGGCCAAAAGTAAAGGCAGCAGCAATGGCATGTGCCTGACCTTCATTTATAATGCGGAAAGTGTTGTGTACAAATTCTTTCACCGATTGGTCCACCTGCGTCAGATCCAAGACAGCACCCACACTCTTGCCCTCCTGCACATATTCTAGCAGCTCGCTAATTTTATACTTATCGGCACCTGCTTCGCTCATGGCCTGCAGGTAAAGCTCGAAATGGCTAACTGGCTGCCCCTCCTGGTCTACATCTGTTTCCTCTTCCAGCACAATCTCGTTTATCAGTCGGCGTGTAACAGCGCTGCCTTTAGGCACCCACGGCAACGTTACACAAGTAAGTTCACGCTGCAGTGCTTTCAGCAGGCTCATAAAATCCCAAACAGCAAACACATGGTGCTCCATAAACACTTTCAAGTCATCCAGTGTCTCTAACGATTGGTAAATGTTGTGCTTCAGCAAACGCTGCCGATGCTCTTTAAGCGCGTGTTGAAGCGCTTCTATTCTATGATTCATAATAAGGTAAGTAAATAGTCGCTTTAGACATGTTAGGCAACTAATATTTAACCTGCCTAATTGGCTAAAGCTATCCTTTGCTAAAAGAAAAACTAATTATACTGTCTTTGCACTGATTTACAAAACCGTTCACAAAATCAGTATCAACAAAAAATATGCAGCACGCTGATGTGCAGACAAAACCGAACAACAAACGAAGCTGATTTATGTTTCGTATTCCTGAAAAGAAGGCATATTTCCGCTTATGTAGCGTCATTAAAATAGTGTTGCTTAAAAATAATGCCATTATAAAGAACCAAACAGCAGCCTTTTTATGTTTTCCCCACAAGCCACAGTCTCAATAAGTTGGCTTAAAAGAACTTAATAATATCATAACCTGTTTATTTCGAGCAAACTACTTAAATATATAAAGCCTTTTTAGTACCTTTGCGGCTCGAAAAACCAATTCAATGCAAAATATTCGAAATATCGCGATCATCGCACACGTAGACCACGGCAAGACAACGCTCGTGGACAAGATCATCCACGCTTCTAAGCTGTTTGCTGAGCACCAGCAGTTTGACGACCTAATCCTGGACAACAACGACCTGGAGCGCGAACGTGGTATCACGATCGTTTCTAAGAACGTGTCGGTTCGTTACAAAGACGTTAAAATCAACATCATCGATACTCCTGGCCACGCCGACTTTGGTGGTGAGGTGGAGCGTGTACTGAAAATGGCCGACGGCGTACTACTTCTTGTAGATGCTTTTGAAGGTGCCATGCCTCAGACTCGCTTTGTATTAGGTAAGGCTATTCAGCTGGGCCTAAAGCCTATTGTTGTTGTAAACAAAGTAGATAAAGAAAACTGCCGTCCAGACGAGGTACACGAGCAGGTATTTGACCTGATGTTTAACCTAGAGGCATCTGAAGAGCAGCTTGACTTTGTAACGCTGTATGGTTCTTCTAAAAACGGCTGGATGAGCACTGATTGGCAGCAGCCAACAGATAACATCACGCCACTGCTTGATGCCATTATCGAAGTGATTCCTCCTGCACCGTTCCGTGAAGGTACTCCGCAAATGCAGATTACTTCTCTTGACTATTCTTCTTTCGTAGGTCGTATCGCTATCGGACGCGTGCACCGTGGTACCCTAAAAGAAGGTATGCCAATTAGCTTGTGCAAAGCAGACGGCAGTATCAAGAAAGGTAAAATCGGTGAGATCCAGATTTTCGAAGGCCTTGGCAGAAAGAGTGTTTCTGAAGTATCAGCAGGTGAAATTTGTGCGGTAACAGGTATAGAGGGCTTTGACATTGGCGATACAATAGCTGATGCTGAGAACCCTGAGCCATTAGCTCGTATCTCTATCGATGAGCCGACGATGAACATGTTGTTCACAATCAACAACTCTCCTTTCTTCGGTAAAGAGGGTAAGTTTGTGACATCACGCCACCTGCGCGATCGTTTATACAAAGAGACTGAGAAAAACCTTGCACTGCGTGTGCAGGAAACAGACCGTGAAGATACTTTCCTTGTGTTTGGTCGTGGTATCCTACACTTGTCAGTATTGATAGAAACAATGCGTCGTGAGGGTTATGAGCTACAAGTTGGCCAGCCTCAGGTAATTTTCAAAGAAATTGATGGCGTTCGTCATGAGCCAATTGAGCACATGGTAGTGGACGTGCCAGAAGAAACTGCTGGTAAAGTAATTGAATTGGTAACGCAGCGTAAAGGCGAGCTTACAATCATGGAGCCGAAAGGCGACCTTCAGCACCTGGAGTTTAACATTCCAGCACGTGGTTTGATTGGTCTGCGTAACAACGTATTGACTGCTACAGCTGGTGAGGCTATCATGAACCACCGTTTTATGGCTTATGAGCCATTTAAAGGCAACATCCCAGGCCGTAACAATGGTTCTATCATCTCTATGGAGACAGGTGCTGGTACTGCTTATTCTATTGATAAGCTGCAGGATCGTGGTGTGTTCTTCGTAGATCCAGGTGTAGAAGTATACATGGGCCAGGTAATTGGAGAGCACAGCCGTCAGAACGATATTACAGTAAACATTCAGAAGGGTAAGAAGCTAACAAACATGCGTGCTTCTGGCTCTGATAACAACGTGAAAATCGCTCCTGCTAAAAACTTCTCTCTGGAAGAAGCCATGGAATACATCCAAAAGGACGAACTTCTTGAAGTAACGCCAAAAAGCATCCGTATGCGTAAGATTTACCTCGACGAGAACGAGCGTAACCGCATGTCGAGAGCTGACTAAGGATTAAGCGTTAATTCATATAAATAAAACGGCCAGCTGTTAAATACAGCTGGCCGTTTTATTTATATGAAACTGCCGTGCCTACCATTTTATTTTTGGGAAAAAAGCAAGATGTTGTGCCAAGTTGATGACTATTATTTATGCGAAATTGCTATTCTTGTAACAACTTAACTCAGCATATTATTGAAGCCTTTTTTATGTTTAAATTAAAGGAAGCCTTATTTCCAAAACTTGAACTACCAACTCCAGACTCTACTTCAAAGATACTTGCTCTAGATGGATTGAGAGGGCTAGCCATTGCTTCTGTTCTTATTTATCACTGTAGTAGCTATTTTCCGATAGGTTGGGTAGGGGTTGATCTTTTTTTTGTGCTGTCTGGTTTTTTACTTACTGGTATTCTCATAGAAACAAAGGGTTCTCCTATATACTTTAAATCATTCTTCATCAAAAGGGCACTGCGAATATTACCACTCTATTACTTACTCTTAACTTGTGCCATCATTTATAGTTTAACTTTTGGCACTCCGCTTCCTCATTACAGTTACTTTTTCTTTTTTCAAAACTTTCTAACTACAACACTAAAATCTTTTCCTTCAGGCACAAACCAACTAAATCATCTGTGGTCTGTTGCTGTGGAAGAGCAGTTTTACCTAGTGCTTCCCTTAATTGTGTCTCTATTTCAGCAAAAGAAACTGCTAATATTTCTTTTCACTGCAGTAGTTGTTGCTATTGTTGTCAGAGCAGGTTTATTCCTTAACAACAATATTGGCTATTATGTGTTACTCTTCTCGCGTATGGACGCGTTATGTTTAGGAAGTATCACAGCCGTAATGTTAAGGTCGAATCCCATGACGCTACATAAATGGGCAGTTCCGTTCTTGTATGCCTCGGGAGCATAGATCGTAATTTGTATTGTACTTGGAGGATTTTATTACTTAAACCCATATTTAGTCATTGGCGGCTATACTGTTATCGCTGTATTTTTTAGTAGTACTTTGATAGTGGTTTTGTCAGGGCACCCTCACAATCTACTGCAGAAGCTAACGCACATTCAATTGTTTCGCTTCCTTGGCAAATACTCCTTTGGCCTTTACATATATCACTGGCCAATTTTTATACTCGGAAAAGAATCTTTGCAGTTCCACCTACAGGAGTACTTTCCTCGAGTTGCAGCAGGATATTTAACAACACTAATACTTACCACAATTACCCTGGTAGTTTGCCTTATCAGTTATCATCTTTTTGAAAAGAAATTCTTGAAATTTAGAAATTACTTCGATTACCACATAGTAACGAAGGCTAATAAACATGCCTGAACACAAATAAAAAAATAGTTATTCCTTATTCTAAAAAGTTGTATTAAAATAAATTACGGAATAATTCTCGAGCTTGACCTTTTGAATGTGTATAATTAACTCTGCAACAGTAATTAGAAAAGCACTGGGCTTAATTACTGTAATAATTCTATCCTACGTTGCTGTTACAAACCCTTACTAAATATATAGTGGCACCCACTATGAAAACATTATAGCTGTTTTACGTTAGATAAGGTCATATTCGAATGACTTGACCTATATGAAGAAAAACCTTTGGAAAATACAATTATGGTTATTAATTATACTTTCCACTGGCTGTGCCAGAAAAAACTTTTTTGCTAAAACTCCTGTCGTTGATAATGCCGTTTATCAACAGCTTCTAACTGCACCCAAAACAGTTGACAGTGTGACTGTAAAAGCAGGAGCGCATTACAAGCGAGGGTTCATACACCGCCTTTTCTGGGGCCAGCATCACCGCCCACTCTGGGATGCTCCTGTCACCGTGCCTGTACTAGATATAGCCAAGGTACACGGCGGGCTTAGCATCGAGAAACAAGGAGGAGGCCAGCAAACCAACAGCCTCACCCTTATCGACAAAGATAACTTTACCTATGCATTGCGCTCACTCGATAAAGATCCCAAAGGCATATTGCCTAAGTTTTGGCAAAAGACTTTTGTTGTAAACGTAATCCGCGATCAGATATCGGCTATAAACCCTTATGCGGCCCTTGCTGTACCGCCTTTAGCCAGAGCAGCTAGCATACCACACTCTTCTCCAAGAATAGTATATCTGCCGCCAAACGACAGCAACCTGGGTGAGTACAAAGAAGAATACAGCGACCGCGTGTATTTACTTGAAGAGAAACTGAACGACGAGAACACGATAACTCCACTTATGGGAGATGCTGTTGACATAGATGGTTCTGGAACTGTCCTGAACAACCGCTACTCCAGAGATGATGTGTTTATAGACCAACTGGCTTTCGGAAAGGCGCGCCTCTTAGATATACTTATTCATGACTGGGACCGCCATGAGGGGCAGTGGGAATGGGCGCAGTACAACCTTGAGAATGGCGAACGTGTTTACCGTCCCATTCCCAAAGATCGTGACAACGCCTTTTATAGGTTCCAGGATGGCATTATTCCTTGGATATTTAGCCGCAACTGGGCCATCCGTAAGTTTGAGTCTTTCGATGATGAGTTCAACGACGTGTTTGCACTTACCATCAATTCAGAATTTATTGACAAACGTGCACTATCTGAACTGACGCGTCATCAGTTTGACTCTCTGGCCCAGGAACTTCAAAAAGTAATTACAGACGAAGTAATAGAAGAAGCTGTATCTCAGTACCCAGATTCTGTTTACAAATTGGTTGGCGAGACCACAAAGCGAAAACTTATTAACCGCCGCAATCACCTTCGCGAAGCTGCCGCTGAGTTTTATGAAATATTGGCCAAGGAAGTATTGGTAGTAGGTACTGAGCAGGAAGAAGCGTTTGAGGTAAAGCGCTTGAACGATGAAGAAACAGAAGTAACGGTACGCCGAAAATCCGACGACAAAGTAGTTTATCACCGTACTTTTTTCCGCTCCGAAACAGACCTGATCACGCTGCACGGCTTAGCAGGAGACGATAAGTTTGAAATTAGTGGTAATGTAAAAAAAGGCATAAAAATAAAGATTTATGGAGGTCGTGGAGAAGATGAAATAAAAGACGAATCACGCGTAAGGGGTTGGGGTAAGAAAACCTGGGTATACGACACAATAAACGGGACAGAACTAAAAGCAGGTCCCGATACCAAAGACAAACGTACGCACGATGTGCGCGTGCATGCTTTTGATCGCGAAGGCTTCTGATATACCTGCTTCCTGCACGATCATTCCTCAAAAGAAAATTTCAATGTCTTACAGATAAAACCTGGATGCCTACTGTTGTTAACATAAAAACATTCATAAAGCTTTTACTCCTGCCGTGCTGTATTATTTTGTTCGGCTGCAGTAAAAGCTTTGTGCACACTGTACAGCAGGTTCCGCCGCCCACAACCACCATAGCCACTACACCAAACTATGCCGATAGTACCATAGTAATAGCCGCTGGCACACATTATAATCGTAGCAAGCTGCACACGTTCTTCTACGGCAAACATTACCGCCCCACCTGGACCACTCCCGTTGAAGTGAATGTACTGGATATAGGCACAGCTAAGGGTGGACTTTCACCAATTAAACAAGGTGGCAGCAGACAAACTATTAACCTTCGCCTCGAAGATTCTACAGGCACCGAGTATGTATTGCGATCTGTTGATAAAGAACCTGCCTCCTCTTTGCCTGAGTGGCTACAGCAAAGTTATATTGCTGACATTGTAAGAGATGCCACATCTGCCACACATCCTTACGCTGCACTTACCATTCATGGCATGGCAGAAGCTATCGGTATTTACCACGTAGTACCAGAGTTGGTGTATGTACCGCACGATGCCAGGCTAGGAGAGTTTGAAAAGAATATTGGCGGCATGCTCGCAATTCTGGAACGAAGGCCTAATGGCGACCAGTCTGACAACCCGAGAATGGGATATGCACCAGATGTAAAAAGCACTCGCTCAATGCTAGAGCATCGGCTGGCACACAATGATAACGGAATAGATGAACGCATGTTCTTACGCGCCCGTCTGTTCGATATGCTCATCGGAGACTGGAGCCGCCACGAAGACAACTGGCGCTGGGCAAAGTTTGAGAAAGAAAAAGGCCTCACCTATAAACCAGTGCCTCGCGACCGCGACAATGTTTATTATAAGCTCAATGATGCTCCTATACCATGGCTTTTCATGAAGTTAGGCTTCAAAAGTCAGTATCATACCTACAGGCATAACCTCACCGATGTAAAAGACTTAAACCGAAGCGGCAGAAACCTGGATGAGATTATACTTGGAGATTTGGAGTTCTCAGAATGGCAGGAAATTGCCGACAGTGTAAAGCACGAACTTACAGACGAGGTCATTGAAAAAGCTTTTCGGTCCATGCCTGATACTATTTACAAGTTATCAGCAGGCCCCATCATAGCTAAACTTAAGTCGAGGAGAGATCAGCTTAACAGAGTAGCAAAAGATTACTACAACGAACTGTCGGATAAGGTTTATGTGGTAGGCTCCGATAAACATGAAAAATTCCTGATAGAGGTACTCTCGCGAGAAGAGGTGCGCGTACGAAAGTATAAAATTTCAAAAGAAGGTGAAGAACGCCTTCTCCTGTCTGACAAAGTTTACTCTGCCAGAGTAACGGATAAGATTCAGCTGTATGGGCTCGGCGGCGATGACCATTTTATAGTAACTGGCTCCGTGAAGCCTAAAATAAAGATCCTGCTATGGGGTGGCGCAGGCGAAGACACCTATACAATAGCCGAAGAAAACAAAAAAGCTGGCAAACGTGTGAAGATAAACGACACCCAATATCGCAACACATACGATGTTACAAAATCAGTCTCCGTTGACATAGACGATGACTTGCGAGCCAAAGAATTTGATGCCCAAGGCTGGCTACTCCGTTACTATCTGGATTAATGCTCTACTGTATGAAAACGCTAGCTACAGCTCCATAGGAACAGCTACCGTTTAAACCAAAAGCGGGGATGGACATAATGTCCATCCCCGCTTTTAATTGTTTATAAATTTTAATTACTCACCAGTTTTGCTGTTACCACCCTGGCCGCCACTGCTTTTCCTACTGCCGTTACGGTCGCCAGTGTTTTCATGGTCTTTAGAGGCCCAGGCACCCTGACCCTGCTGCTGAGAGGCTGTCGCTTTAGTACCATCTGTACCTAAATCTATAGCACCCTTATGGTTAGCAGTGTTTGAATACTCCTCTGGCATAGGCTGGGAGTTCGTATCTGGAGTTGGTTTATCCTTATTTTTCATAGCTCTGTTCTTTTTCGTTAAAAATACGCTTGCATTATAGCAAACCTTCTATTTTAGGTACGAGGTAAAAGCAGAGGGGTTATGAAAGTCTTTATCTAAGATTGCTTGTTTACCACAGTAGCCGAAGCCTGGGCTGTAGGCAAAATCAACACTTCCGCCAGGTTGACGTGGGCTGGGCGTGTTACAATGAATGAGATCAGATCAGCAATGTCTTCTGCTTTTAGAGGCTCAAAGCCATTGTAGACTGCTGCTGCACGCTCTGTATCGCCTTTAAAACGAACTTCAGAAAACTCTGTCTCTACCATGCCAGGATTCACCTCCGACACCTTTATACCTTGCTGCACCAGGTCTATACGCATAGCTTTAGAAATGGCATCCACAGCATGTTTAGAGGCGCAGTATACATTTCCATTAGCATATACTTCTTTACCAGCAATAGAGCCGATATTAATGATATGCCCTTTCTGATGCTTCTGCATAAGCGGCAACACCTCATGGCTTACATACAATAAACCTTTCACGTTAATATCCAGCATCGCATCCCAATCTTCAAGAGAGCCATCCTGAATCGGCGATAGACCATGGGCGTTACCAGCATTATTTACCAACACCTCTACTTGCTTCCATTCATCAGGCAAAGAGGCAATGGCTTGCTTCACCGCTTCTTTATCCCGAACATCAAACTGCAAATTATAAACTGGTACTTCTTTTATTTGCTGTTTAAGTTCCTCCAGACGTTCAGCTCTGCGGCCAGTGGCAATTATAGCGTAACCTGCTTTGGCCAATGCTATGGCTGTTGCCTTGCCTATACCTGAAGTTGCTCCTGTTACTAACGCTATTTTAGGCATCCTATAAATTTATTCGAAGAAGAGGATTAATGATACATTATGGTTTGTCATGCGCTGCAAACTGGTGCTGTAGATGTTATCGTCCAGGATATGCTGGTTCAGCAGGCCATGCGAAAAGCGCAACTCTGGGGCAAATTTAAAGAACGGATAAAAGATATCTACCCCCACTCCGTATTCCACAGCCAAGTCGAACTTCTCTGCTCGCAAGGTTTCGCCCTCTCTTTGGTTTTTTCTGCTGCTCAAGTCTATACCTGGTTTTAAACCGCCTACCATATACATACGGAAGTTGGTGCGCCGCTTGGCCTTATACTTTAGCAGGAGGGGTAGTTCTACCATGGTAGAGCTGATGGTCTGCGTTGCGTCTCCACGAGAGCCATCGTCTTGCAGGGCATTCTTATACTCTATAGAGCGGCCGTAAAAGCCTACACCTGGCACAAAACGGGCATCAAGGTACTGCGCAAGGCGCACATTAAGTACAAGCCCTGTATAAAAGCCAGGAGACGTTCTTGCATTCACAGACATATGTGGTAAATCAGGATCAGCTAACTGATCCGCATACTCTTGTGAATGCTCAATGTTATACCTTGTTAGTGGCAGTGCCAGATAGAATCCATAATGAACAGGCCTTTCATCGTAGTTAGGCTTATTCAACTGTGCTACACGTTTCTGTGCAAGCGCACTGCTTCCTGCCATAAACAGAAAGAGCAAAACAAAAAGGGAAGTTATTTTTTGCCTATGTAAATAGAGCTTATTCCAAAAGTGAGTGAATGCCATTTCGTCTCTTTGAATCCAACGTTTTTAAAAATTGTAAGAAAATCATTTCCGTCAGGAAATGCCTGCACCGACTCTGGAAGGTATGTGTAGGCGGCGCGGTCTTTAGAAACGAATCTACCTACCAATGGTAGTATATTCTTGAAATAAAATTGATACAGGTGTTTCATCGGGAAACTGCGCGGCTTAGAGAACTCCAATATCACGGCTGTTCCACCAGGCTTCAGCACACGATTCATTTCAGAAAGGCCTTTGCTCAGGTTCTCAAAGTTCCTAACACCAAAAGCAACTGTAATGGCATCAAAAGAGTTGTCCTCGAATGGCAGGTTTTCTGAATCTCCTAAAACGAGCTCAATTTTATCCGAAAGCCCCTTTTTCGCGATTTTATCCCGACCAACAGCCAGCATACCTTCCGAGATGTCTACGCCAGTTATTTTTTCAGGTTTTAAACGTAGTGTCTCTATGGCAAAATCTGCAGTACCCGTAGCTATATCCAGCACCTTCTTTGGCTTTTCTGGCGCCAGCAGGCTAACAGCTTTTTTTCTCCAGATAATGTCTATACCAGCGCTCAGGAAATGATTAAGGAAATCATAGTTCCCTGCAATGTTGTTAAACATCTGCGCTACCTGCGACTTCTTATCCCCGTTCTGGTCTTTATAAGGTACTACCGCCATGAGTCTTTTTAATGTAAATCGCTGGCAAAATTACGGTTCCTAAACCACAAACCACAGCTAATGTTTCGAATATATAAAAAAAAAGCGGGCTAGGTAAGATACCCAGCCCGCTTTCAGCTATAGCTTAAGAAGCAACCAGTACTGCTTCTTTTCTTTTACTGCTGATCAGAGTTCATGTTCTCCTGCTGTCTTGGAAGCACCTTGAATTCTGTTCTCCTGTTCAGTTGCATGTTCTCGGCAGAAGTGTTCGGCACTGCTGGTCTGCGCTCACCGTAGCTTACTGTTACCATGCGTCTAGGCGAAATGCCCTGCTTTACCAGGTAGTCATAAGCAGCATCTGCTCTGCTCTGGCCAAGCTGGATGTTATACTCATCCGTTGCACGAGAATCGGCGTGGCCTTCAATGCTGATGTTGATACCTGGGTTAGCCTTCATGATCTGCGCAATGCTATCCAACTCTGCAATAGTCTCTGGGCGCAGGTTGTGCTGGTCAGTATCAAAATAGATATTTCTCATTTGAGCAACACGGGCAACACTAGCTGAATCTACATAATCGATGTAAAAGTTTTGCGTGATCGTAGTGGTATCGTTAAGTACTGTAGGCACCTCAAGCTGCTGCGTAGCGATTACTTTGTTGTCTTTGGAGAACTGCACCTGGTAGGTACGCCCAGAAAGCACATTCACTTGATAATCTGCAGATCCTGGCTTTGTTACATCACGATAAGATACAGGACGCTTGTCTGCCTGCGTAGAGTTGAAGATCAATTCTACTCCTGGTATAGCAAGGCTATCTAATTGTGAGAACAACTGGCCAGCTACTCCAGCTTGCCTGATGTAGTTGATGGTATAGATATCCTTTTCTCCGTAGCCACCAATTCTGTAAGAAGAAAGGTAAGCATAGCTTCCATCTGGGCTTAAACGGTAATAAGTATCATCGTCTGGCGTGTTTATAGGAGAGCCCATGTTTACAGGTCGACTCCAACGTCTGGCAACAGAGTCGTATTTCGCCATAAAAATATCATAACCGCCCATGGTGTTGTGGCCTCTGGAGCTAAAGTACAAAGTACCGTCGCTGGCAAGGTAAGGGCTGTCATCGTCGTATCTTGTATTGATGGTAGAACCGATGCTTCTTGGAGTACCCCATTCCCCGTTTGCTTGGCGACGAGCTACATAAATATCTAGGTCGCCATACTCAGAGTAATGGCTGGTTGAGAAGAATATCGTTTGGTTATCTGGTGTAATGTAGGCATCAGATTCGAAATCACGTGTATTGATTCTGTCGCTGATACTTTTTGGCGCTGTCCAGTTACCTTCGGCATTACGTTCAGACACCATGATATCTCCGTTGTTTACAGAACGATACAGCAGCATTTTAGAGTCGTTATCAAAAAGCTGAATAGAAGCATCATGGCCGCCACTTTCTAATACTCCTGCAAGAGACTTAGGCTGTGTCCACTCTTCTTCTCCTGTTCTTGTAGCTTCATAAATATCTTCAAAGTACTCGCCATCACGCGCTTCTTTTTTACCAGAGCCAGCGCTTCTTGATGTAAAAAGCAGGTAATTATCTTGAGAAGAAATAACAGGGCTATGTTCTGAGTATGCTGTGTTAATACTACCTCCAAGGTTGTTAACAAAAACATCCTTCGGATTTGCCACCTCACGCTTCGCGTTACGGGCATGTTGTATCAGCATAGCTACTTCTTCACGGCGTTCCTCATTTCTTCTAGGAATCTCTTTCTGATAAGCCTGGAAATTTTTAATGGCACTATCGAAACGATAATTTATATGGTCTATGCGTCCCATCCAATACTGCATTTCACTATCAAGGTTTGGCTTTGCTTCGCGGGCACGATAGATGTAATCAGCGGCTTTCTCTTTATCGAAAGTCATGTAACTGATACCTGCAAAATATAATGCTTTCGCATTGGCAGGATCGTTTGCCAGCACCTGCTCGTAAAAAGGAATGGCAGCACGATAATTTTCTCTATCAAAGAATTTATTACCGCTACGCAATAGTTTTCTGGTGCTCTGAGCAGATGCTTCAGTAGCACAAAATCCTACTATTGCCAACAATAATAACAACTTTGAGAACTGTTTGGCTAAATGGTTCATATGTAAATTGTTAGTTGTACTCTTTAGTCATAGTAAAAATAAGCCATCAAAGTACGCAGGCTTTGCCTCTATACGAATATTATTATATTCAGTATATATGTTGAATAGCTCTTTTACTTGATTTTGGGCCTTAGGTTAATCTAAAGCACCAAGAGTTTCATTTCGTAGCAGGTGTACCTCTGCTCAACCGCCAACTAACAAGAACTGCATTACGAAAGAATTGGCAAATATATTAATATTATAATGTTAACATGTGATATTATTCAGGTATTTTTTATTTTTCAGAAAAAAGGTCCTATACTATTAGGCGTCTCAGCGTCAGTATATTTTGTATTAAAATGGTTTTACTTACGCTACTGTGCAACATAAACATCTTTTGCACCAAATCCTCCCGTTCTGTCTGAAGAAAAGTAGGCTGTGGATCGGTCATGGGCCAGCACAAAGTAAATATCATCGAAAGGAGAGTTGATAGGTAACCCTAAATTTTCAGCTTGTGTCCAAGTGGCTCCTTCTATGGTAGATTTAAAAATATCGTACCCGCCAATACTGTTGTGACCTGTCGAGCTGAAGTAAAGGGTGTTTGTCTTAGTATCCACGAAAGCAGCATCCTCATCGAATTCTGTATTTACGGAAGGGCCTAAATTTAGCGCCTCACTCCATGTACCGTCTGCTTGTTTGTAGCACATGTAAAGGTCCATGCCGCCATAACCGCCAACCCTATCGCTTGAAAAAAAGGCAAAGCGTCCATCATCCGTCACATGCACCGACAACTCTTTTGAACCAAGGTTGAAGGGATTACCTAATAGTTCTGGCTTTGCCCAACTACCCGCCCCCTCTATAAAGGCACGATAAAGCTTGCCGCCACCTTCTGCTGCATACAGAAAAAGCTCTCTCCCACTTGGTGAAGCAGACACCACGGCATGATTTTTCAAACTGCTTTTTTCAGTGTAAAACAGCGAAGACAACTGCCAGCCCCCTGGCTCCCACTTCGATACCCATACTTGCTCTTCACCTACTTTAGAATTCTTAGCTGACGGGCGCTTTGAAGTAAAAAGCAAAACTGAATCCTGGCCTAGCAGCACGGGCACATAATCTGAAAACGACGAATTTATAGCTTCACCTGCATTATGAATATCAGCGACAGCGGGCTCAGACATTAAGATCACACCAGCTCTGCACTCTTCCATGCGCTTACGCAGCAGGCTAATGTAAAACTGATTTAACTTAGGCACCCTCGCCAGTTCTTGCTGGTACAACGCACGCGCTTCGTTAAACTCATAATTTTGCTGATGTGCTTCTGCCAGATAAAAACCCAACTGCTCATCTAGCATCGGGTTCTGCAGGTACACTTGTTGTAAATATAGCTTGGCTTTTTCGGGCTGATGCAATTCCAGGTAGCAGTATCCTAAATTAAAGGTAGCGTTTAGGTTTGATGGGGTTTGATCCAGTACTTCTGATAAAAGAACTACTGCTATGGCAAAATCATCTTGCTCCATGGCTTTTTTAGCCTTCTTTAGTAAGCGGCTGTTTGCACCATCTATTGTAATGGCACTACAAAATAACATCAATAAGACAGCCGTTGCGCCCAATCTGGCGCCAAGCTTACTGCTAAAAAATATACTCATACAGCTAACATGCCGTTATACTTAATCACTCCTGCCCCGTAGTTTAGAAAATATGTGGTAACTTTGAGGAACCAAGGCTTACGTAAAGCTTTTTGGATCAAAAAAATTCAAGTCCGCATCTAAAATTAGTTTTAATCTGCATGCGGCACAACAGGTAACATGCTATGGTTATAAAAGAAGCTAAGTTTTTGATGAGCAACACGCTCGTGGAGAAGTGCCCTGCACCCGATAAACCTGAATATGCTTTTATCGGACGCTCAAATGTGGGCAAATCTTCGCTCATTAACATGCTTACGGAGCAAAAAAACCTGGCTAAAACTTCGTCTTCGCCAGGAAAAACACAGCTCATTAACCACTTCCTGATAAACGATGCGTGGTACCTGGTCGATTTGCCTGGCTATGGCTATGCCAAGGTAAGTAAGAAATCGAGAGAAGACTGGCGCAAAATGATCAGAGCTTATTTTCTGAAGCGCGAGAACTTGACCTGTGTCTTTATACTAATCGACTCTAGGCACGAACCCCTACAGCCCGATCTTGATTTTATTCAGATGTTAGGTGAGATGGGCATTCCTTTTGTACTGGTTTTCACTAAAACGGACAAGCAGTCGGCTGCCAAAACAGACTCAACTATAGCCATGTACCGACGTAAGTTAAAAGAGTCATGGGACGAATTGCCGCAGATATTCCAGACATCGGCTGTAGGCCGAACAGGAAGAGACGAGATACTTAACTTTATAGACAGTGTGAACGCTCAGGTTAAGCCTTAACACCTGTCGTCCGCCTTATTTTAAATAATATCAAACACAGCTTATACTTTATTATGCCTATTGATTTAAGACAAGTTGCTGCCATTTCTGGCATGAACGGACTTTACAAAGTAGTAAAGCCTACACGTACTGGAGTTATCGTAGAAAGCCTTTCTGACGATCCGCAGCGCATTGTGGCACAGGCGCGTCATCGTATGTCGCTTCTAGACGAAATCTCTATTTACACCACCGACGAAGAAGCAACTGTTCCGCTTGCCGAAGTGTTCGATATGATTCATCAGAAGTACGGCGACGACCTGCCCCTGAGTGAGAAGCCAAGCAACGATGAGTACAAAGAATTTATGAGAGATGTGCTGCCAGATTTTGACGAGGACCGTGTTTATGTGTCTGACATGAAAAAATTGGCTAACTGGTACACCATTGTAAACAAGCACGTTGGTTTTACCGAAGGAACATCAGAAGCTAGTGCCGACGACGCAGCAGAAGAAACGAAGGAAGACAACGCAGAATAAAAAGAAAGGCTCAGTCAAGGTTTTTGAAATACTTAGTTTTTGCGCCTTCAAAATCCTGAAGCATTTCAAAACTGTGTAAGCCTCGACTTGAGTTATCTATAAAGTACACAACCCGACAGTAGGCCAAAAGTTGGGTTACTGTCGGGTTGTGTACTTTATACCTTGTTATCCTGGCAATACAAAATTAAGATTATGCAGTATACACCAGCCCTACTATCGAGTGCATCTAACCATCTACAGAAGATATTTAATGTAGAAGTGCGCCACACTAAAAGCCTGGAAGAGTTGCTGTATCAATTATCTGATGTTGTACACCACCTCTTACAACATGATTTACCACGCCTGCTTCACATACTATACCGTGTAGACGTAGATGAGCGTAAAGTAAAGGAAGCGTTAACAGCTAACTCAGAGGAAGTTATTGCCGAACGTATCACCCGCCTCATCATAAAAAGAGAGCTACAGAAGGCACAAATCCGCTTTAGGTACAGCAATAACTAAACAGAGAAAGAATTTATGCCTACTTCCGCTTTTAAGTATTCTTCTACTTTCGCTACCATTTCAGAAGAACCAATAACGAGCGGGCACCGCTGGTGTAGCTCTGTGGGCTCCAAATCCATTATTCTCTTACTGCCATCTGAAGCCTTTCCGCCAGCCTGCTCTACTATAAAGGCCAGGGCATTACACTCATAAATCAGGCGGAGTTTACCATTTGGCGCCTTAGCTGTTGCAGGATAAATATAAACGCCACCTTTCAGCATGTTGCGGTGAAAATCTGCCACCAAAGAACCAATATACCGTGCAGCATAGTTGTTTTCCTTGCAGAGACTAATATAGTTTTTCACGCCATCATGAAAGCTGTTCAGGTTGCCTTCGTTACAGGAATAAATGCTACCGTTTTTAGGGATGGTAATATTTGGGTGCGACAAGAAAAACTCGCCTAATGATGGTTCATAGGTAAAGCCGTTTACGCCGTGGCCTGTGGTGTATACCAACATAGTAGATGAACCATAGATAAGGTAGCCAGCCGCTACCTGCCGTGTTCCTTTTTGCAGGCAATCTTCTAACGTACCCTCGGTGCCCATTTCAGAAACGCGCCTGTATACCGAGAAAATAGTACCTATAGCCACATTTACATCAATGTTAGAGGATCCGTCCAGCGGATCGATGGCTACGATGTACTTGCCATTCTTATTCCCTGTATGAATTACATCGTCTTCCTCTTCCGAAACAACAGTACATACCTCCCCCCCGTTGCGCAGCGCACGAATAAAACGGATATTGGCAATTACATCTAGCTTCTGCTGCTCTTCGCCCTGTACGTTCTGTTGGCCAAAGGCACCAGCAATGCCTATTAAACCTGCGCGGTTAATTTCCCGATTGACAATTTTACCTGCCAGTGCTATATCACGTAATAACTGCGAGAGCTCTCCTGTGGCATAAGGAAACTCTTCCTGCTTTCTCATTATAAATCTGTCGAGGGTGGTGCCTACTGGCAGCGCTAAATTATCATTCATGAGATTGAAAAGGATTGATCACCTGTACAATTAAATCATTTCTTAACACAAAACAAATCTTTTCAGAAGTTATATAACAAAAAAATGAAAGTATTTAAATTTGGTGGCGCTTCTGTTAAAGATGCTCAGGCGTTTCATAATCTTTATAAGATTGTGAAAGAACATAGTGCATCCGACCAACTGCTACTGGTAGTGTCGGCAATGGGCAAAACAACCAATGCGCTGGAACAAGTACTGGAGCTAGCTTACAGCAAAAGCGACTACAGAACAGATTTACAAAACAGTTACACCTATCACCAAGAAATAGTACAGGAGCTATTTCCGCAACAGAGCCATCCTGTATACGAGGAACTTGAGCAACTCTTCTCAAAGCTACAGCACCTGTTGCAGAGTTTCTTGACAGACGTTTCCTATGACTTGCTTTATGACCAGGTAGTCAGTTTTGGTGAGCTTTTCTCATCCACTATACTGCACCACTTTCTGCAAACACAAGGGCTACCAAACACTTGGGTAGATAGCCGCAAGTACATACAAACAGATACCACCTGGCGAGAAGCCAGGGTAGATTGGGTCTGGACCGAACGCATTATAAAGCGCGACTTACCTAGCCTACTTGCACAGCGGCCAATCGTAACACAAGGGTTTTTAGGAGGCACGAACAATGGCTTAACCACCACCCTCGGGCGAGAAGGCTCAGACTATAGCGCTGCTATTTTTGCACATTGTCTTGATGCAGAAAGCATGTATATATGGAAAGATGTGGATGGCTTACTCAACGCAGACCCGAAACACTTTAGCGATACTATTCGCTACGACCAAATTTCTTACCAGGAAACGGTGGAGATGGCTTATTACGGTGCCTCTGTTATTCACCCAAAGACGATAAAGCCGCTGGCAAATAAACTGATTCCGCTTTACGTAAAATCCTTTATAAACCCTGCAGGCGCTGGTACCAAAATTTGCGACTGCACAAACGATAAAATTGCGCCAGCATACATTATAAAAGAAAACCAATGCCTTATTTCATTTGGAGCCAAAGACTTTGCTTTTGTGTCGGAGAGAAACATGGGCACTATATTTAACGCCTTGTCCGAACTTCGTATAAAAATAAACCTGATGCAAAATTCTGCCATCTCATTCTCCATCTGTATAGACCTGCACCAAGAGCACCTCCAAAAGCTTATACAAACACTACAAGACCTGTTTGTGATTCATTATAACACAGGACTTCGCTTGTACACCATCAAAAACTATGAAACTTTAAGTACCCAAAAGGCTATGGAAGGCAAAGAAGTATTATTAGAGCAGCGCACGCGCAGTACGCTACATTTTGTCTGCAAATAAACTTTAAAACGCTACAACAGGAGAAAACAAATTGTTTAATTATAGAAATACTTGATATATTAAAAGTATTAAATATCTTTGCAGCGTATAAAGGCATTACGCAAAACCATTCTTCCATCTAAAAAGTAGTGCAAATTATGGCCATGCAAACTGCAGAAAAAGTAGACTCAAAATTCCTTCTAAAGCTATCCACTCTGTTTGTAATGCTGTTTATTGGTGTATTACTTCGCACACCTGAACCTGTACTGCATGCCAGTAGCCAGCCTTATACCAAAGCACAGAATTTTCAACCTGACTTGAAAGATAGTATTCAACTTCAGCAGCTGTACTTTCAGATGGTAAAAGAAGACACCTACAGCGAGGCCTCTTCTATGTAACCAAAAGAGAACTTCCTAACTGAAAAACAACACCGTTATTACTCATTTCAGCAAAGCATTTTCACAGGCAAAGTAGGTCTCCCGTTAGACACTGTAACTTTTTCTACATCAAATTTCTTTTACTGTCTCTCCAATTCAGAAAAGCTTAAGCAGTAGCATAATACTTGGTGTCTTTGTACCCGAATTTAGATCAACTTTTTTGTATTACCTTAAAGCCCTTGCACTGTCTGTACTTAAGCCTTACCTTTGCAGCATAAATTCTCAGTGAAGAAAAATTCTTATTTAGGATTAGTTGGAACAGCAAAGTTTAAATAGAGCAGGATTAAAGCAGTGCATCATTGATGGAGGCCTGAAGGCTACCCATCAGCGCATTGTTATATTCGAAGCATTAGAGGCTTTGCATGGTCACCATCCTACGGCAGAAGATGTCTTTCAGCTTTTAAAGCCAGCCAACCCAAGTATCTCTTTAGGCACCGTATATAAAACGCTTGATAGCTTTGTAGAGGCTGCACTTATAAGACGCGTACTTTCTGAGGAGGGCGGCAAACGTTACGACGCAAACACAGTGTCGCACAGCCACATTTACTGCAGCAACACCAAAGAAATCATTGATTACGAAGATGCTGAACTAGAGCAGCTCCTGCAGGATTTCTTTAGTAAGCGTAACGTGGAGAACTTCGAGATTAAGAGCTTTGCAGTGCAGTTGACGGGCAATAAGGTTGAACCAGACAAACAAATAAGTATTAAACCAGTAAATTAAAATAGATTTTCTAACTTAATAACTATTGAAAATGGCAGTATTAGTAGGTAAAAAAGCGCCTTCATTTAAGGCTACAGCTGTTGTAAACGGCGAAGAATTTGAAGAAAACTTTTCATTAGAGCAATACCTTGGCAAGCAGCACGTAGTGTTGTTCTTCTGGCCAATGGACTTCACGTTTGTGTGCCCAACTGAGATCTTAGCGTTCCAGGACAGATTAGCTGATTTTGAGCGTAAGAATGTAGCTGTAGTGGGTGTTTCAACAGATACACACGTTACGCACTTTGCATGGTTAAACACACCACAAGACCAAGGTGGTATTCAGGGTGTAACTTACCCACTTGTAGCTGACGCTGCTAAAACTATCGCTCAGAACTACGATGTGTTGGCTGGCCACTATGAGTACACTGAAGAAGGTGAAGTAACTTTCGTTGGCGAGCCAGTTGCTTACCGCGGCTTGTTCCTAATCGACAAAGAAGGTGTAGTACGTCACCAGGTTATCAACGACCTTCCACTTGGCCGTAGCATCGACGAAGCATTACGTATGGTAGATGCCCTGCAGTACTTCGAAGAAAAAGGTGAAGTTTGCCCTGCAAACTGGGAAGAAGGTAAAGAAGCTATGCAAGCTACTAAAGAAGGCGTATCTAACTACCTTGCAAACAGAGGCAGCCACTAAGCAGCACCTGTTTATAGCATAACAGAAAAGCCCCTGCTTTGGCAGGGGCTTTTCTGTTATTAATCGTTATTAGTTTCCTAATGCTGAAGCCGTTTTGGTTAATCTTGAACCAGCTCGAATACATTATACAGCACTGCTTGTACTTACTGGCAGTAGCTTCTGCATACACACACTGTTCTCCACCCCTTCGTACTGCCCATAGTTCGGTATCGTTTGGTAGTCACACTTCGTGTAAAGCGCAATGGCTTCAGGCTGTGCTTTTCCTGTCTCCAAAATCAAGTGTGCATAACCTAACTCCGCAGCCCACAACTCCAGTTCCTTCAAAACGGCTGTAGCAACTCCCTGTCCACGATACGCTGGCTGAACATACATTCTTTTCACTTCACCTGTCTCATCGCTATACTTCTTCACAGCCCCGCAGCCCACAGGCACACCATCCTGGTAAGCTACAATGGCAGTATTGATGGCGTCAATTTTATTAAACTGCGCATAAAACGCATGGTCTTCGCCGTCCCTCTCGCTGAGGTCAGCATCCAGCAAACGCACAAGGCTAATAAAGTCCTCGTTTTTAGAATCTGTTCTGGTTAGTTGCAGCATCGCTATGGTTGATGATATTTTATACTAATAAGTGGATAAGCAGCTTGTTTAATACCCATCCCACCAGGCAGGTAGTTTCATGTTGCTATAATAGTCTTCAAATCTAAGTATACGCAACGTGTAATGATAATCTCCGTGCTCTCCATCCACAAAAAACTCTACTTTTAGTTTTTGCCCGTCAATAAGCCACATTGCTTTATTGATGGCTCCAACCATAGGCTTTTTATCTTTTTGATAAGCATTCTTTTTAGTTGAAGTTGCCTTTGCTGGCTGGCCATATTTTGCCGTGAAAATTTCAATTAAATCCTCTGTTTGTTTGGCAAGTTCATCATAGGCCTCAGCAGTGATGGGTAAATCCAGGGATGTGAAGCTAATTTGGTTTAGGCTATCATTCCTTACCACGAAAGCCCATCTACCATAAAGCCCGCCTCTATTTCCGTAAGTTGAGACACTATAAAATGAAGGGCCAAAATGGTGATAGTTAAAGTCTTTATCAGTACCGATGAACTTTGATGTAAGATCGCATAAGGCAAGCCTTTCCGTATACAGCTTATTGTCAAACACAGCTGTAGCTTGTCCGCTTGCTAATTTTACAAGGTTGGTTAAAAGAAACAGCAGGACGACAACTCTTCTCATTCTTTATATCTGATAAGCTTTAGTTTTTGGCTAAACACGCATCAATTAGAGGAGTGTACAGGTTAAAAACCTTCCCCCGTTCAGGAAAGGCTCCAAACCACATCTTCTTTATCTTTCCCTGCTTATCAATAATAACAGAATACGGCACCACACTTTGTAGCTTAAATACTTCAGATTTTATATTGTCTGTGTTTGCTGCTGGAGTATAATCGAAGGGAAACCGTTTGAAGAATTTCTTCAAAGTTGCTGCGTTCTCTGGTGCCAATGAAAGGAAAACAACATCTTTCTCGCTGTATGCTTTTACCAGTTCATTCAATGCAGGCATTTCCTCTATGCAGGGTTTGCACGTAGTAGACCAAAAGTTTAAAACCACTACCTTACCTCTCAGCTTAGACAACTCCAGTTCCTCTCCGCTTAGGGTCGTAACTTTAAAATCAGGAGCATCCGCACCTTCCATACAAGCATTAAATTCAGCAGCCTGGTTTGGGGTTGCAATTGCAGCATCTTTGAACGATTCAGAACATTTGGCATGCTGCGCTAGATAAGACTGCCCTTGTGCCTGTATCGCCGCCAGCAAGCAGCAGATAAAAAAGGTGTATGCTGTTTTCATATGTTGTTTAATGAGTTTAACTTCAATAGATTATTTCAAATTCTGATGACTGAATATTCTTTACAGATATCTTACCCAATATACCAAATATCCACAGCTTCGCAAGCGCCACAACCAGCTTATCCTCAAGTATAAAAAAGGCTCAAGCAGCAAAAGCCACATTGCTTTTCAACTAAAGCTCCGTTGGCAAATTTCAATGCCGTATATTTGTACCACAAACTAAAGCGCTACTCTTTTTGCCAAAACTTCTGTACGATATCGGCTTGAAAGCTTACGAAGCAGCCTTGGCGCTGGCAGCACCTTTTAACCAGAAGGCAAAGCAAATGCGTGCGGGGCGGGAGCAGCAGTTTGATCGGCTACAAAAGGCTTTTCATACTAATCAAGCGCCAGTAGCGTGGTTCCATTGTGCCTCGTTGGGTGAGTTTGAACAGGGCAGACCTGTAATTGAGGCTTTTCGAGAAGCCTTTCCGAACTACAAAATACTAGTCACCTTCTTCTCCCCTTCTGGCTACGAGGTGCGCAAAAACTACAACGGGGCAGAGTATATCTTTTACCTCCCGCTCGATAGTGCTGCAAATGCCCAGCAATTTCTGGACATAGTACAGCCTAAGGTGGCGTTTTTTGTGAAGTACGAATTCTGGCACTACTATCTGCAGGCGCTGCAGCAACGTCAGATTTCTACGCTTTCTATATCGGCTATTTTCCGCCCCCACCAGGTTTATTTTAAACCTTACGGCGGCTTTAACAGAAATATACTGCGTCGGTTCACCCACATTTACACCCAAAACAACAGCTCTGCTCTGCTGTTACAAAGTATAGGCATCAGCAACACAACTGTGGCGGGTGATACCCGTTTCGATAGAGTACTACAGACAGCTGCCAGCGTAAAGCGCATACCTTTAGTAGAGGCTTTTGTGCAACAGCAGCAGGTATTTATGGTGGGTAGCAGCTGGCCCGCCGATATAGAAGTGCTGATGCCACTCATTCAGAAGTACAAGTCGCAACTGAAGTTTATTATTGCTCCGCACGAGATACAAGAAAGCAGCATCCAAAGCCTGGTGCAAGAACTAGGCAACAGTACTATTCGTTTTTCGAAGGCTACTTTAGAAGATGCGGCAACTTATAATGTGCTTGTGATTGATAACATCGGCATGCTGTCGTCGCTGTATAGCTACGGCACTTTTGCTTATGTAGGCGGAGCATTTGGCAAAGGCTTGCACAATACATTAGAAGCAGCCGTATTTGGCTTGCCACTATTTTTTGGCCCAAGTTATGAGAAGTTTCAGGAGGCGAAAGATCTTGTAGAGAATGGTTGTGCCTTCCCTGTAGACGGCGCAGCAGCAATGCTGACAGCATTCGAACGCGTATTGCAAAACCCTGAACTGCACCGCAACATAACCAACACAGAAAAACATTACGTACAAAAGCAGGCAGGTGCCACCGCTAAAATTATAGCCGATTTAAAGCGCCTGCTACCAAACAGTTAAACTATAATCTTATTTGTGGTTTTGGGTAAATCACCCAAACTACACTTTATACCGCTTGCATGAAAGGAGTAGTTGTAAAATCGACGGGATCTTGGTACCTCGTTCGTGACGAGGCAGGAACACTGCACCGTGCGCGCTTACGCGGTAAGTTCAAGCTAGAGGGCAAGAAAGTAAGCAACCCCTTGGCTGTTGGCGACCGAGTAGAATTTGATGTAGAAGATACTGGAGAAGACACTGCCGTTATACACAAAATTGAGAAGCGCGAAAATTATATTATCCGCCAATCGACACATAAAACAGCTTATTCTCATATTATTGCCGCCAACCTAGACCAGGCACTGCTAGTAGTTACACTAGTGTCTCCACGAACTTCATTTGGCTTTATCGACCGTTTTTTAGTAACGGCTGAGGCATACGACATTCCAACGACGCTCATCTACAATAAAACCGACTTGTACGATGATGAAATGCGTGACTACCAACGCCAGATCAGCTACATGTATGAGCAAATCGGCTACAGCAGCTTAACGGTTTCTGCCGTTAGCGGTGAAGGTATGGAAGAAGTAAAACAATTGCTGAAAGGCAAAACCACCCTGTTCTCGGGGCATTCAGGTGTTGGTAAATCTACTTTGATTAATTTAATAGTACCAGACCTCGCGCTTAAAACCTCCGAAATATCTGCTTTCTCCGATAAAGGTGTGCATACCACTACGTTTGCAGAAATGTTCTCTGTAGACGAAGACACCTACATTATTGATACGCCGGGTATAAAAGAACTGGGCATTGTGGATATCCCGAAAACAGAGCTGAGCCATTATTTTCCAGAGATGCGCGAACGGCTTAACCAGTGCCGCTTTAATAACTGCACCCACTTTAACGAGCCTGGCTGCGCTGTAGTAGAGGCAGTTCGCCACAACGATATTTCTCTTACGCGCTATGAAAGCTACCTCAGCATGATGCATGGGGATGACAACAGGAAGTGATACTTAATTAGGTCCTACAAAGTAACCCCTTCACTCCAGAACATCACAGCACATCAGTAATAACAGGAACAAGCTCATATACTTCGAGAAAATAAGGTTGCCTTGCTAGGTGCACGTTCGGACGCTACACTGTTTGAGCGTTCAGGGAGTGTGGGTAGGGGGCCCTCGATTTGGAGCGTCTTGATCTTTTTGAGTCCCTACTTTTTCAAGGAGGGGTGCCGCAGGCGGGGTGGTTACTTGTATCAAGACAAAAAGAACAGAGACTTAAACTATAAAACATGCTTACTCGCCAGTTGCCATAAGGGGAGCTATGTAAACTCAAACTTTCTAGCTGGCTCTTCACCTCCCTTCAACCAAGATCACTGTAAGATGACAGTCAATGAGGATACCAACCAAAGTGGAAGCTGGTTAATACAAAATAAAAGAGGCACCAAACTTATTGGTGCCTCTTTTATTTTTCAACTATAAATATTTCGTAATTAACGCACCGTTGTAGTTGTGTTTCCTGCCTGTAGCACGCGGTCTATTACATGAATAACACCGTTGCCACTAACGCCGTCTAGCATTTCTACCGTCGCACCATTTATCAATACCCGATCGCCTTGTTTTGTAACTCGCAGTTGCTGGCCACCTACGGTCTTCAACATAGCACCATCCTGCAAATCAGCAGCCGTAATCTGCCCCGATACAATATGGTTATTAAGCACCTGCGTTAGCTGCTGCCTGTTATCCTCCTGCACCAAATCCTTCAAAGAATTACCCTCCATCGCTTCGAAAGCATCATTGGTAGGGGCAAACACTGTGTAAGGACCAGTGCCGTTCAGAGAGTTAACTAACCCTGCCTGCTTTAGCACAGAAGTAAAAGTGGTAAGCCTGGGAGTAGACGCAATGTTCTCCATCAGCTTTCGTGACGGCACAATAACGTTATCGCCAATACCATTCTCTGGAATATCATCGGCATAAATACTTCCTGGATCATAAGCCGAACCTGGGTTCACCTGATTATCAGTCCGCAGATTTGACGAGCCTGTTTCTCGCTGTGCTTCGTTGTCAGCATTTTCTTCGTTGGTACCGCAGCTGTAAAGCAAGCCACTCAGCGAAAAGCATACACCAAACACTAAAACTTTAGTTATTTTCATAGTTAGGATGATTGAGAGTTTGTACATCAAAAAAACCGACAAGTGCCGCTAAAATTGGTAGTTGTGTATCCACCACCGTATTCATAACATGCCCTTGTAGGGTTCTTAAACTATAAAATGTGTACTTTTGTTATAGATTATACCATACAACAAAATATACAGTTCATGAGAACAGCAGAAATCCATACAGACAAAGGAGTAATGAAGGTCGAATTCTTCGAAAATGATGCTCCCAAAACAGTACAAAACTTTGTAGACCTTTCTAAAAAAGGCTTTTACGATGGCCTTACGTTTCACCGTGTAATTCCTGACTTTGTGATACAAGGCGGTTGCCCTAACTCACGCGAAGGCGCTAAAGGCGTGCCAGGCACAGGCGGACCAGGTTACAAGATAGATTGCGAACTTACAGGCGAGAACCAGTACCACGACCGTGGTGTGCTTTCTATGGCGCATGCTGGCAGAAACACAGGCGGATCACAGTTTTTTATTGTACACAGCCGTAAAAACACAGCTCACCTAGACCGTAACCACACTGTTTTTGGTAAAGTGGTTGAAGGTTTAGATGTAATAGACCAAATCAAAGCGAACGACAGGATTCAGAAAATTGTAGTGAACGAAGCGTAAGCTACCTAAAGTATAAAACATAAAAGAGCCGCCTAAACAGCGGCTCTTTTTATGTACAACCATACAGATTGCCTGCATTTTTCATAGAAGTACCTTTATATTTCCAACACTCCAACTGCATCCTCGGTTTTTATGCGTATTTTTACCTAGAGCTGTTCGGTTCCAAAATGGGCATCCTGCTTCGCCAGCCCAGGCTTTTTTGTTGTACCAGGCTCCACAGAAACCGTACTATCGTTAAATAAAACGGGCCAGCAACCATGCTAGTGCCCATTTGGCTACATATGAGAAAATTAGCGTTGCACTGGCAAATCCTGATCGGAATGGCCTTGGGTGTATTATGGGGATTTTTTGCCAGTTCTGTAGGTCTGGTAGATGCTACCATCGACTGGATTAAGCCTTTCGGCACCATCTTTATCAATCTTCTTAAGCTTATTGCTGTTCCGCTGGTGCTGGTCTCACTCATTACAGGTGTAGCAAGCTTGAGCGACATTAGTCGCCTTTCCCGCATCGGCTCCAAAACCATAGGCATTTACCTGATGACTACCGTTATTGCCGTTGTGCTGGGTCTGTTGCTCGTAAATACGTTTAAGCCTGGAAATGCCTTTTCTGCAGAAAAGCGTGAGGAGTTTAAAGAGCAGTTTGCCGCTACCACTACACAACGGTCTACCGACGCAGCCTCCGTGGAGCAGCAAGGGCCGCTGCAGCCTTTAATAGACATAGTTCCAAGTAATATCTTCTCTTCGCTCACGAACAACGGTGCCATGCTGCAGGTTATCTTTTTTGCCCTATTGTTTGGCATCGCCCTCATCATGATTCCTCCTGATAAAGCTGCACCCGTCAATGCTTTTTTTGAAGGGCTAAACCTCATCATTCTGAAAATAGTTGATATTATAATGCTGGCGGCTCCTTATGGGGTATTTGCTCTCCTGGCTGGTTTGGTGGTAGAATTTGCAGGCGATAACCCAAGTTCTGCTGTAGAGCTTCTGCTGGTGCTGGGTTATTACTGCATAGTGGTGCTGGTAGGACTTGCGTTCATGGTTTTTGTGGTTTATCCTTTTTTAGTGAAAACTGTGGGTAAAACGAAGTACGGCGTATTTTTTAAGGGAATGTTTCCTGCCCAAATGTTGGCTTTCTCCACCTCTTCCAGCGCAGCCACTTTGCCTGTAACTATGGAGCGCTGCGAAAAGAACCTCGGCATATCGAGAGAGATTACCAGCTTTGTGCTGCCGCTTGGCGCCACTATCAACATGGATGGCACAAGCCTTTACCAGGCAGTAGCAGCTGTTTTTATAGCACAGGCTTACGGTATAGATCTTGATTTGAGCGCACAGCTAGGGATTGTGCTCACAGCTACTTTGGCCTCGATAGGTGCCGCCGCTGTACCTGGAGCTGGTGTGGTTATGCTCGTAATTGTGCTGCAGCAGGCAGGTATACCAATTGAAGGTATCGCGCTTATACTGGCTCCCGATCGCCTCCTGGACATGTGCCGCACCGTTGTAAACGTAACAGGCGATGCTACCGTATCTATGATGGTCGCGCAGACGGAGGGGCAACTGCATCCGCCAGCGGCTACCGACGTATAGACGCAACTCAACACGCTCTACCACATAAGAAAAACACAAGCGAAGCAATTTCTCTTGTGTTTTTTGTTAAAACGAATAGCAAACCTGAACTCCTGAAAATATGGCAATCACTCCGGAAAACTTACAGGCTGTTAAACTTTATCCGCTCGGAGATAAAGCCATTGTGGTGGAGTTTGGAGGAGAAATAAACCGCAGTGTACACCAGCGCATCAGAGACTTTTCGGCTTACCTGGCACAGTACCCGTTCGATGGCATGATTGAGCAGGTACCAGCTTTTACCACCGTTACCATTTACTATAACCCTGCTCTTATACCCACTCAAAAAGGCATAAGTGCCTACGATAAGTTATCCAGTTATATTCAACAGTTATTACCTAACATAGCAGACGCGCATATTACGGCACCAGCTCCTCAAACCATAGAAGTTCCTGTTTGCTACGGAGGTGCTTATGGACCAGACCTGGAGTTTGTGGCGAAGCATAATAGTTTATCTCCTGAAGAAGTGATTGCTATACATACAGAACAGGAGTACCTGGTATACATGATTGGCTTTGCCCCTGGTTTTCCGTATATGGGGGGCATGAGCGAAAAAATAGCCGCACCACGCAGAGACGCCCCTAGAGCTGTTACACCACAAGGTTCGGTAGGCATCGCAGGCAAGCAGACAGGTATTTACCCTATCGAAACTCCTGGAGGCTGGCAATTAATCGGACAAACACCCCTGCTTCTTTTCCATCCTAAAAGAGAGTCTCCGAGTCTGCTGCATGCAGGAGACATGGTACGCTTTACATCTATTTCGGAGGAAGAATATAAGCAGAGAAAGGAGCAACAGCATGGGTCTTAAAATTCTTAAACCAGGTTTACTCACCACCATACAAGACACAGGCAGATACGGCTTCCAGAAAGACGGTGTAATTGTAAGCGGAGCAATGGACCGCGTTGCCCTCCGCCTAGCCAACTTGCTGACCGGTAACCAGGAGGATGAGGCAGCGTTAGAAATAACGCTTAAAGGGCCAGAGATTTTCTTTCAGGAAGATCAGTTAATCTCCATAACAGGCGCAGACCTTTCTCCTACCATAGATAACAAGAAGCTAAAGCTATGGCGGCCCATTTTTGTAAAGAAAGGAAGCGTTCTAAAATTCGGCACACCAAAACTTGGCTGCAGAACTTATTTGGCCGTTTGCGGAGGCTTCCAGCTTCAAAAGGCTTTGGGCAGCTACTCTACGTACTTACGTGCGGGTATAGGCGGCATGCATGGTAAAGCCTTACAAGAAGGCGATAATATTCCCTGCAAAGGCATAAATGTTACCGCCAGCTCTGTACTCGACGAGCTTAACCTGAAACAGACTGCTGACAATTTTGTGCAGGCAAGCTGGGCTCCTGATCCTGCCTATCTTCCGAGCTATGAAAAGGACCCTGTAATTCGTGCTGTAAAAGGCCCTGAATACGAGTTGTTCACCGCCACGAGCAAGAGTAATATCTGGAACAACATTTTCCAGGTAACACAGCAGTCGGACCGGATGGGCTACAGTTTAGCAGGATTGGCTTTGGCCTTGGAGGAAGCAAAAGAACTTGTTTCCAGTGCTGTTACTTTTGGAACGGTGCAGGTACCTCCTCAAGGCCAGCCCATCATACTTATGGCCGACCACCAGACTACAGGAGGCTACCCACGCATAGCACAGGTTATTACCGCCGATCTGCCGAAGCTGGCGCAGGTGGTGCCAGGCAGAGGCATTCGTTTCACGGAAGTTTCCATTGATGAGGCACAACAGTTATATTTGGAACAGGAGCACCAGCTGCTTCAGCTAAAGCAATCCATTCAGATCAAGGTGAAGTAAAGCATGTATACTTTTAAAGTTGATTTAAACTGTGACTTAGGAGAAAGTTTTGGAGCTTATACCTTGAGCAACGATGAAGCTATACTTGACTTTGTGAACTCGGCTAACATTGCCTGCGGCTTTCATGCTGGCGACCCTGCCGTAATGCGAAAGACGGTAAAACTGGCGCTGGAAAAAAATGTAGCCATAGGTGCTCATCCTGGCCTCCCCGACCTTGTAGGCTTCGGCCGACGCGAAATAGCCATAACACCTTCAGAGGCTTTTGACATAACAGTGTATCAGGTTGGCGCACTATCAGCTTTTGTGAAAGCAGCAGGTGGCACCTTGCACCACGTAAAGCCACACGGCGCTCTGTACAACATGGCTGCTGTAAACGAAAAACTGGCCGAGGCCATAGCAGAGGCTGTTTATAAAGTAATTCCAGAAGCTATTTTATATGGTTTAGCAGGAAGTGCGCTTATTAAAGCAGGTGAAAAGCTCGGCATCGGTACAGCCAACGAAGTATTTGCCGACCGCACCTACCAACCGAACGGCACCCTCACCCCCAGAAGCCAGCCTAATGCCCTGATAGCAGACCATACCCAAGCCCTAAACCAGGTGCTGCGTATGGTGAAGGAAGGCAAGGTGAAGACACAGCAAGGGCAGGATATTTCTATAAAAGCAGATACGGTTTGTATACATGGCGACGGCCCTCACGCCCTTTCTTTTGCCCAACAGATACAGGAAGTTCTTCAAAAAGAAAGTATAATGATACAGGCTGCAGCACGCTAACTTATGAAGCAGAAAAGAAACTGGAGCGTGCTTTTAGGCGCCGCTTTTTTAATGGCTACGTCTGCCGTTGGTCCTGGCTTTTTAACACAGACGACGGTTTTTACACAGGCTATGGCCGCCAGCTTCGGCTTTGTAATACTCATCTCCATTATACTAGACATTGGCGTACAGCTTAATGTGTGGCGTGTAATTGCTGTTTCAGAAAAACGTGCCCAAGATATTGCCAACATCGTGCTGCCAGGACTGGGGCTTTTTATAACGGTGCTGATTGTGCTAGGGGGCTTGGCTTTTAACATTGGGAATGTGGGCGGCGCAGGTTTGGGGTTCAATGTGCTGTTCGGTCTGTCTGCTAAGGCAGGTGCTGTGGTGGCTGCTGCCATTGCCATAGCGGTATTTCTGGTAAAAGAAGCAGGCAAAGTAATGGACCGTTTCGCCCAGGTCATGGGCTTCCTGATGATTCTGCTGATTGTTTATGTGGCGGTTACCTCGAAGCCACCTCTGGCAGAAGCTGTTCATAAAACGTTCATACCCGACGAAATTGACATCATCGCCATTGTAACGTTGGTGGGGGGAACAGTAGGAGGCTACATTACTTTTGCTGGTGGTCATCGTTTGTTAGATGCTGGCATAAAAGGCAAGGATGCACTGCCCGAGGTAAACACAAGTGCAGTGTCGGGTATTACGGTGGCATCTGTTATTCGTGTTTTTCTTTTTTTAGCAGCATTGGGCGTTGTTAGTCAAGGCTATGTTTTAGATGCTGCCAATCCGCCAGCCTCTGTTTTTCAACTGGCGGCTGGCAATATAGGATACAAGCTTTTTGGTGTGGTAATGCTATCAGCAGCTGTTACTTCGGTTATCGGGTCAGCTTATACGTCTGTCTCTTTCATGAAATCATTTAGCAAAAAGGTAGCTCACTATGAAAACTGGGTAATTATTGCCTTCATAGCTATTTCCACGGCCATCTTCGTCACCATAGGCCGACCAGTACATTTGCTTATTTTGGCTGGTGCACTTAACGGCCTGATTCTGCCCATTACATTAGGTACTATTCTAGTTGCTGCTTATAAAAAAGACTTGGTAGGCAACTATAAACACCCTCTCTGGCTAACGGTTTTTGGCGTGCTGGTGGTACTGGTTATGGCCTGGCTCGGAGGCTATACCTTACTACAGCAGTTGCCCCAGCTGTTTACCTGATGCTTTGCGCTAAATGGACAGCAGCAGTACAGAGTAAGCTGCTACACCAAGGCCAAAAGCCCAGAAGCGGCTTTTGCGCTCTTCGGGAAGTTCTTCTTTCATGATGTTTAAGATAACGCCGCCTCCTATAAAAGCCATCACCAGCACTACTATAGTTTCCGATACCTCCAGTACATAGCCAACTCCCCAGCCTAAAACCAAAGCCACTACCAACACCCACCTTCCAAAGCGTTCGTAGTTATCTTTATGATACGTGAGCAAGCCTACATCGTTTACAATAAAATGCAAGGCCATCGCGATAGAAAAAAGAGCCATTTCCTCCACTGGCCCCTCCTCTCGCTGAAACAGCAAGTAGCCTATCAAGGCATTATAAAATGCAAAAGAACCTATATGAACCAGGAAAGCACCAAAAGAAGGTTTCTCTCCATCGTCTTCCTCATCTGCTATTGCTTCATTTTTAGAAGAAATCACCAGCCTTTCAAGCCCATAGAAAACCGCCAGCCCAGTTAAAGCTACCAGGTACACGTGGTGGCGCAGAAAACCCTCAGCCCAGGCAAGCGTTTCCACATGCTCCTGCCCTTCATCCAACTCAGGAAACAGGTGCAGAAACACATAAGCCACCGACACACCGCCTGCTCCCGACAACCACACGCTTCTGGGCATGGCCGACAGAAAGGTTAGGCGGTTTCCGAAAAAATGGATGAGCGCCAACAGCAGGATCGGCCAAAGCGAAACGTATTCCATAGAGTATAGCTACTCGTTCTGTTGCTGTTTGGTTTCTTATTATCTCCTATAAGAGATAATCTATATAGTTACTTCAATGAAAGAAGATGCCCTTCCTAAAAGTTTTAACCAGAATGGCCAACTAGAAGAACTTGATGTAGATACAAAAAAATAGCAAGTATAGATTCTTTGCTACAATCCTTTGTGGAAGAAAAAAAATTGAACAGTGTTACCGCTTTTGTTGCCAAAGGAGGAAATGTAGTATATAATAAAGGCTTTTGGCCTAAAGGATGTTGAAAACCAAACTCCTGCTACAACCGATGACTAATATGTACTGTTTTCGCAAACTAAAGCTATAACTACGGTTGCATTCATGACACTGGTAGAAAAGGGATTGGTAGTGATAGACGACCCTGTATCAAAATACTTTCCTGAAATTCCTAACCAAGTTGTAACAAAAGTGAATTCAATGGAAATCGTATTTTGAAGCCTGAAACAGTTGAAATGATGACTACGGTGAACCATTTACCAGAACAGAACTTAGGAGGAAAAGGCTTTAAATTTGGTTTGGGTTTTTAATTGTATAACGAATTAAAGAAGCCCGTTCCAGCTGTCTCAAACACTGCCTATGCCTGGAGTGGTCTGTTGGGTACAGAATATATCATCGATCCGCAAAATGATTTGATTGTTCTCTTTTACATGAATATGTTCAAACACGATCCATTGTATCTGGTGTTTTTGAGTAAGGTGTACGATTTATTCAATTCTCAGCCAAAGACAGAGTAAAGTAAGATTAAAATCCTATTTTGTAAAAGCATTTATTTTAGAATCAGATTAGCCTTAGCCGAAAATTACCCATCTTTGTTGGGCAGGATAACCCACTCCATTTCTAAAGCAGGTCTGTAGAAAGATAAGTGGGACAACTGCCCATCAAAGCATTTTATCAGGAAAGGTTAATGAAAAGTATTCAGTACATCCGTAAAGCAAAAGGCTTATTCCTAAAGTTTCGGACAGATCGGTTTATACCTTACAAAACATTTGAGTTTCTGGCGCAATCAGCTAAACTGTCGAAGTGGATCAGCCAGCATACTGACATCGGCTTTTGCGATTTTTATACTTCCGAGTTTAACTACCCGAAGCGCTTTAAGCTATACGAATACCTGATAGAAACCCAAAAGCTGGATGCACCTATAGATTACCTTGAATTTGGCGTTTCCAAAGGCGTTTCCTTCCGCTGGTGGGTGGATAAGATTCAGCACCCAGATGCCCGTTTCTATGGTTTCGATACGTTCACAGGACTGCCCGAAGCCTGGGGGCCTTTCAAAGCAGGAGCTATGTCGAACGGTAACGTGCCGCCGCAGCTGGAGGGTAACCGCCATACTTTTTACCAGGGCCTGTTCCAGCAAACGCTCATTCCTTTCCTGAAAACGTACCAGCCGCAGAAGCGAAAGGTTATCCACATGGATGCTGACATTTACTCCGCTACGCTCTTTGTACTTACCACCATCACACCTTTCCTAAACAAAGGCGACCTTATTCTGTTCGATGAGTTTAACGTGCCGATGCACGAGTTCAAGGCTTTCTCGGAATGGGTAGCCTCGTTTTACATTGAGTATGAAGTGCTTGGCAGCGTAAACAATTTTTACCAAACGGCTATTCTTATAAAGTAACCCAACCACCTTAGTGCTGCGCTAAATTAAAAATTAGAAATTAAGAATTAGAAGTGAGGCATAGAGCGCACTTATCATTCATTTCAAAGCCACTAGTAGTTCTACGAAAAAGTAGTAACTGCCACTCAACCTACCGCAAGTTGAAAACTTGCGAAAGTATAATTCAGCATAAAATGGGTCACGCAAGTTGAAAACTTGCCCCATGAAAAGCTCCAAGTTGAAAACTTGAAGCATGAGGTTACACTATAAAAGAAAAGGCAGAAGCGTCAAGCTTCTGCCTTTTCTTTTATAACTCAGGAATCAAAAATCTTGCATCTTTTGTCCTGTGTCTTCAATCTTTAGTAGTTGTCATCATCCTCGTCGCCGAAGCTTGGCATGGAGAACATGCCGCTGAGGATGTCTTTGAACTGTAAGCCTGTGCTGAGGCGGTTTTTGCTGATCTGGCTGTGTTCGGCTAAGCCGTGCAGGGCAAACTCCATCATAAACAGCTTCTCCTCTCCTTTGGCATCAGGTTGGTGCGTTGCTACGAGTTCGGCCAAGCCTGGCACTTTATTCAGCGCCTTCTTATAGTCTGCATCCGAAGAATCGTTCAGCACATCCAGTGTATTGCCATCGCCAAACCAATCGGTAATGGCTTTGTAAGGGCTTTTCTGCTTTTTCGCTTTTTTGATCTTGTCTGGGTCTGGGAAGTACTGCAGGAACTGCGTACGGATAGCTTTGCCCATTAGCACCTGCGCCACATGGCCTGCTCCCTCCTGCTCTCCTTCGTATACCAGTTCTACCTTACCCGTTACGGCAGGTATGGTGTTCAGAAAATCCGACACGCGCACATAAGTAGATTTCTCACCGTTGATCAAAGCACGGCGTTCGGCAGCACTTACCAAGCTCTCAAAGGCAGAGATGGTTAAACGAGCCGACACACCACTTTTTGCATCCACATACTCACTTTCACGCGCTTCGAAAGCAATTTGCTCTACCAGGTCGGCAATAATGTTGTTCGTTTTTACCAGTTGCTTCTGCTCTTTCTTCAGTTTTGCCTCCTGGCTCGTGATCTTCTTACCAATCTCGATAGACTTCGGATAGTGCGTAATAATCTGCGAGTCGATACGGTCTTTCAGCGGCGTTACAATGGAACCACGGTTCGTGTAATCCTCAGGGTTTGCCGTGAAAACAAACTGTATATCTAGCGGCATACGCACTTTAAAACCACGAATCTGGATATCGCCTTCCTGCAAAATATTAAACAGCGACACCTGTATTCTCGCCTGCAGATCGGGAAGTTCGTTTATCACGAAAATGCCACGGTGCGAACGCGGTATCAGGCCGAAGTGAATTACTCTTTCATCAGAATATGGCAGTTTCATAGTAGCTGCTTTTATAGGGTCGGCATCGCCAATTAGGTCCGCTACCGATACGTCAGGCGTGGCCAGCTTTTCGGTATAGCGCTCGTCGCGGTGCAGCCAGGAAATAGCCGTATCGTCGCCGTGCTCTTCCACCTGGTCCTTTGCAAAGCGCGACAGCGGCTGCATCGGATCATCGTTCAGTTCAGAGCCTTTTACCACAGGTATGTACTCATCCAGCAGGTCTACCAGCTGGCGCGCGATACGTGTTTTGGCCTGCCCACGCAAACCCAGCAGGTTAATGTGGTGCATCGAAAGTATAGCCCGCTGCATATCAGGAATTACGGTTTCCTCATAACCCCAAATGCCAGGAAAAACCTCTTCCTTGTTTTGGAGTTTTGTGATCAGGTTAGATCGTAACTCATGCTTTACGCTCTGCGGCTCGTAGCCAGCTGCTTTTAATTGCCCAAGGGTCTTTATCTGTAGTAGCTTCTCAGCTGGAATATCTTTATAGTTCATATTTGCTTATCAGTTGCTAATTATTGTTTGTTGATTTCTAAACTGGAATTTTAGATGAGATATCTGAAGATATAAGTTAACCCACTCCCTCCGAGGAAGGAAATAAAATACTACCACTTTCAAATTTTCAAATCTTCAAATTTCCACATCCTCCCATCTTTAAAACATTTTTCTGCGGTTTTGGCGGTAGTCGCGGAACACGAGGTGGCCAAGGCCTTGCAAGCCGCTATAGTATGCCTGGCCGTTGTTTACCTTCGTAAATTCCTCTACAAACTCCTGCAGATATGGGTCTGTGGCAATCATAAATGTTGTAATTGGAATTTTGATGCGGCGACACTGCGCAGCTAGGTTCAGCGTTTTATTGACCACTTTCCTGTCCAGTCCGAAGCTGTTTTTATAGTAGCGCAAGCCTTCTTTCAGACAAGTTGGTTTCCCGTCGGTGATCATAAAAATCTGCTTATTGGGAGTTTTGCGCTTTCGCAGGATGTCCATAGCCAACTCCAGACCCGCAACAGTATTGGTGTGGTACGGGCCCACCTGCAGGTAGGGCAAGTCTTTTATCTCAATCTGCCAGGCATCGTTGCCAAACACAATCACATCCAGCGAATCTTTCGGGTATTTCTGCTTTACCAGCTCGGCCAGCGCCATAGCTACTTTTTTGGCAGGCGTGATACGGTCTTCGCCATACAGAATCATGGAGTGCGAAATATCGATCATCAGCACCGTAGCGGCCTGTGTTTTATGCTCCGTCTCCGTCACCTCCAGATCCTGCTCCGTCATCCTGAACTCTCCCAAACCGTGGTTTACCTGTGCGTTTCGGATCGAATCCGTCATGGAAATTTGCTCCAGCGAATCGCCAAAACGGTACTCGCGGCGGTCGGTACTGGCTTCGTCGCCGACGCCTGTGTGCGGAGTGGCATGGCTGCCTTTTCCGCCTTTCTTCAGCTTACCGAATATTTCCTCCAGTGCACTTCTACGGATATTCTGCTCGCTTTTGGCCGTAATCTGTAAGCCACCTTCCGTTGGGTTTTCCTGCAGATAACCGTTCTTTTTCAGATCATCTATAAAATCGCCCATGCCATAGTTCTCGCCTGTAATATTATACTGCTTATCCAGCGAGTTCATCCACGACAGAGCTTCCGACACATCTCCTGAGGTCATGGTTACCAACTGCAGAAATATCTTCAGCAGCGATTCAAAATTTGGCTCCTCCTCCTGTGGCGGCACATACTCCGCAAATCTATATCCTATTGCCATATTTTATCTTTTTTATTTTAACAAAGCTGCGGCACCATTGTTACAACTCATTTCAGTTTGTACGCAGCTACCGCTTTTATATTTTCTTTTTAACAAAAACTATTCATAGAAAGTGACAGTACCTTAAGTTAAGGGTAGAATCATAAAGATACAAACTATGAAAGCAATTTGGAACGACATCGTCATCGCCGACAGCGACCGCACCGTGGAAGTGGAAGGCAACCATTACTTTCCAGCCAACACTGTAAAGCAGGAATACCTGCAGGAAAGCAGAACCCACACCACCTGCCCATGGAAGGGCGAAGCGTCTTATTACCATGTGCAGGTAAACGGTGAAGTAAACCTAGATGCCGCCTGGTATTACCCAGACCCTAAAGATGCTGCCTCTGAAATAAGAGGACATATTGCTTTTTGGAAAGGTGTGACGGTGCAGGAGTAAAGCCAAATGCTACAGTTCAATATTTTAAGCTGTTACATAATTATATAACACAAAAGAGGGAGGCAATTGCCTCCCTCTTTTGCTTTTGGTCTATGTCTAATCCAAAATTATTAGCTAATCCAGCGGAATTTATATTCCAACTGCGGTGCTTTCATACGTTCCGCCACACGGCGTAAGCGGTTTGGCAACGCCATTATATAATCACGGGCACGTTCGCCAGTATCGTTCAGGCCAGTTACCGAATCAATTTTCCAATCTTCTATCAAGTCTTCCAGAATATCGGTATAATCTGCAGAAGTGTAAACTCCAATGCGCTGTGCTGCATCAGTAAAGTGCCCAAAGGTTTTGCCAATTTCCACACCAAGCTCACGCATATAATGTGCTGGCATTACAATTTTCTTGCGCATCATGTCTTCGAAGGCCAGCATCATTTCATTCGGGTCTGCTTCGAATATTTTGCCTACAAAAGACTTATAAGCTTTTGCATGGCGCGCCTCATCTGCTGCTACGTTACCACAAAGCTTTGCCAACAAAGTATCGCCTTGTTTTTTGGCAATTTGTGCCACGCGGCGGTGCGATATGTTAGTAGCAGTTTCTTGGTAGCTGGTATACACAAACGAGCGGTAAGGGTCGTTATCTGTCTGCAAATCGAAACCGTCTGCGATCAGGTATTGTGTAGAGGCCTCCATTTCGCGCATGTTAATGCGGCCAGACAAATATAGGTAACGGTTCAGCAAATCGCCGTGGCGGTTTTCTTCTGCTGTCCAGGCACGATTCCACTTCATCCATGGGCTCTCTTCTTCCTGTGGCAAACCTTTAATAGTCATCAGCCAGCTTTCATACGTTGGCAATGCCTCTTCTGTAATGGTATCACCTACCAATACTGCGAGTAAATCGTAGGAAAGGTCCTGTGCGCGCTCACGCAGATTCTTCACTTCGTCGAAAAAGTTGTCCAACGTAGAATCAGGTAAAAAATCAGCAGGTTGCCAGCTTTCTTCCACAGTCTTCATAAATTCGGACATCTTTTCTCCTACAAAACTTTCCATCCATTTTATTACTTCTGTGCGAGAGGCTAATGCTGTTGATAACATATACTTAAGTTGATTAAAGGTCAAATATACTTACTTATAGGGAATAAAATGATGGTGCAAACATACAAATCTTACGATATTATGCTAAAAACGCCACCAAGTAACTATTATTTACGAAAAATATGAAAATAGTTTAGCATGAACCTTAGAGATATCTAAACTATAGAATGATTCTTTTATGATTTTTCATATTTGTACCTGTAATACCAAGTACGAAATACGCTCAAATCAATTTTATACTTATTTAACTGGTAAATTAGTTTGTAAACAGGAGACAGTCCAGATTGTTTTTTGAGCAGCAACAGCAGTTGGTGCGCCTCTTTATAGTTTCCCGTTAAATAAGCGTGTCGGGCTTCGTACTTTAGGCGCTTTTCAAGTGCAGCCTCCTCTGCAGGGGATTGCACCAGTTCGGCTGCTTTCGCACATACTTTTACCGTAGAGGCCAGCAACCTGTTGCTTGTTTTATAAAATCCTTTCGATAAAGATGTAGTGTGCACGCGTCGCTTTGTTGTCACCTTATCTAAGTAAAAGTATTTGTACTTTCTAGAGGATCGCACCCAGAAATCAAAGTCTTCATAGGCAAGTGTTTCATCGTACCCATTCAAGTCTTCGAACACTTCGCGCCGCATCATCATAGTAGGTGGGCAAATAATATACTTCCCCAACAAGTCTTTAAAAACATCGCCCGAAGGCGCATAAGAAAGCAGCTCACCTTGCGGATTGCGTTTGTAATGAAAGCCAATAGGATTCGAATCATCGTCGATATAGGCAGCATCAGTATACATAACACCATAGCTGCTGTCGAGTTTCTGAAAAGCTGCCACTTGTTCCGCAATTCTGTTTGGCAACAGTACATCGTCGGTGGCAAAATCTATGATGAAGTCTCCTTGGGAGGCACGCCAGCCCATGTTAAAAGCGGCACAGTTGCCCACATTTACAGCAGGCTGTATAAATTTTAGCTGCGGATGTAGCCGTACATATTGCTGGATTATGGCTGCGCTGCCGTCTGTGCTTCTGTCATCCACCACCACAATCTCCAGGTTCGGATAGGTTTGTGCCAGCACCGAATCAAGTGCTTCGGCTAAAAACCGTTCATGATTATAGCAAAGACAAACAACCGAGACTAAGGGTTGGGGCATACAGTAATTATCTGCTGAAGTAGCGTTTAATAGCTTCTATAATCAGCCGCTGCTCGTTCTCTTTCAGGCCAGGGAAAAGCGGCAGGCTCAGGCTTGTTTCCGCCAGCTCTTCTGCCACAGGCAAATCTCCTTTTTTGTAGCCCAAATAGCTATAGGCTGCTTGCAAGTGCACAGGCACAGGATAATGCGTAGCAGTCTGTATTTCGATTACCTCCAGCCAGTGTTTTAGTTCTTCTCTGAATTTTGTGCGCACACAAAAAATATGGTACACATGGTCACAGCCTGATGCAGTTTGAGGCAGGATAAGATCTCCAACACCATCTAATTCTTTCAGATATACTTCCGCCAGTTTTAAACGCTCAGCGTTTAGCCGATTCAGGTGTTTGAGCTTCAGCTCCAGCACCGCTGCCTGTATGCTATCCAGCCTTGAATTTATACCTATATCCAGGTTATGGTACTTACTTATTTCACCGTAGTTTCGGTACTTGCGTACGAACCTGGCCAGGTCGTTATCATTTGTTACGAAGGCTCCGGCATCGCCCAAAGCTCCAAGGTTTTTGGTGGGATAAAAACTAAAAGCGCCTGCATCGCCCATTGTGCCAGCCTTCTTTCCTTGGTAGCTAGCACCGTGTGCCTGCGCAGCATCTTCGATCACTTTCAGGTTAGCATCTTTAGCTAATTTCAGAATTTCCTCCATATCGCACACCTGTCCATACAAATGCACTGGTATAATGGCTTTGGTTTTTTCTGTTATGCTGGCAGCAATGCCGTCGGCTGTAAGGTTGTATGTAAGAGGATCTACATCCACAAACACTGGGGTGGCGCCTACCTGCACGACAGCGTTTGCTGTAGCCACAAAGGTATTGGCAGGTACAATCACCTCGTCTCCAGCACCTATTCCCAAAGCTGTCAGCGCCAGGTATAAAGCATCAAACCCATTGCCAACTCCTACCGCACACCCTACTCCCATTGCTTCGGAGAAAGCTTCTTCAAAAGAAGAAACCTCTGGGCCCAAAACGTAGCATTTGTCTCTGACAGCCTGCATTACTGCCTGCTCCACTCCCTCGGCTATACCAGTAGGGCAGTCCCTAAACTCAAAAAATGGAATTAGTGGCTTTTGCATCTGGCTCTTCTAAAATTATGTTAGACTTAGGATAAACTCTTGAAAACTTGATAATCGCGCACATAGTCGTCCTCGGCAAAGTCAGTAGAGGCTACACAAACAGCAATAGCATCGTCTGAGAATTTAAGATTGGTCCAGCACATGGCAGGTATATACAAGCCAATGTTTGGAGCATCTAACAGAAATTCGTACTTCTGATGCGCCATTTCTGCCTTTACAGTTATGCTACCTTTTACAGCCACCAACACCTCTTCTGTCTCTTTGTTGGCATGGTTACCCCTCGAGGCTTCTGTTGGCGTGTGGTATGTCCAAAAAACGCGCTTCACGCTAAAGGGCAGCACACTTGCCTGCTGTGTGGTAGATATAAAGCCTTCTGCCAGACTACCTATGGTTCTGAACTGTATTAAAAAAGGTACTTTTTTCAAGATTTCAATTATACGATTCTACACAAAAATGATTCAAATAAAATATAAAAAAGTATATATTTTATTTGAGACCTGCTTTGAACATTAAATTTGAAGAAAAACAGCTAAAATTTAAAAGCCTTCATCCTCATTACTAAGTCGCTATAAAGGCAAAGCAGCAATTTATCTAGCACCAACATACCCGCTAAGGTAATGGTTCTTTGCCCTTGCCAGCATATTGGGTTAAATTTGTGAGTTCTAAATACATTAGAGTCCAGCATCTGCTTGGTTAAAATGGCCTTAGCTATTTCTTTTCATACAGCAAAGCCCGACAAAAAAGACTTAAATGGAAGACACCTACCGTACGATAGTTTCTCCTGCCGAAGGCCTGTACAAAGAGAAAGGCAGTAAGTTTATAGCCCTAGCTTATCCTGTGTACTCCGAAGATGAGGTGAAAGAGATACTAGCAGAACTGAAGAAGCAGTACTACGATGCCCGCCACCATTGCTATGCCTATACGTTGGGAGCCGATAAAAGCCGCTTCAGGGCCAACGACGATGGAGAGCCTAACCATTCTGCCGGCGACCCTATACTTGGCCAGATTCGTTCTGCCGATTTAAGTAATGTACTGGTTGTGGTGATACGCTATTTTGGAGGCACCAAACTAGGTGTGAGCGGCCTGATAAACGCCTACAAAACAGCCACAGTCGATGCACTGGCAAATGCCACCGTAGTAGAACAACACGAAACTGTATTACTGCAGGTGCATTATGCTTACCCGCAGATGAACGATGTAATGAGCCTGGTAAAAGAGTATAACCTGGATGTGCGTGAGCAGCAGTTTGAACTGGATTGTCGCCTTACCATAGAAGTGCGAAAGCAGCTACAGCAGGAAGTAAGCGAAAAACTGAAAAGCCTGGAGGCCGTATCAGTATTGGTAAAGGAGTAGCAGCAGGAATGGCTGCACCTACCATAATTTAGTAACTTGTAGCTATACGCTAGCCATTCATTCTATGCCCAAACGCAAACGAACCCGTATCCGAAACAAGATTCTTGAACGCAAGGCTGGTGCTAAACCAGGTTCTTTGTTTGTGCCTGCCGAGGCCTTTGCCCCTCGCTTTTTCCTTATGTCGTTTAGCGATGACTATTTTGAGGAGTCGGAGGTAGAAAACTATGCAACGCTGCTGAAGAAGGTAAACACCCGCCCCGATGCCCGCCACTGGATAGACATTCGCGGATACGGAGACCTTTCGCTGCTGGAACATATTACCCAGGATTTCGGACTACACCCGCTGCAGATGGAAGATGTGGTAAATGATTATCAACGGCCAAAAGTAGAGGAGTTCGACGAGACCAGGCTTTTTATAGTTACCCGCATGCTGCGCTGGTCTTCGGAACAGCACACGCTTCTGGATGTGCAGCTGTCTTTGTTTACAGGCTCCAACTATGTGCTCACGTTGCAAAGCGACTACGAAGACTGCCTAGATCCGCTACGCGAGCGTATTCGTATCGGCAAAGGCATCATAAGACAGCGCCCTCTTATGTATATGGCCTACGCTATGCTCGATGTGGTACTGGATTATTATTTTCCTGTGATAGCCGACATCAGCAACTACATTGATGAGCTGGAGGAAAAGATTTTAAGGACTCCTTCTAAAAGAATACTAACCCATGTACTAGACCTTAAAAGCGAACTCGTGAAGATGCGCCGCATTGCCTGGCCCGAACGAGACAAGATGACGGAGCTTCTGCGAATGGACGAAGATGTGATACCAGAGGACCTGCGTGTTTATTTCCGGGATGCCTACGACCACACCGTTCAGCTGATAGACCTGATCGACAACCACAAAGATATGACATCTAGCTTAGTAGAACTTTACATGTCTACGGTAAGCAACCGCATGAACGAGATCATGAAGGTACTCACCATCATCTCCAGCATCTTTATTCCCTTAAGCTTTGTAGCGGGCGTATACGGCATGAACTTTTCCAGAGAAGATCCAGAAACAGGTGAGGTTTTCCGCTACAGCATGCCGGAGCTTTACCACCCTTATGGCTATCCTGTGCTGCTGCTCGTTATGTTCAGTCTGGTAATGATTCAGTTATATTTATTCTACCGAAAGGGCTGGTTCCGTAGTATGTAAGATGTGCACTTAACCTAAGCTTTACGCCTAGGTTAAGTTACAGAAAATTTTAAAAGTGAGCGTGTCAGAAGAGTAAAGACTCTGGATTCAGCAGAATTGTGTTCTCTCCAGCTAATTCTGCTTTCAGAATAGCTGATAATTGCTGGTATGCTGTCTCCATTTTTCCATAATCCTGAAAGCTGAATAAATGGAAAAGCTCCTCCGCATCTCGCTTTACAATAATGTACAGGTTAAAGACCTTGTTATCAAAGAAGGATAGGGCACGCCTCTCGACACGCAAAATTTCGCTTACCTGAAAGGCAGTACCTAGACACTCGCAAGGCACTTCAATACGTATTTCCATGGTGCCAACGTTAGTGGGTTCAAAAACTTTGGCACTAGCTGATTGCTAGATAATGTGCAGTCTAAGCATTTTTATAGTACAATCTTACTAAAAGGCACTTTAGTTTTTAAACATACCATTCTTACGGCTGCCAGCAACTTCAGGTGTGCAGTAGCCTGAAGCATCTTTTGCACCTGTTACTTCACAGGGTCATACCCACTCCCTCCCCAGGGGTTGCAGCGGCCAATACGCTTCAGCGCCATCCAGCCTCCTTTAGAAGGGCCATACTTATTTACAGCCTCCACAGCATACTGTGAGCACGTAGGCGTGTAGCGGCACATGGCAGGCGTAATGGGCGAGATCATTCGCTGGTACACCCAAATCAGGCCAAGTATAAGTTTCTTTAAAATCCAGGTCATGGTACAGTTTTACAGCGGCGCTAGTAAGCTTTTGGGCCTTTAATATCACAAGTTCTGTGCTATTCACACAAGATACAACAAAGATAGCTGCCTAAAAGAATCCTTTGGGCTTTACTTTAGCACTTGTTCCAGGTATAATCTAAATTAGGAACTGTCCCTACTCTACAATCCCAAACCTTAGCTGCTGTGCATCTAGTACTAGCACCTTATCCAGAAAAAGCTTGTTGCCCACCATGCCAGCCATACCTGAGAACTGCATCAGTGCTTGCTGCATAAAAGATGTGCCCTCTATGTAATGCACCTGCCGAAGCGGCAGTTCCGTTGCCCCAAAGGAAATATTCTGATCAGACACCACACTATGTATCGTAAGTGTGTTACCCCAGGAGTTAGCCTCAGCTACCTCCACGGCTGCACCTTTTCTCGCAAGCTCTTGCCAGGTAGCTTTATCTGTAAGCAACTCAAAAGCACTGGAGCCACTGTCGAATAGTACTTCCGTTTCTTGATGATTGATTACAGCTGGCAGTATCACTCTTCTCTCATCAAAAGTCATCTGCGTAAACGTGGTTTTTGCCACTACAGAAGCAGGCACCTCGTCGCTTAGCTGCATAAATTTATGGGAATAGTTTAGCAGCATCACTTTCTTCTCGATCAGGTCTGCGCCTATAGTACCAATAACCTCTATGCTTGCTGCATTCTGCCAGTCTATTTCTGAGTTGCCATGCGTGAGCAGTTTAATTTCTTGCGCTTTAACTGGCATCTCCCCTAGCATAAAGCTAAAATTTTTCAAGTACTGTCCATTCTCCCCCTCTTGTATGGGTAAGTCAGCCACCTTTTCAGCAATGCTTTCCAGCTTCCCTTCATAAAACAGAGAATAAGGTGCTCCTAAATCAAACTGCATATAAAAAACTTTGATGCAGCCAGGTATCGTTACAGGCAGCAGCAGAGCAGCATGCGGTTCTAGTTTCATGCCTTCGTTGCTCGCTTCCCATTCAAAAGGAAAACTAAAATCGCCATCTGGAACAACGAGTTGGTTGGGTGGTGCTTTGAATTTGTACTTGGCGTAAAAGAATCCTCCTGTGCTACTTAAAACAAGAAGCGCTCCAATAGCGAGGCAGAAGTTTCGGAGAAGTTTCATAGTGTAGTTTTGCTTTGATTTTGTTTCAGCAATACTACATAGCTCAAAGTCTCTGGCCTACGCCACACTTGCGTCATTGCTATGACATTCTTACGTCAAAAGCCTTTTACTGGCACTAGGGGAAAGTTTTAAAAGATGTTTAGCCTGAACGGATAGATGTCATAGTTGCCTTTCTTCAGTTTAGAAGAAGCAATAACAATGGCTGGCGCATTAAGTAAATACATGATGAAGAATACGGTAAGCAAACCAAAACCAGGTGTTGTTTTAAAATAGAAGGTCATCAGCATCTGAAACAGTAGCATGAGCAACAGAGCTACATGCAGCGCCACCGTCCATAGTATCTGGAAATTGATGATCTTTTTACCCACTTCGTTTACTTCCTGTACCTGCCTTTTTTTGCGCCATAGCACAATAGGCAACACAACATTTAGGTACGGAAAAACCAGATACGCTAAAGAGGAAAAGTTTATAAGTTGGAGGTAAATAGCGGTTTCTTCGTCAGTGGTGCCTTTTGTTGCTGCTGTAATTTTTTTTGAGTTTGTAGCTACAGGCTGCTCTAAAGCAAAGGAGGCAAACTCTTCTGTTGGTTTACCCAAAGCACCTGCAATAGCTTGCAAAGTATACCCTCTGGGTATGCTGTCGCCTTTTTCTATTCGCTGGATGGTCCTCAGACTCACCTTTGCGCGCTCAGCTAGCTCTTCCTGCAAAAAGCCTTTACTTTTTCTATCTGCTACAATTTTATCGGCTAAAGTCACGGTGTTAGTATGTACATGTACGCAAGTGCAAACAGTATGCAATGCTAAACAATTCTGTACATAAAGTAAAACGGCAACTGTGCAGAAGACAGGCTAACAAGCCTTAAAAATCACCTTTCGTTCTACATCTGATTCATGTTCATAATTTTATACCTCCGAAATGTAAATAAAACAGCAACTTTACGTACAACTACATTTTGGCAAAGTACCATAAACCTTTAGCAGATGGGGTAACTAAAACTTTACACATCTTCCTGTATTTCTGGCTGCTTCTCCCCTACCTGGTGCTGGCGCAAGCAGATGTGCCTTACGGTGCCCGTGCCGCTGCCATGGGTAACGCATCTGTTACCATACCCGACGTGTGGGCACTAAATAACAATATAGCTGGAATTGCTAACCTGGAGCTACCGCAGTTAGGCGTTTACGCCGAGAACAGTTTTGGAGTACGAGCCTTTACCACGGTGGCATTGCAGGCAGTTTACCCCACTAGCAAGTATGGCAACTACGGTTTAAGCCTGAGCAGATTTGGAGATGAACTGTATAGTCAGCAACATGTGGGCTTGGGCGTGGGCCACAAATTAGGGCAGTTTAGCCTTGGAGCTAAAGTTGATGTGTGGCAGGTGTCGGTGCGTGGCTATGGCAGCCGAAAAGCAGTTACGCTATCAGTAGGTGGCCAGGCTGAGATTACCCCTGGTTTATACTTTGGTGCCTATGCTTACAACCTGAACCAAGCAAAGCTTTCTTCTTTTGAAGACGAGCGTTTACCTACTATCATGAAAGCTGGACTTTCATACCAACCGTACCAAAAGTTGCTACTGGCTATAGAAACAGAAAAGCACATAGAGCATCCAGCAGCTTTGAAAGCTGGTATAGAATATCAGCTATTATCAGAAAAGTTAGCTGTCCGATCTGGCTTTAACACTACTACAAACAGGGCTACATTCGGAGCTGGTTTTCAGGCAAGGCAACTCCAGGTAGATTATGCCTTTGGCTCTACCACGTTGCTCGGCACCAGCCACCATGTAGCAGTTTCTTATCGTTTTCTGCCCTAGTACTCTTCCAACTAGATTCCTAGAATTGAAACTATGAGTAATAGGCTCTCTGAAGCAATATAAGCCTCATTTATACTGCTTAATTTTTAGTTCGCCGTAGCCCTAGCCTAGCTTTCTATATTCATGTTTCGCCGAGACAAACGCTTGATAAATGCATCAATCGACAGCCCTTGCACTACTAAGGAGATCAGCACCACGATATAGGTGATGGCTGTAATTACCTCCCGCTGCATATCCTGGGTGAGCGAAAGTGCCAATGCAACAGAAATACCTCCTCGCAGGCCACCCCACGTCATGATGGCTAAAGTGTTGGGAGCAAAAGTCCGGTGCAGGCGCAGGGCATAAGAAGGTATAGCCAAAGCAAAGTAGCGCACCAACAGTACAATAGCTGTGGTAATAAGACCGATGAGCAAGTAAATGGTATGAAACTCAATTAACAGCAACTCCAGACCAATCAGCACAAAAAGAATGGCATTGAAAATCTCATCTACCATTTCCCAGAACTTGTGCAGGTAATCTGCGGTAATCTTGCTCATAGCTTGTTCTATACCCTGGTTACCTATAAAGAGCCCTGCCACTACCATAGCCAAAGGTCCTGAAAAGTGTAGCATCTGCGCCAGGCTATAGCCGCCCATTACCACAGCCAACGAAATAAGCACCTCCGTCTGGTAATGATCTATGTTACGCATCAGCCGGAAAGCCAAGTAACCTATAATTAAACCTAAGGCTATGCCGCCGCCTACTTCCTCTAGAAAAAGAATTCCTATAGAAGAGGCTTCTATGTTTTCAGTACCAAGTTGCGCAATCTGGTAAAGCGATGTGAATACTACTACTCCCACACCGTCGTTAAACAAAGACTCACCTGTTATTTTCACCTCCAGCGATTCAGGAATATCTGCCTTTTTTAAAATACCGAGCACCGCAATGGGATCGGTAGGAGAAATAAGTGCACCGAAAATAAGGCAGTAAATGTAATCGATAGTCATGCCCATTAGCTGCAGCAGGTAATAAAATAATGTACCCACTACGGCAGTAGAAATAAGCACACCAACGGTAGCAAATGTCAGCACAGGCCACTTAGACGCTGCCAGCTTTTTCAGATTAGTATGCAACGCGCCTGCAAAAAGCAGAAAGCTCAGCATAAACTCCATCAAGAAGTCAGCAAAGTCAATAGATTCGAGGTTATTGCGCACCACATCTATAAAAGCAGGCGAAATCATACCAATTGCCTGAACCAGCAGCGACACGAAAAGCCCCGCCAGCAAAAGCCCAATGGCACCAGGCAATTTAATGTACTTCTGGTTGATATAGGCAAAAAAAGCAGATACTGCTAGTATAGCTGATAAGACGTGAAATAGCTCCATGTAACAATTTTTAGCTAAAGTATAGTATTGTAACTGTTATTAGATGATTGTTTGTTGCTAAAGGTTAGGTGGCTAAAATATTAGATAGTTTTTAGCCATGCAGCCACTTAACTGTAAATAACCAGCAACTGACAACCAACAGTCATTTCGCCTATGGTACGATGTTTAGTCCTTTGCTGGTTAGTTTTTTTGGTTGTGGTTTAGAATGTATGATGTAGGAATAAATA
>NZ_JAJJWH010000054.1 GCF_020907245.1 Pontibacter harenae | reverse complement strand
TCTTTTTTGTTATGCCATCATTACTTCTGTAGAACTACCAACCATTTTAGTCCCTACTGATTTTTCCAAGGATGCACATAATGCATTATTATATGCAATTGAGATAGCTCAGTTATTAAATGCAGAGATTGTGCTTCTCAACGCTTTCTACCAGCCTGTTTCTTTTCCTTACGGGAAAGACTATACGACCGTCATAAATGCTCTTGAAATGGAAAAAGCAGAAAAGCTCGAAGCTTACGCAAATGAGGTAAGGCTATCACTGGTCAAAAACTTCTCTGTTGAATACTGCACTACAATAACAACTGGTGTAGCTGAGGAGCAGGATTTATCACTTACAAAAAGTGGTTTTCATAGAGTTGCTATTGACGATGCAGTTCTAAAAAAAGCAGAGGTAAATATAAAGTGCGTGTGCAAGTATGGAGTAGCAGAAGATGAGGTAATAAAAGCGGCTGATGTACATAAGGCTGACTTGGTTGTGATGGGCATGTGTGGAAATAGGGCATTGAACCGAACCTTTTTGGGAAGTACTGCGCTTCATGTAATGCGTAAAGCTCAGGTACCAGTACTGGCTGTGCCCATAATGGTTAGTTATAAGGGCGTCAAGTCTATTGTCTTTGCGGCTGATTTACTTAAGCTACCATCCCCCAGAATACTCAGCAGCTTGTGTGAGTTTGTGAATGTATTCAGCAGCCGCTTGCATGTGCTTCATGTTTACAAAAAAAATACGCTGCTTGTACAAAAAGAAGATGCTCTTGCTGCACTAGACATGCTGGATCAACAATTAAACAATATTAACTACAGTGTTACTTTTCAGCAGCAAGATGATATAGCAGAAGGAGTACAGGGATTTGTAGCTAATAAACAACACGATTTGCTGGTACTGATTCCGCAAAAGCATTCTTTCCTTGAAAAGCTCTTCAAGGAAAGTGTTACCAGTATGGTGATGACAAAAGCTTTTATTCCCTTGCTCGCAATCCCTTCCGATGCAGCAGTTCAGCCTCAAAAATAGTTTCTATCAATTGCAATTGGGTGTCGGTTAAACTACTCGGGTAAACCATAAGTCTGAAAACATTTCTTACCCTCAAAACCGACACCTGCTATTATATTTATGCAAATCAAACAGCCTCAAGGAAGTGATTCTTTAAAAGTATGATAAACTTCTTTCATCGCTGCCCTTACGAACGTGCTTTTATCGACGCTATGCATCACCTGCAAATCTTCTAGCAAGGAAGAATCTTCGTTCAGAAATTTCAGAATTGTAGCAGCAGGCAATTTGCTAAACATGTCTTCGAACACACTCCAAGCAGGATGTTTCTTCTCAGACAGTACACGTAAAAAGGTACTGTCGTAGAGCCTGTATTTATTTTTGGAGGCAGCCTGTCTAAATACAGGTACTTTGCCGGCAGCTAAGTTACGCGCTATGGCGGCACATTGCCTTTGTATGAAACTGAACGTATAACCTGTGGAAGCTTTTGTGGCTCCGCCAGCAGTGCCAATGTTGATGACCCTGGCACTTTCATGTGTCTTGAAGGGGGCATTGGTCATTGGAATGACACCGTACTCTGTATGTGTAATATCATACTGCGAAAGCTGGAGATAGTGTTTTATATAGTATGTTAGTTCATCATCATACTGCTCTTGTGTTAAGGGTTCAGGTGAAAACCCTGTGTATTCAACCAGGGCCTCTCTTTTGCTTACAGGAAGCACATACACAAAACGGCAATCATCATGCTGCTCTACCCGAAAATCCATCAGTGTAGGAGTTTCTGGATTAAAAGCATCTTCGCTTGTTTTGATGAAATACCCTTTAAAATGCTGCACCAGGTAGTGGTAATATTGCTGTTTAGGTATCTTAAATTTAGCACTGTTAAATACATACTCTCCCTGGTAAACAGCTTGCCTGCCATATACTTTTCCATCAGGATCAATTTTTAAAATTTCATCATTCACCACCGTTACATTTTCAGCTGTGCTTGCTTTATTCAGGCAGAAACTATAAAAGGAAGCACTCTCCAGCATTTTGTAACGGTAAGGACTAATATCGAGCAAAGATGAAAAGCCTTCAGAATAAAAGTGCAGATGCTGCCACTGGTGCTTCAGGCAACTTTCAAACGGTCCCTTCTCTACCTGCCAAAAACACCAGGTCTTATCGTTTACCTGTTTCTTTTCCCGATCGAGCAACAGGATCCTTTTTTGTTGAAGTACTGGCTCCTCCAGCAGATAGCAAAGCAGGCTCAGCCCAGCTGCTCCAGATCCGGCTATAATGTAATCATACTGCTGTATGTTTTGCGTCATCTATGAATGAGTAATGTTCAGGATGAGGAAAAAAATGAACTGAACCAGCAAAAAATAAGGTGCAAAAGGATTTTTGGAATCGCGAAGTACGGGTATTAGCAGCAGCACAAACAGAAAACTGCAAACATACCAGGCAATAAAGTTTTGTAGGGGCACCTGGCTATTTTCCCAGTACCAGAAGTCAAAGGCCTCGCATACCCGCTCGATCAGGAAATCGATGCTAACAGGTACGGCAGCAGCAACCATAGCTTTTAGCCAATAGGACTTTAAATATTTGTTAACTAAGGTAGCAGATGCAAAGCAGAGGGCAGCCCAGTTCATACCGATCACGAAGGGGACTCCAAAAAGCTTGGGTCCAAAAGCATCTCCGTAATGATAGGAGCCAAAAACAGCACCAGTCTTAACGCCCGCTACTTCCACTGCAAAGCCTGACACAAACACAGCTGCAAATGCCAGCACCATCTTTAAGGTGAGCTCTTTGTGGTTCAAAAGCAGTAGCGAGGTTGCCAAAACTAAGTTAAGAGGGGTATTGCTCAGAAACCAGTCTCGGTAAACGCTATGGAAACCAATTAATCCGCAGAAATGAAAAAGCAAAAGTATCCCAACTGATATAGTTAGCTTTTGATCTGCTTTGACAGACAGAGGGTACTGCATCGGGTTCAGGTTTTAAAGTCAGCTCTATGGGGCAGGGCGTAATCGGGCTGCATGTTGCAACTTTTGTTAACGACCCAACAAGCCGAAGCATAACAGATTACTTACTTAAATGTTTAAGGAGCATCATTATGATTTGCTTCTTACTATTACATAATTTAAGGCTAACGGGTACGATTGCCTGTTGTTGTCTTGTCCTAAAATATCCTGTCTCAATTTTAACGCTAAAGATCTTGTTGCTCAATTTTGCCTTTGTCTGCGAACTGGCGTTGCTCTGGGTTGGAGGAAAACCATTCCAAACATTTTTTTCTGCTAGGCTTAGTGTGTTTTGGTATTTGGACAAGACGCGGTGCAAAAGATTTATTTCATAATCCCAAGATTTTCTAACACAAGTGAATCAGCCGCAAAGTGAGTGACCCGTCCCAAAGAGTGTTGACCTAACTGTCGTTATAGGCGAAACTTGCAACATAGGTTGGAATAGAGCGTTGCTTTCAATGGTTTGAAGGGACATGATTTGATTCGAACAGGCGAGAAGGCTTTAAGCATTTTTCCTTCCAGTGTCTAAATAATACACCTCTCGGACAATTGTCCTTTTATAACAGGTATGGGATGCCCTATCTTTGTGTTATGCAAAGGCACATGTTAACCGAATACAGGGCAGAGGTGATGCGCTTCGTAGACACCCATCAGCATCTGCTGGAGAAATACGGCATAAGCTTTGTGCAGTACGGGCCACACCAGAAGCTGTTGCAACAAGCCGCTGCGCCACGCAGCGTTTTTATTCTTTCCTCTGGCCTAGTTAAAGTGGTGCGCACCACTTCTCTGGGGCAGGCATTCACGCTGGGTGTTTTCGATAGGGGTGAGGTGCTTGGAGATGTGGAAGCCATTATGAGCATGCCATACTTTGGCACCGTGGAGACTGTTACTGACTGCACATTCTGGGAGATTGCGCCAGAGCAGTTCCTGAAAATGCTCGCGCAGGAGCCAGACCTCAACCTTCTAATACACCGAGCCATGATCTCAAGGCTGCTGAACACCTCCGAAAAAGCGGCCATTCAGGGTACTAACAAGCTATTCTACTCTTTGCTGATTGTGCTTCGCGAGTTCTCCAGGCTAAACGAGCTCCAGATTTCAAAGTCTTTGGTTGCAGATGCCCTAGGCACTTCTGTCCGGAACCTGAACAGGCTGCTGGTAGAGCTGGAAGAGGAGAAAATTATTAAAATTCAGCAGACTATCATTGCAGACATTAACCTGCAACTGCTGCAGCAAAAGATACATGCATATGAAAACAGTATACAGTAAAGCGCCTTTCAAAACAAAGGGGTGGGAGCGCGAGGAGCACTTTCACTTCTTCAGATCTTTCACCCAGCCGTTCTTCAATGTGCACACGCAGATAGACATTACCAAACTGTACCACCACGCTAAGTGGGAGTGTCTGCCGGTGTCCCTTGTCTATCTGCATGCAGCCGCAGAGGGTGCTCGCGCCACCGAGAACTTTCTGCTAAGGCTGGAGGGTGACGAGGTGGTAAAGTATGAGGCAGTGGACATTTCCACTACAGTGCTGAAGGACAATAAAACTGTATCGTTCGTGCACCTGCCGCACCACCCTGACCTGCATACCTTTTGCCAGAGTTCATCTGAGATTATAGCGGAGGTAAAAAAGAGCAACAAATTGTTCTGCGGGTACAGCGGCCCTGATTTGATACATGCCACTACGCTGCCGTGGTTTGACTTCAAGGGTATGGAGCATGCGCACACAGACGACCCATGCGATTCCATCCCGAAGCTGGCCTTTGGCAGGCTGGAGTGGAAAGGCCAGCAGGCTATGCTTCCCGTGAGTGTGCGGGTACACCATGCCCTGGCTGACGGTTACCACATTCACCTGTTCCTGGAGAATATGAAGAGAAGTGTAGATGCTTTAGGCAGTTCTGTTCAAGCCCCCTTCCCTGCAAAAGACAGCGAAAGCGCCGCCACGTAAAACTTATGTGCATTACCTGATTAAACAGGTAATGAGCAGCGTTCATGCTTCCTGAAGGTAGAAGAGTCTCTTGGAGAGGAAATACTGTTTCTGGTATAATGACGACCAAGAAGGAAGCTCCCTCACATGTTCTTCCAATTCTGGCAGAACAAATTGCGCTGCAGGGTGTAAAATATCAAACATCAAAATAATTGTGAATGAAGACGAAAGAAGAAATCGTGCAAAACTGGCTCCCGCGTTACACGGGCGTGCCGCTGGATGAGTTTGGAGATTACATCCTGCTCACCAATTTCATAAACTATGTCAAGATGTTTGCCGACAGGTTTGACGTGGAGGTAAGAGGACTGGACAAACCAATGCAAACAGCCACGGCTAACAATATCACCATCGTCAACTTTGGAATGGGTAGCGCCATGGCAGCAACTGTAATGGACCTGCTGTCAGCCGTTAGGCCAAAAGCCGCTCTGTTCCTGGGCAAATGCGGGGGGCTGAAGAAGAAGGCGCAGCTAGGTGATCTGATACTGCCAATCGCCGCCATCCGGGGCGAGGGGACCTCCAACGATTACCTGCCAGAGGAGATCCCTGCATTGCCATCGTTCCGTTTGCAGCGAGCCGTATCCTCCATGATAAAGAAGCACGAGATGGACTACTGGACCGGTACGGTGTATACCACCAACCGTCGCGTCTGGGAGCACGACGATGAGTTTAAAGAGTACCTGCGCCAGATACGTGCCATCGGAATTGACATGGAAACCGCCACCATCTTTACCGTAGGTTTCATTAATAAAATACCGCATGGTGCTTTGCTGCTAGTATCGGACAACCCCATGATACCAGAAGGGGTGAAAACCTCTGAAAGCGATAAGCTGGTAACCACCAGTTACGTGGAGAAACACCTGAGCATCGGCATTGACTCACTACTGGAGCTTATTAACTCAGGTGAGTCAGTGAAGCACCTGCGCTTCGATTAGAAGAACTTGTGACATGACTGAAGACTTACACTGCCTTGCTCTTTTATTGCTCTAAACATCATCTGGCTGATTGACTCCAAACAAAAGAGGCTGCTCGTGTCGAGCAGCCTCTTTTGTTTGTGAAAAACTCATGCTTTTATACACTAATAGATTGTAAAGAGATAGAAAAGCGGCAGACTTTAAGGCTGTATAGCTAAGGTTATGTTCAGTAGGTAAGCTTTTCTACGGTTGCCGCTTGTGCTAGTTTTCCATAAAATATGAATTTTCGAAGCTAATCTCTAAGATATATGTAAAGAAGCTGAAGTTGTGCATATGATCCAGTAGCTTAAATATTTAAGCACAGCTTCTCCTACATAGCCCTTGTTGCTGCTTTAAGTCACTGTTGTAACGTCTTTTATTTTAGTTCCCTATTATGAAAATTTTTATAAATAAGCCTTGCCTCTTAAAATAACGGGGCTTATTTTTGCTGCAGTTGTTTATAATTAGTCTAAATAAAAATTGTGCCTAATGACCCAGATGTTTTACACTTCAAGACTCCGAAACTTTACACTTGCATTTGCAGCTTGTGTGGCCTTCTCTTCCTGCTCCGATAATAAAGAGAGTGATCCTTCTTATAATGTTCCAGGAACTTACAATTTTGAAAATGTAAGCTATGTTGGCCAGACAACCCGCATCAGTATGCTGGATGAGTTAGATACTTATATCAAAACGGGTAACAACGGAGAGCAGTTGGATGCGCAGATAATGAAGAACATGTATGCTAATGCTAACAGCCCTTTCGCTGACGCCAGCCTTAATGCTGCAACAGACAAGCAGCTTAAGAATAAGACAATTGCTACAGCACAGGATGATTTCGAAGCTTTGTTCGATGCTGTGGCTGCGGCCAGTAGTGCTCCTAACCATGTTTTAGGTCTACCCGCTGAAGAGGGACGAGCTGGCTTGCTAACTACTGCAGAAGGCAAAAGCTACTTGGTAGGCGAGAACGGGGTTGAGTATGCGCAGGTAATTCAGAAGGGCTTGATGGGAGCCGTATTTTACTTCCAAGCGGTAGAAGGATATCTGTCGGATGAGAAAATTGGTCCTGCAGTAGACAATACTACCGTAACAATTGGCGAAGGCACTAAAATGGAGCACCATTGGGATGAGGCGTTCGGCTATTTTGGTGCCCCGATCGACTTTCCGACTAACACGACAGGTTTGAAGTATTGGGCAAACTACAGCAACAAGGTTGATGCTGCCATTGGTAGCAATGAAGCTCTGATGAATGCCTTCATCAAAGGGCGCGCCGCCATCTCTGCAAAAGATATGAAGGGCAAAGACGAAGCAGCCGCAACGATTCGGGCCGAGTGGGAGCGCCTTGTTGCAGCGGTTACGATTCACGAGCTGAATGCAGCCAGGACCAACATCGCTGACCAAGCTAAAAAGAGCCACTACCTGTCTGAGGCCATTGGTTTTGCAATGGGCCTGCAGTACAAAACTGGAGGCAGGCTATCTGCAGCGAAGTACCAGGAACTAATAGAGGCCATCGGTACTAACCTGTACGATACCACTGCTGAGGATATTAACAACGCCATCAATATCCTCAGCACTGCTTATGAGATGGATCGTATCAAGGGGCAGCTATAGTACTCTTCTTTTTTTATTGTTTTTTAATAGAGCAGCGGCTGCGGGAACGCCAACCCTCAGCTGCTGCCTTTCGCACTCAAAAAGTATACAGCATGAAGATGTTCAGAAATTATGCTGCCGTGGGGCTGGTATGCCTTGCCGCTTTGAACAGTTGCAGCTCAGACAATGAGAGCAATGGTCCGAAAATAGATTACGACCGCCAGGCCATGGTGGTCAACTACGCGGATAACCTGATTGTGCCAGCTTATACGGACTTCAAAAATAAAACAGAGGCTTTGGCCACTGCTGTGGATGCATTTGTAGCTACACCAACAGTCACTACACTGGCCGCTACCCAAACAGCTTACCAAGATGCATACAAAGCGCTGCAGAACGCAAGTTTGTATGAGTTTGGCCCTGCCGACGAGCAGTTGCTGCGTACAAACCTCAATATTTACCCTACCTCTACAGCAAAGATAGAAAATAACATCGCCGCAGGTACTTATGATTTGCATAGGTCAGCTAACCTTGATGCTAAGGGCTTTCCAGCCCTGGACTACCTGCTTTATGGAGCAGGGGGTGGAGCGGCAGTAGTAGAGCAGTTTACTTCTGGAGCGAATGTTGCTAACCGGAAGAAATATTTGCAGGAGTTAAGCACACTGATTAACCAGCGTGCCAACGCAGTGTACACTGGTTGGACGAGTGGTGACTATTCTACTACTTTCAAGAACTCCCCGGGTACGGCAGTTGGTAGCGCGGTGGGTAACCTCGTAAACCAACTGAATTATGACATTGATGTGACCAAACGTGCCAAGGTAGGTATACCGAGCGGCAGGTTCACCGCAGGCAGTGCGTTGCCAGAGAAAGTGGAAGCCTACTACAGCCAAACTTCCCTTGAGCTGCTAAAACAGGCCATTCGTGCTGAGAAAGCTACATTTATGGGATTTGCGGCAAATGGCATCAACGGTCCGGGGCTGGATGATTACCTTGACCATGTGGATGCAAGGTATAACGGAGGGTTACTTTCCGATGCCATCGAAGCGCAGTTTGATGTAGCGCTGGCCGCTGCCAATGCTGTGCAGGGGCCGCTGTCAGAGGCTGTGACGACCCAGTCGCAGGCCGTGACGAAGGTTTACGACGAGCTGCAAAAACTTATCGTGCTCACCAAAACCGATATGCCAGCCGCACTGGGTGTTACCATTTCCTACACCGATAACGACGGAGATTAATACATTAACCTGTTCTCATTTCGACCTCAGTGAAAAATCTGGCCGCGGTAGATTATATTTCCCACTGCTTCGCAGCCCTTTTGGACTCCCATCCCAGGCATACTGGAAATGACATTAAAAGATTGGTTGACTAGTAAAACCGCCTTTTTAACATGAAGACAAAAGCTTAAAAGCAAAACAGTACATGCTTCAGAAGTTAAAGCCGTATCTTACTGCACCTGTTTCCGCTGCGCCCCTGGCGGTGTTCCGCTTTGTTTTTGGCGGAATGATGCTGGCCAGCATCCTGCGCTTCATGGGCAAGGGCTGGGTTACAGCGCTGTATGTGCAACCGAAGGTATACTTTCCCTACTATGGTTTTGAGTGGGTGCAGCCTTTAGGTGAGGCAGGCATGTATGCCTTGTTTGTACTAATGGCACTGGCAGCGCTGGGCATGATGGTGGGTTTATGCTACCGCCTGTCCGCGCTACTGTTCTTTCTGAGCTTTACGTACGTCGAACTCATCGACAAAAGCAATTACCTCAACCACTATTACTTTGTGAGTGTAGTAGCATTGCTGCTGGTTTTAGTGCCGGCGCATCAGCACTTTTCGCTGGATGTGCTTCGCAAGCCGCATAGCTGGGTGAGCCAGGTGCCGCGCTGGGCAGTGCTTGTCTTTCAGTTGCAGCTGGGGCTGGTTTACTTTTATGCGGGAGTTGCAAAGCTAAACCCCGATTGGCTGCTGGAGGCAATGCCGCTCCGTTACTGGCTACCTGCCCATACGCACCTGCCGCTCATCGGTCCGCTGCTCGACGAAGTGTGGGTGACTTACCTGTTTTGTTGGTTTGGTGCCTTCTATGACCTGACTATCCCGTTTTTCCTGAGTTGGCGCAGGAGCAGGCTTTTGGCTTATGCCACCGTAGTAGTATTCCACGTGCTGACGGCAGTGCTGTTTCAGATCGGCATGTTTCCCTACATCATGATGGTGAGCACCCTGATTTTCTTCTCCGCAAACTTTCATGAGCGCTTATTAGGCTGGTGCCGCAGTTTGGTACGCGTGCGTGTGCCTGCCGCACCTGTTGCAGCAAGGGTAGTGGCACAGCCGCTGCTCTTAAACCTGCTGGTAGTGTATACTGTGCTGCAGGTGCTAATACCGTGGCGTTTTGTGCTGTACCCTGGTCAGCTTTTCTGGACTGAGCAGGGCTATCGTTTTTCATGGCGTGTGATGCTGATGGAGAAAACCGGGACTGCCTTTTTTTACGTGCGTGATCCTAAAACTGGCCATGAAGTGGAGATCAACAATTCGGATTACCTGACCATCAACCAGGAAAAGCAAATGGCGACGCAGCCTGACATGCTCCTGCAGTACGCCCACATGCTGCAGCAGGATTTTGCAGCCCGTGATGTACCCGGTGCGCAGGTGCGTGCCGAGGTATATGTAAGTATGAATGGCCGTGGCAGCCAGCTCCTGATTGACCCCAAAGTTAATTTAGCGGCCGAAAAAGAAAGCTTCCTGCCGAAGCACTGGATTTTACCTTTAGAAGAAGCAACTCCACCGCTTGAGGCGGTAGGGCAGAAATAAAATAAAATGCGCGTTACGCTAACTGTCGCTCTGGTGCTTTGCAGCTGCATGGCTACACTGGCACAAACCTTTTCCATCACTGGTAAAATAACCAGTGCATCTGCACAGCAACCGGTGCCACAGGCTGAGGTCCTGCTGACCAATATTGGCTCTTTATATAAAGCCGATGCGAAAGGGAATTACACCATTCCTGGTCTGGCTCCAGGCACCTATACTTTAACCGCCTACAGTGTAGGCTGGGGATCGGCTACAGAGCAGGTAACCATCGGCAACAGCAACGTGGAGCTCCCTTTCTCGCTCAAACCGCTGGAGGGGAAGCTGAGCGAGGTGAATGTAAAAGGAGTGCGCGAGAAAACCTTCGGTATCACCCGGCTTAATTCTGTGGAGGGTGCCGCCATTTACGAGGGTAAGAAAAGTGAAGTGGTGGTGCTCAACGACATTACTGCGAGCAAAGCCACAAACAACACACGGCAGATTTTTGCGAAAGTAGCTGGGCTCAACATTTGGGAGAGCGATGGTGCCGGTTTACAATTAGGCATTGGGGGGCGTGGCCTTAGTCCTAACCGTACATCCAACTTCAATACCCGCCAGAACGGCTACGATATATCTGCCGATGCCCTGGGTTATCCCGAGAGCTATTATACCCCGCCTACCGAGGCCGTGAATAGAATCGAGATAGTACGTGGCGCGGCATCCCTCCAGTATGGCACACAGTTTGGAGGTATGGTCAACTTTGTGATGAAGGAGGGGCCGGAAGAGAGACCTTTCGAGCTGACAAGCCGCCAGACGCTTGGTTCCTGGGGCTTTCTGAATACCTTCAACAGCGTTGGGGGTAGCAAAGGCAAATTCCACTACTATGGTTTCTATCAGTACAAAAGCGGTGATGGCTGGCGCGAAAATGCGGAGTTTGACGCCCGCACAGCTTTCGGTTCCGTCCATTATAAACCAAATGACAAACTCGAGGTAGGGTTTGACTACACGTACATGGATTACCTGGCCCAGCAGCCGGGCGGCTTAACGGATGCAGAGTTCAATCAGGATCCGCAGCAGTCGAAGCGGGACCGCAACTGGTTTTACGTAAACTGGAACCTGATGGCCCTGACGCTGGATTACCGCCTGAACGATCGCACGAAGCTCAACATCCGCAACTTCGGCCTCCTGGCTCAGCGTGATGCACTTGGTTACCTGGAAAAGATCAACCGACCTGACCCGATGGAGGAGCGCCTGCTTCTAAAAGACCAGTTCAACAACTTCGGCAACGAAACACGTCTCATCCACCGTTATGACTTGGGCAGTTCTTTTTCTACGCTGTTGGTAGGCGCCCGCTATTACCGTGGCTTAACTGATCAGAAGCAGGGCGATGGTTCTACTGGTTCTGATCCTGATTTCTGGTTTTACTCAGAAACGGGTGCGCCTAATGCCTCGGGCTACGACTACCTGAGCCGCAACCTGGCTGTGTTTGCCGAAAACATCTTCAACATCACTCCGAAGCTAAGCCTGACACCAGGGATGCGATACGAGTGGATCAACACCAATGCTGATGGCAGCTATCGGGACGTAATGGCCGATCAGGCAGGTAACATCATCAAAGACGAGGTGATAGCCGAAGACCGCAGCAACTCCCGCAATGTGCTGTTGTTGGGTGTAGGCCTGAGCTATAAACCTACTGAGCAGATGGAGGTGTATGCTAACTTCTCCCAGAACTACCGCGCCATCAACTTCAACGACATGCGCGTTATTAACCCGAACCAGTTCGTGGATCAGAACCTGAAGGACGAATCAGGCTATAGTGCTGATTTAGGTTTCAGGGGGAACGTAAGCGGTGTGTTGAACTACGACGCCAGTATCTTTTACTTAGCGTATAAAGACCGCATTAACTTTAAGAACATTGAAGGTTCCACCAACCGTATCCGCACTAATGTGGGTGACTCCCGCAATGTGGGGCTGGAGACATTTGTGGAGGCAGACCTGCTGAAGCTGTACTATGGCAAAGACCACAAAACGAGCCTGTCCGCCTTCTCTAACGTGACGCTCGTAAACACGAAATACAGTAGCCCGCTAACAGACATCAACGGCAAAGAAGTAGAGTTGGCGCCACCCGTCATTGCCAAGCTGGGCGTGTCGTTTAAGCGCAATAACCTGAAGCTGGCTTACCAGTATGCTTATACCGCAGCGCAATACACCGATGCCCCGAACTCTGGGTTAGAACCCACAGCTGTCGTGGGCGTGATACCTGCCTACTGGGTTATGGACCTCTCCGGCAGTTATACTTATAAGTGCTTCACCTTAGAAACTGGTATTAATAACCTAAGCGATAACCGTTACTTCACGCGCCGTGCCACTGGTTATCCTGGTCCAGGCATCATCCCATCTGATGCGCGTAACTACTATGTAACGCTGCAACTCAAGCTCTGATGTTTTAGAGCGGTGCTGTCATCACAGAATGAACAGAAAGAGAAGGAGAGGCTTGGCTCTAGACAGCACAGGTGAATCTTGCCACTGTGTCAGATGCTTTCCGCGGAAGAAGCTCTTTTCTCTTTTGAATCAGCGCGCTCTAACCTATAGGTGCAGTCCATCTTCGGTTTACCTCGCCCTGCCATAGTTGCACCTGGTCTGTAAACATACCGTCCCATAAAACACCAGCTTTTTAATACATGATGGAGCAACACTTAAACTGAACGCAGAATTTCGTCATTCTTCTCAGGCCTTTGGCGGCGCTTTCCTGAAACAGGGATGGTTTCAGTACGACTTCTCAGAAAGATCGCAGATACAGGTAGGGATGAACCAGGTGCCTTACGGTATTCAGCAGTACAGACACCAGGAAATAGCATGCCTTATACATTAGTTCAAGCCGCAGGCAAAAGCACCGCAGAGCGTATTTGCCTGCAACCGCGCAAAGAAAAGTATAATTTGTTGGTGATGGGTTTGAAAGGCAATAATCCGCTCCCGTCCATGAGCTTGGTCAGTGTACCGACAGAGATCTATAACATAGACATAGATTACCGCTGTGGTTGGTGTACTCAGAGGCAGTGATTAAGTAAATCGAACCACAGCGGCGTATCTTGATTCGCTGCTGTGCTTTGATTGCTGCTCTCGGTCACTTGTAAAGTTATAGTTTATCGTTTCAGTGCAGTAAGAAGTATAACTACAACGGTACCCTAGGATAGTTCTGGACTTCATACTCCTGTCCACTTTTGCTGTTGAGCAGTCGGCTGGGGCGGTTGCTTTGAGCCACTTCATGCGCTTTGGCAAGTGCCTGCGCCTCATCTTCAAAAGCTTGTACCAGTTCTTGATTATGATCCAGCACACACCATTGCCTCTTTTCATCGTTCCACTGTACCCGATATGTTCTATCCCCTATATGCTTTTTGTTCCTGATCAGGTCCATTATAATTTTTCCGTCGCTGTAGCTACCTCCAGGATAGGGCATCGGCAGCAACGCAAAAAATATATAGTAGAGTGAAAAGTAAGTGAACTGATAGGTAAAAAGGTTTGGCTTTAGTATATTGTTTTCAATAAGGTAAATCACTACCACCGTCGAAATGGCGTTGAACAGTGCACCTCCTGAAAAGATAAGGATATTGGCAAAGCGGTGGTTGCGCTTCAGGTTGTTAAAAGAGCACAGGCCGTACCAAAAATAGTACTTTCTCACCTCTAGAATGCCAACCTTAAACAGTACGGCTCCAGAGCCAACAGTTACTTTGATGTTCCTTCCCCCCATCAGCCAGGCGAAAAACACGTGCCCTGCCTCGTGCACAAAAGAGATGACAGGTAGCACCAGGAAAAAGGCTAAAAAGAATTTAGGTATATCGTTTACTCCAAACATATTCCTACTTATTACGGTAATAAAGAAATGATGTGCTTTTTGTCGAACGAAAAAGAGCAACAGGCTATTCTCGGTTTAAAATGCACACAGACGGGCAAAGCAGTATTGTTATAAGTTCTGTGGCTATGCTACACCTATTTACCCACATCCCCTGCAAAAGGCTGTAAAAGGCATATTTGTAATTATTAATTTTCCTTCGTTTTAACCTCATTATTGAATTCGGGCAAAAACTTTTACTCCTTTCCTCCTAATTCTGCTGCATCTACACAGTATCGTTTGTCGGCTAAGGGTTTTGCAAAAATGTGCTTACCCTCAACTCCTTGCCTCTTATGCATCACGGGGTGCTATCTCTTCGCACCCACCTGTTCAAAAATGTTCGTCAGTTCTGTTATTTGCAGTCTTGCTTTTTTTAGGGCATAGTTCATCCCAAACCCTTGCAGCTTTCTTACCAGCTTTACCAAACACTGATGAAGGCGTTTCTCCCTCTGATTAATTTAAGTATATTTAATAGGAGATAGTACTTGTCCATACTGGCAGCGCATAAGCTTCATAGTTTAGGTTACGCATTCCTATATTATGCACGAGCACGTAATGTGCTGTTCAAAGGCAAACAGAAAAATATGTTTAATATAAATCATATGAGGAAATTTTTTATAATAATTCAGTTAGTGTGGTTTACACTTCATGTAAGCTACGCACAAGTAACAAAGACCAAGTTATCGACAATGGAAGTAACGGAGATTACAAATCCATTGCTGTAACGGAGAAATCTCTTCCTGTTTTTGTTGTGTACCGACCCGAAAACGTAAATAAGGCCGTTAAAAAGGAAGGAAAGCTACCCATTATAATATGGGCAAATGGCGGATGTATGAATTCCTCTATCCATCATGAACGCTTACTTTCGGAAGTTGCCTCCCATGGGTACATTATTGTTGCCATCAGTAAACTACAAATGACCGTGGAGGAACGTGTCCTTGAACATACAACAGACACGGAGCTTCTCAAAGGTTTAAACTGAATTGCTGAACAATCGAAAATTAAAGGGAGCGACTACTATATGAATGTTGACTTGGATAAGATTGCTGTAGGTGGGCAGTCCTGCGGAGGGGCGCAAGTCATGAGGATCGCGGATGACAAGCGAATTAAAACCTATATGATGTTTAACTCTGGCATGGGTGATATGACCATGGCTGGAGCCAACAAAGAATCCTTACAATTACTGCATGGTAAGGTCATCTATATAGAAGGTGGGGAATCGGATGTTGCTTACAATAACGCACTCATGGATTACGACCGTATCAATCATGTACCTGTGGTATTTGCCAACCACCTGACGGCTGGACATGGAGGGACTTTTGCAGAAAAGCATGGAGGATCTTTCGCTAGAATGACGATTGATTGGCTTGACTGGCAATTTAAAGCTAAAGATAACTCCCATGTTTTTACTGAAAAAGACCTGACTGATTATCCAGGCTGGACAGTGAAATCAAAGAATTTCAGTAAGTAGTTAAGTTGAAAAAATGAAGATTCGAATTTTAGGTGCTTTACTTGTCATGCTTATATTTGCCAATATCTCCTGTTCTGAAAAAGACCCGTCTCAGGTCAGAGTAGAGGGTGCTACAAGGTAAGATCGAAAATGGCCTAGCTGTCTTTAAAGGAATTCCATTTGCAGCACCGCCTGTTGGAGAGTTGCGTTGGAAAGCCCCCCAGCCTGCAGAAAAATGGGATGGCAGAAAGCAAGTAACCGAATTTACATCTTCTTCCTACCAGCCCAGAGATCCTCCAGCTGGTAAAAGTGAGGATTGCCTTTACCTGAATGTCTGGACTCCAGCCAAATCACAGACAGAAAAACTGCCTGTGATGGTTTGGATTTATGGAGGCGGATTTAGTTTTGGAACAACAGCTGACCCCATAACGCCTGGTATCAACCTGGCCCAAAAAGGTGTCGTCGTCGTGAGTATTGCCTATAGGGTAGGTCAATTGGGTTTTATGGCCCACCCCGATTTAAGTGCTGAAAGCCCCAATAATGTATCTGGGAATTACGGTTTACTGGACCAGATTGCAGGCCTGAAATGGGTGCAGAATAATATTGAGGCCTTTGGTGGTGACCCCGACAAAGTGACTATATTTGGTGAGTCGGCTGGTGGTATATCGGTGAGCATTCTCTGTGCGTCACCTCTGGCTAAAGGCTTGTTTCATGGTGCCATTTCTCAAAGCGGTGGCTCGTTTGGTCCTACGCGTGCCACCACTTATCCTGGTGAGAATATGAAAACTCTCCAGCAAGCAGAAGCTGCAGGGGTGTCCTATGCACAATCAGCGGGTGCTGTTTCTTTGGCCGAATTGCGAGCGTTAGATGCCGATAGTTTGCCCATGGGTATGGGCATGGGTGGTGCATGGCCGATCATTGATGGGTATGTCCTTTCTGATGATCAGTATACGCTGTATGAAAAAGGAAATTATAACGATGTACCTGTGCTGATTGGTTATAATTCGGATGAAGGACTAAGCTTTACCCGAGAAAGGAGCCCTGAAGAATTCAAGGCTAATGCTCAAAAGCGATATGGTAAATTTGCTGACACCTTGCTGTCTGTTTATCCCGTTTCTGAAAACAGCATACCCAAAACCGCACGTGATCTGACTCGCGATGCAGCCTTTGGTTGGCATACCTGGACTTGGGCAAATCTCCAGTCACGAACTGGAGATGCTAAGGTTTACTTTTATTATTTTGATCAATACCCCAATTCCCAAGAAAACTCTCCAACAGATGATCATGGTTCGCCTCATGGTCAAAATATTGTATATGTATTTGAGACCCTGAACGAGCAGAACCCTGATGTCACTCCATCAGATATTAAACTTTCAGAAACAATGAGTACCTACTGGACAAACTTTGCTAAACATGGAGATCCTAATGGGGAAGGTGTTCCGGAGTGGCCAGCGTTTAGCTTTGCCAATCCCCAAGTAATGTATTTAAAAACTAGTCCTCATGTCGGTCCAGTTCCAAGTGAGAGTGCGTTGAAGGTATTAGATAATTATTTCAAATGGAGATTTACTGAGGAAGGTAAAGCTTGGGCCAATTAACCTTTTGAAGTGGACAATGTTACATCTTCATCAGTAGAATTATTATAAGCCTAGCATGCCCTTTGTTTGAGCCTCCCCATCAGATTTCTGACAGATAGCGTTTGGTCCTTCATTACCCTGTGAGGCCTCCGTCGCGCTTAGGGCTTTTTTACAAGTGACTACTATGGCCTCTGCTGACTTCTTGACACATAGAACCCGAATTTATTTCAAGAACTGCCCTGGTAAAAGCGCAACCCTTCTTCTGCTTCCTGCAGCACATGTAAACAACCCTCCACCTGTGTTAGTAATTCGCTTATGCAAATTATCAACAGGTTGTGCGTAACTTCGCAAGTGTTCTGAGGATTCGCTTTTCATCGTACGCCTGCGGAGTTAAAACAACATAAGACATGTTTGACATTGTAATCCTTTTGGCTGGGTTTGTCTGCCTGATATTCGGGGCAGACAAACTCGTTGACGCCTCCTCCAGCCTGGCCTCAAGGCTCGGCATTCCCAACATAGTCATAGGGCTAACAATCGTGGCTTTCGGCACATCGGCCCCTGAGCTGGTGGTGAACCTCTTCGCCGCCGTCGAGAACAACACTGAGATGGTGCTGGGCAATGTCTTGGGGAGCAATATTTTCAACGTGCTGGCCATCTTGGGAATATCCTCCCTGCTATACCCGCTGACGGTAAAGACGAACACCACCTGGCTGGAGATCCCGCTGAGCCTGCTTGCCGCTGTGGCCGTGCTTATTATAGCAGGCGATGTGTATTTGGACAACTCAACCGAGGGCTATATCTCTAGAGCAGAGGGTCTGCTGCTGCTACTGTTTTTCTCCATTTTTCTTGTGTATAACCTGAAGGTAGCCCAAAGCAGTCCAACTGACGAAGGCACAGAGACAAAAGACTATACCTACCTGCAGGCTGTGCTGTTCATCGGACTGGGGCTGGCAGGGCTGGTACTGGGCGGCAGGCTGATTGTGACAAGCGCCGTGGGTATCGCACAAGCGTTCGGGTTATCGGAGAGGGTCATTGGATTGACTGTGGTGTCAATAGGAACCTCCCTGCCTGAGCTGGCGACATCTGTGGTTGCGGTAAGGAAACGGAACGTGGACATTGCCATTGGCAACGTGGTTGGCTCTAACATCTTCAACATATTCCTGATCCTGGGGCTCTCCGCTGTGGTCACTCCCTTGCAGGTCAATGCAAGCTCATTTGTGGACATTGCTGTTAACATCGCCGCAGGCCTGCTGCTATTTACCTTTGTCTTCACGGGCAAGGGAAGGCAGCTGGCAAGGTGGGAAGGGGCAGTTCTGCTGGCTCTTTACCTAGCTTACCTTGCGCTGCTGGTCAGTCAGGGGTAGCGCAGCACATAGTAAGGTTAGTTGGGTTTCCGATTGTGCGTGTAAGTCTTAATCCAAGATTTAAGCCTCTGTTTCAACATAAAGTTGCTTACTGTCCACCTCTTTGCCCCTTCCCTGTAACGCACAAACTAGGTGCTCTGCTAAGGAGCCCAAGAATCAAGTAAACTATCCTTCAGCAGGTATTTGAGTGGCTGTAGCAACTTGTCTTTAACCGAAAAGCAACCTAGTTTATAGCCAACGTTTATACTTGTTGTTCTGGTAGATAAAAAGGAGATGTAACTATAATATTACATTCCATGATATTACCATTCTACAGGGCCACCTATTCAAGGACAAAGTAAGGTTTGGTATAGGCTTGTTCTAACGCACTTAGGGTTGCAGTGGCGCAGATATCTTATTTCTACTGTCAAACCACCTAATAAAGCTCATATAAATTACAGCTTGGGGATAGGTCGTCATAAAGCTGGAGAGAAACTTGCTAAACCAAAGTGTGTAGAAATCTGGGCTTTCATAAGCAGCGATATAGCTATTGACGAGACAAAGTGGAGTAGCAACAAGTGCTACAAAGCGCATGGTAGGCTTTAGGTTTTTGATAAAGAAATAGTTACTAAGTTTGTGCTTGTTTGAAAGCTGTAAAAGTTTCATAAAGTAAATGGGTTTTGTAACGGTTGTTATTTTTTTGCACCTTCGTTTCAACCTATTTCGTGATGAGGAAGTGAAGGCAAGATCAGAAGCACATAGCCTGTAGCTCACGCTGAGCAGACATATAATTGTATCCTTGAACTCTAAGCAAAACAGGAGGCAATCAGGTGCTAGCCCTTGCTTATTTACAGGTTTTCCAGCCCCATATTGCCGTAATATGAACCTGCGGCCATCAAGGTGCAGGAGACAAGCACCCCTATGCTGATTGCCAGAAAGGCCTTGCCTCGTTCAATCTTCAGTACGTACGCGGCAATGGTACCCATGTAGGCCCCTGTGCCTGGAAGGGGAATCATCACGAATACCATCAAGCCCCAGAAGCCGTATTTCTGTATTTCGGCTCCCACGCCTCTTTTGGCCCTCTTGGACAGGCTGACGGCGCTTCTCCTGTAGACGCGGTTGGGCCAAAGTCTTTTGCTAAATGTATCAATCAGCCACATAAGGATAGGGAATATTAATAGATTGGCAGCAAGGCCCACTGCGAATGCCCAGGTAAGAGGTATATCATTCACGACAGCGTAGGGTATGCCTGCGCGTGCCTCTCCAAAGGGAGAAATGCTCAGAAGGAAAGTGTAAATAAGTGTTTTCAGCATAGGTTCTTCAAAAGAAGGGCAAAGTTCGCCATTTGCAGGGACTCATACATGCATTTAAGTCTGTTCTTTTATTATAGGGCAGTTGGCTGGATGATAATTCTGCGGTAATCTGTTAAATAATTGGGTTCCGCTCTCTGTTACCTCGCAGGTGACATGGAAGCTTTTCCTCCAGCATAGGATGGCATTTGAACTGCTACCAGACTTGCGCTGCTGTCGGACAGCATCACCTCAAAGCTTTTACACAACAACTTGTGTCGTCCTGAAATTTACTGATCGTGAAGCGGAACACACACGGGCATTATGCCAAACACTAAACTCCTAACGTCCTACGCTTTCAGCCAGCCTATGGCCATTTCTTTTGTGGTAAAGTTCTGTAGTTGGTAAGGCAGGGACTGGGTCTGTGTGATGTAGTCGATGTTGGCCTCGGCAGTGTGCTCTACGAAGGCGCTCGGGGACTGCAGGCGGGCCACTTTCTGGACACGGGTGGTAGCCATCCCAGTGGCCAGGTAGACTGCGATCATTCTGCTCTCCTCACGGTTGACCTCTATGGATGTCCTGGACGAGTCCAGCAGCACCCTCTTCACATCGTAGTGTTTGACGGTGTCCACCAGGATGTCTATGCTATGCTTGATCTCCACGAGCAGGTAGTCGTGCAGGTCAGGGTAGCCTACCTCCAGTATGTCGGAAGACGGGCTGTAGTCAAGCCTTAGGATGCTATTCTCGAACAGAATCATCTGTCTAAGTTTGGTTGCAAAGCCAGGGGGAGGACTGGCCAAAACAATTTATATATAAGTTATTTTATATGTAAAATACACTATACTTAAAAAGCATGGTGTTGGTTGCAGAGTAGGGGAGCGTCTACTAAAAAGAAAAGGGTAGCCACAGACTGCCCTTTCATTTCAATCTAATCTAAAACTATAAAAATTAACTTTGGCTAAAAGTTAAAATACAGACACAAAGACGGTGGTATTGATTCCAGTATTAAAGGAAAAATTCAATTATTTTTTAATATTGATACGAATTTGTTGTAATAATACAATGAAGCGGAAATAGAGTTCACGCAAAACAGAGTGAATATACTGCCTGCCTTACTGGAGATAGATCGTTACAAGCTGGCTGTGGGTGGGGTACAAAATCTGGAGATGAGTCATAACTACCATATTTCCGTGCTCGAATCACCTGTGCCCTTCAAAACGGGATTGGATGTAATCGGAAAGTACGCAGATTTTAAATTCAATATCACTACGGCCAAATACAAATATTACTTCTCTGATGAAGAGCGACTAATAAAAAAAGCTTATCCAGCTATAATAAACAAAAAGAAAGAAATCCTTTAGGCATTAAATTTTTGATTGATATGAAGGCAGCTTTAAAAAGTCTATTGCTCTTTAAGGAGCAGGATGCCACGGTTAAATAACATTGGTTAATCGATATAATTAATGATGTTGCATTAATTATCTGCTTTTTAAATGAAATTACAAAGAAAGAAACACCTGGATAAGTTGGCACTTACCAGATTCAGGATGTTTACCCTTGCTTGTACTGGTATGGCAACCTTAGGTATATTTCATTTTATTGAAGGATATACAAGCTTAATTCTGGCTTGTTTAGCTTTAGGGGCAGGAACACTAATTGGATCCCTGGTTGGAAGGACGAATATATCATATGGCAGGAGGAAGATAAAAAAGTACTTGCCAAATTTGATGTAGTTGGGATTATTATAATGGCTTCCTGCATACTATTCGTAATTGTTAGAAGAAAAATTGACCAGTCTCACAAAGCGTTGACCACTAAAATTATGAAGGTATAAGATTATGTGGAGCGGCTTTAGTGTCCGAGTAGTGTCCGAAGTGCAAGAAAAAAGCCCCTCAGCGTTAACTGAGAGGCTTTCGATTAGATCGAAGGATGACTAACCTTCCACATGGATCCGACATCATTGAATGATGTTCTGGGGGTAGGGTAGGAGCTTAAGAGAATTGCTATAAATAAAGCTTTGACTCTATATTACAACAGCCTGCTTGCTTCTAAAGTGTCAATGAATGTTACTTTTACTTATTTTCATTTATCTCCTTCATTATTTCTGCAAGTAGTCTGGTAGATTTCAGGCGGTCATTTATATCGTACATGGTGGACACAGTCATCAACTCATCCACTCCCGTTTCTTCCAGAAATTCCTGAATTTGCGTTTTTACCGTTTGCTTACTACCTACAAATGAATACCTGAGCATTTGATGTAAAGTCGGGTGTTGCAATATGTCTTTCAGCTCTTCGGTCAGTTCGGTTGGTGGCTGTAAGGGGTCTCTGGATCCGGTTAGTACACCCACAAACATTCTGATCAATGAAGTGAACAGTTTTTCCGCTTCTCCATCGGTATCAGCCACTAAAACATTCGCCCCGGCAATGGTATAGGGTTTGTCTAAAAACTCGGAAGGTTGAAATTCCTGCTCATAGATTCGTAAGGCGTTGTGCAGATGCGTTGATGCAAAATGACTGGCAAAAGCGTAAGGCAATCCCTTTTGAGCCGCTATATGTGAACTATCGGTAGTCGAGCCTAATACATACAGCGGAACAGCTGTACCCTCTGCAATGGGAGCCCTTACTTTTGCACCTTTATTCTCTATAGAGAAATACTGCTGGATTTTCTCTATTTCCTGGGGAAAGGAATGTGCAGCCTCCATAAAATCTGACCGGATAGCACGAGCAGTTTGCTGATCGGTGCCGGGTGCCCTTCCGAGCCCTAAATCAATGCGGTTTGGGTATAGATGAGCGAGTGTGCCAAACTGCTCGGCCACAATCAAAGGCGAATGATTGGGAAGCATCACACCGCCTGAGCCTACCCGGATGGCGGTGGTGTTTTCGGCCACGTAACCAATGAGCAACGATGTAGCGCTACTGCCGATATTGTCTGAGTTATGATGTTCGGCAAACCATATACGTTTGTATTGATGTGCTTCCGCTTCTTTTGCCAATGCCAAGGAATTGTGCAGGGTCTGTTGTATGGTTTCTCCCTGCGATACAATGGCAAGTTCTAATATGGAATATGCTATGTTAGGTTTCATGGTATTCAATTCTTATTCGTTTCTGTTAATCAGGTACGTCTGATTAGTACCCATTAGTCAATTCGTCACGTTTAATCTTCCGAGTGCTCACCACTTAGCCCCTGGTGTAGCCTGCCGATCAGATCTTTCTGAAAGCAGGCTTGGCCAACTCTAGATTGCCTCTCAGTGTATCAGCTTCATACTCAGTACGGAATATGCCGCGTTCCTGCAGTATAGGCACCACCAATTGGGTAAAATCCCGCAAGCCATGTGGATGGTCCTGCCTGAGTATCAACATATCTATTGCCCCCTTATCATACCACTGCTGCACCTGATCGGCAACTTTCTCGGCTGATCCCAAAAACAGTGGACGAGCGAGGCTGTTTTCGGGAGTTAACCGCAACAGTTCCAGGTATTTTTCCTGGGCTTCCTGATCTGTCCTGCCAACGATTGGATTTTGTGCGACTGACACAATGAAGTCTTCCGGCCTTCTGCCTTTTTGGACTAATTGGCGTCTTAATTCGTTAGCGATTGCCACTGTTTCCCCCAGTGTACTGCCATGGGTAAACACACCGTCTGTGTAGCTGGTGGCATGGTCCATAAATGTTTGCGAGGTACCTGCTGTGTATAACACTGGTCGCCCCTGAACCGAGCGGCTAAGATTTAAAGGCCCGTCCACCTGGAAATATTTCCCCCGGTAATTCACCCTATGCATTTTTCGGGGATTTAAAAACACGCCGCTTTCCTTGTCCCGTATAAAGGCATCGTCTTCATAGGTGTCCCACAATCCCAACACGATTTCCATGAATTCTTTATTCATGGGGTATTGGTCTGATTTGCCCAGATGACCTCGACTGAAATTGACCATGCCTCCTGGGTTTGAAGTGATAGCGTTCAAAGACGCGCGGCCCCTGCTTATCTTGTCCAACGACAAGATTTGCCGGGCTACGCTGTAGGGGTCGGCATAGGAAGTGGACACGGTAACCGATAGCCCGATATTGTGGGTGTGCGTGCTGAGGGCAGACATGATGGAAACACCCTCAAACATGCTCAGGTAATGCGGGATGTTTCCTGGGCCAACATGGCTCACGTCAACCAAAAAGAGCGTGTCAAACTTGGCTGCTTCGGCGAGCTTTGCCTGTTGGATATAAAAATCAATACTCTCGCTGGCATCAGTCGGCATATCGGGATGCTGCCAGCCCACATGGTTCCATCCCAGACCATCAATGTTGGCCGCCAGCTTTAACTTTTTTCTATTTTCCATTTCAACTACTATCAATGCTTGTTTCTACCCAAACAGAAAACTTCTCCATGGGTGAGTGTTGGCCACCGCTGTTCAAATTTTTCAGTAGGCCCTGAACAAGTATATTGCAAAATTACGAAAACATGCTTTCCTTTGTATAGTACTTTCCTAAAGGAAAGTGAAATAGTATCATAAAGAGAGCAATGGCAGCAAAAAAAGCATGCAATGAGTGCCTGAGCACTGTGAAGCCAGTGCGGGATGCACTTGACGTGATCAATGGCAAATGGAAATTGCCTATCATTATCTCTGTCACTACTGGAAATGAGCGGTTCACTGATATACAGGAGAGTGTTCCGGGAATCACGCCCAAGGTGCTGGCAAAGGAACTGAAGGACCTGGAGCAGCACCGCTTAATTAAGCGCGTAGTGGTAGAAGATTACCCGGTTAAGATCCTGTATAAGCCGGAACCCTATGCTGATACCCTGTCTCCTATCATCTATGCCTTGAAGGATTGGGGAGTGAACCACCGGAAGAAAATATTCGAAAAGGAGTAATCAAATATACATAATCCCATTTCATTTGTGATACAGCAATTTGGGAAAAGGCAGTACTAGAAAATAGTTGTGCTACAGCCATGGAGGTTTTAAGGGATTGCAGGATACTGGATAACTCGCGCAGATGTACAGCGGGTTTGGTTTTTTTGGTTTTATTCTGATGGGGTGCTGTGATTGAAATGATTTGATTTGTTTTGCCTCCAGCTCAGAGCAACGCCAGTTCACAGGCAAAGGCAAATCCAGCAACAAGACCTGTAGCGTTAAAACGGCCTTTTACGAGACAGTAACTGTAAACCTATATTAGGACTAGACAGAAAGTGGAAGCAAGAGAGAAATCGACCAATGTATTTGATGCTATACCTTGTGGCGGTCCATTTGTTTTTAAGATCGCTACTGGGAGTTACTACTGCGGATTAGAGGTACAGCAGGATTACTATGAGAGTAGAAAAATTGATTGAAAGCCCGTCGGTCAAGGAGAAACTTGCTTCAACTAAAGTGGACTGATAAATTTACTTTGTCCAACAATGCATACAAATGCTTTGGTCTCGGCTGATGCCTAAAACAGCCTGTACAAGACATTGGACCTACAAAGTATCAGAATTTATTTGAATTGATCGCGTAGCATGTTCGCCACTTTACCATCAGGGTTCATAGGTTTTACTTTCTTCATTATCACCTTGCGATAAGTGATAGATAGCCTTCTTTCTCTATGTTTTACAATGCCATCAACAATATCTTTTTTTCTAGAAGGTATAGAATGATTCCACTTATACCTAGCCTCATCTTGCATAACATATGCGGAACGCGTGGGAACCTCCACATCTACCACGTCTCCTCCCTTTATTTTGATAAATTTCATGATGCAGCCACTGCCAAGATTAACACCGCAGATCTGATTTTCGAAGTAGTTCCTGTCCTTGTGAGGTCTGAGCCCCTCTCCTGGAAAGTATTCATTTAAAATAACTTGATCTGGTTGGATAGATACTATGTTCTGTTCCACCGCTTGTTGTGATAACTGGTAGATTAGTGGAGGCATAGGAACTGGAAATTCAACTAGATTATAAGGAGCCTCTAGTTCATTCCTGTAACCATAATATTGCAACCTTCTATTGTAATCAACAACCCATATTTGGCTATCAATCTCATTTATCAATTCATCTTCCATTGATTTACTGATAAAATCATGGTAAAGTAGCAATCCTGGTACTGCTGTTTCCATTTTAAGTAACTTAAGGTGCTTGCGGTAATTTGCTAAATACTACAAAAGGATAACGATGCCTATCAACTTAAGTTTGAATGGGTTCACAAGTGCTTACATCACAACAGTGGCTACTTCCCCTTTAAGGCAGGTGTGAAAGCACTTGCCCCCACACGCCGCGTCATTCTTTTGCCACCTGCTTACTTGAGCAGAGAACAAATCTAAATCCACATCACGTCTCATGCTTTGGGTAAGATCGTGAGCCCGTTAGATAATCTGTAGTGAACACCTTTATTAGATAAAGAGTATATGCTTTTGCACCAGAGGGTAGTAAATAAGAAAACCAAGCACTTATGACTACACCCATAAGTCACCAAGGCAAGGCAGGCAAGCCTTGGCGGCACCTGACAGTATTTGGCTCGAAATACCCTCTATTCCTGGAATCGTAGTACAGATTGTACTGGAAAGCGGATGCTGTTTGCACCCTCTTAGAGTTTGACCCTGCTTAACATAGCATCGGATATGGCAAAAACGCCCTTTCCTGCCAACTGGAGGGGGTGTGGGTTTTGGTACTTTCCCGTTAATCTTCACGCTCTAGGTTTGATGGTCACTCTTGTGCTCACGCGTATTGTAGACTACATATTAAACCCGGCATCAAATAAATAACTCAAGTTGCGAATTACAAGTACTTGTGAATGGTGTATG
>NZ_JAJJWH010000053.1 GCF_020907245.1 Pontibacter harenae | reverse complement strand
TGCCATATTTATTCCTACATCATACATTCTAAACCACAACCGAAGAGAGGTTCTAGAATGCCAGTGAAATCGTCATCTTAATCTTGAGGTTATCTTTGAAGTTGTCGAAGCTGTAGGGGCCGTAGCGGTAGAAAGCACCGATGCCTACCCCTGAGAAAGGAGAACTGATGACATTATTCAAGAGCAGGCCAGACTCAAAAAAGCCTTTCCGCATGCTTTGTATCGGAACTTCCTCCAGAAACTCCAAAGGATCAGACAAAGTGCCTATACCTGCGTTAGTAACTAGCGCTATGTCAGGTGCGAAGAATCTTGTGTTGAGGAATCTTTTTCCGAAGTTTTGTTTAAAAAACAAAGCAGCATAGCGATCGGAGAAGAACTCGTAGGGCTGCATCGTTTCAAAGCCTTCGCCAGCATAAACCATGTAGTCTGGGTTGTAGCTGCCGTAGCCGTTAAATAGGCTTGTCAGGGGCGCGTTGCCTTGTAGCCAACCGCCAGCGAAAGTAAAACTGCTCTCGCCCAGAGTGCGGTGGCGAAAGGTTGTTTCTAATCGTGCATCAACTTTATCGTAGCTGTAGTCGCCGTTCCATACGCCATCCAAACTGCGGGTATATTGTAGCCACAGCACGGGATATTCGGTAGGCATAGCAATGAGTTGGTTAAACTGTTGCATGTACTTTTCACCATAGGCATACCGCATGCTTATCACTGCCTCCGTCAGGTTAAAAGCAGTGTTATCAAGGGAGGCAAAGTCTAAGGTTGGCCTTCGTTGCTCCTGCCTCAGCATGGCCTGTGCCTGCACGTAGAGGAAGGGGCGACCCGAAAGGGCCAAGCTCTTATGCGTAGTGTAATCTACTTCCGGTAGCAGAGCAGACCTGAAATCTCGGAGCAGGCTGCGTTGTTTGAAAGGTAATCTGCGGCCTCCAGCTTCTATAATATCTTCAAAAAATTCTGCTTTTAGCTGCAGCTGAGAGGGCTCGTGAAAAACAAAACGGGCATCAGCGCCATATTTAAATTCTTTATCACCGAAGCCGTAGCCGCCGTAACCTCCTACACTAAAGCGTTCTGAAAGTCTGTCGTTTGTATGGAAGCCTGCACCCAGGCGCAGACCTTCGAAGGAGCTAACACGTAGCAGGCGGTTTAAGTCGAGGCTTACCACTCCGAAAGGTATTTGCTTTGCCATAAGATACTCGGCAATACGTATGGTTTTCTCAATATTCTCAGCTTTGCCCACACTGTCTAGCTGGTGGTAAGTGTAGCGCTCCAGTTTGCTAAGCGAATCAGGGCGGTACTGTTGCCAAAATGTATCTGGCTGGCGTGCAGCATCTGCCTTTTGCTGCAGAGCCACCACACCGAAGTCTGACCTGTGGAGGTTGGGGTTTAAGTTGATGTTTGTAATATAGGTGCGCAAGTGGGCGTAAGGCTGGTGGCCCCGCATGCTGACCTGTGGTACCCGTATTTCTACGTCCAGTTCTGTCGGAAACCACTGCTGTTGTGGCCCCACCTGCTCGAACCGCTGCTGCAGCTTTATGTTGCGTTCATCGTCGGCAGCTGATTCAGCCAGTACGTTTTGCACTGCCCAACCATCGCTGTTGATGTAAAGCAAGCCATTCAAGCCTTCGAAATTTCTTCCTTCCTGTGGTTTAAAGGAAATTATGAAGAGCGTATCCTGCCCCTGCACTGTCGTTTCCTGCAACACAAAGTCATACTTGCGGGTGCTACCTGTGCTTAAGGGGCTGAGGTAGCGCTTGCCAAAGAAAACGGGCATATCGTCGTAAACAGAAAAGTCACGTGCCTCGGCGGCAACTATACCAAAGCTCGGCTGTTGCAAACCCGACACACGCGTAGCCAGTATGGTTTCTTTTGATTTGCTGGGGCGGAGGTAGGCGTAGTCTGTAATACTTTCCATCAGGAAAAGGTGCTGCTTCGAAAGCAGGTTCCGTATTCTGATATAGGAGGAATCCTGCTGGGCAAGCTGTAGGGTGTCGCTCATTTCACCTTCCTGCAGGTTGGTGGCGGTAAGTATAAACTTGTTGTAAGTGCGGTAGGTGTAGGCGTTTAGGTTCTCGGGTTGGTGGCGCTCGCGGTTTTGGTTTGCCAGCCTGATGATACGGTGCGCAGGGTTTTCGCCTGTAGAAAACACGACCACCTCCTGTAGCTGCGCCGCTGAAGGCTGCAGGTAAACGTTAAAAGTGCTGGCTGAATCCACATTCACAACCTGTGGGTTATAGCCAACATAGCTAAACCGTAAGCTTGTAATCGGGCGGTTGTGGCGCAGTTGGTACCGGCCTTCGAGGTTGGTAGTGGTACCTGTCTCGCCCTTATTGGCGGCTATGCTTACAAAAGGTAGCTTTTCATTTGTACGTGCATCGCGCACAGTGCCCTGCACCATGCGCACCTGAGGCTGGGCTGTAACAGAAGTGAGGCAAAACAAAAGAAGGGCAAACAATCGGAGTTGTGGCATAGAGTAAAGATTAAAATAAAAGCGTTTCCTCCTGTTACGGAAGAAACGCCCTATAATTTATAGCTTTAAGAAATGAGGCTAGAATTGCATGGCAAAGGCCATTCCTATATTGCCGCCTGGTAGCATAACAGGAACTATTGTAGCAGTGTTTAGGCCTCCACCCTGGGTTAGTTTAGCATGAATCCAATACACTGTGTTAACAGAAAGTATACCTACACCTGCCCCAGCTAACACATCAGACATCCAGTGGGCATTATTCAGTACGCGCAGCGCGCCTGTTGCACCCGCAATACTATAGCTGGCAACACTTACCCATGGGCTTTTATGGCGAAATTCTTTGTCCATGAAGGTGGCTATCGTAAAGGCGTAAGCTGTGTGCCCCGAGGGGAAAGCGTATGACTTTCCGTTAGGCCTGTCTATATCAGTAATTTTTTTTGTGGGCCATACCATAGCCGATGTGAGCACTCCTGCCGAAGCCAATAGTAAGGTTTGGCGGGGCAGTTCGTGTCGGTTCTGCGAGGATATCAGGTTAAATCCGTAAAGACCTACCAGTGGTGCCAGCATGGCAAAATCGTCGGCATTGGTGGCGAAGTTGGGGAAGGTTTTAGTTCTGTAGTCGAATACATCGTTGCTGCTTAATATGCCTCTACCTCCAATAGTGGAAATACCCAACCCTATAAGTGCAGCCGAAGGAATAACAGCTCTTTTCAGGAAGCGGCTATTGTCGCCTTCTAAACGCTGCGATTCTGTAAAAGGCTTCTTTTGCCCAGGTAGTACGGTATCGGCAGGAAGCACAAAGGCTGTATCGGCTTTAGTAGGCTGCACCTGGGCCTGCGCCGCTATAGGAGTTGCAAGCAAGCTAAGCCACAGCAGGTGCACTGTCAGAAGCTTGGGAAATCTTAAAATCATGTAGGCAATTTTGGTGTGTCTTAACAATAAATTAACATTGGTTTTATCGCAGGCACAGTTTAAAGGTTTCTGATACTGAAGAAGCTATAGGTCATCAGTGCAATTTTGAGATAGCCGCTTAGCTATGAACTGTACAACAGCAGCAAAAGCACAAGCAAATGCCTGCGCTTGTTTTCTCTTTTACCTGTCTAGTTCGCCCAATACAATATCTACAGAGCCAACAATGGCAATCATATCAGCTATCATACAGCCTTTGCTTATCTCGTGCAGCACCGATAGGTTAGAGAAGCAGGGGGAGCGGCCTTTGCAGCGGAAAGGCACATCGCTGCGGTCGGTGGTGCGGAAGTAGTAGCCTAGCTCGCCACGCGGTGTTTCAGCACGAAAGTATAGTTCCTGGCTGCCTGTCATGCGCAGTTTCTTCGGACAAGCCTCCTGCGGATCGAATTCTGGCGTGCGTTTATAGTTGCCCTGCAACTGGTCGAGGCATTGCTCGATAATGTGCAGCGATTCGTAACATTCCTGCGCCCGCACATAATTGCGGTCCCAGCAGTCGCCTGTGGTGCCTGCCGCACCCTGGCCAATCGGTATTTCAAACTCCAGCTCAGGGTAAACGCTGTATCCGTCTACGCGGCGCAGGTCGTGCTTTAGGCCAGAGCCACGCAGCATGGGGCCTGAGCAGCCATAGTTAATCGCCACATCAAGCGGCAGAATACCTACGTTGGCGGTTCGGTCTATAAAAATCTTATTTGTGAGAAGTATTGTTTCCAGTTCCTTTAGTTTCGGGCGCAGGTACTTTACAAATTCACGGCAATGATCCTCAAAGCCGATGGGCAGATCGTAGTATAAGCCGCCCACCCAAATGTAGTTGTACAGCATGCGGGCTCCCGATGCCCACTCCAGCAGGCGCTGTATGTGTTCTCGGTCGCGGAGCAGCCACAGGAAAGGTGTAAAAGCTCCAATATCGATACCGTAGGTGCCGATGGCTACAAAGTGCGAGGCAATGCGGTTCAGTTCCGCCACCAGCACCCGTATATACTCCACCCGCTTCGGGATTTTATCTTCTATTCCCAGCAGCTTTTCTACGCCCATACACCACACATGCTCCGAGTTCATGGCGGCCAAGTAATCCATGCGGTCTACGTATGGGATGGTTTGGTTGTAGGCCATGTTCTCTGCATGCTTCTCGAAGCAACGGTGCAGGTAGCCTATGTGCGGCGCCACGTCCACAATCAGCTCTCCATCCGTAAGCACCTCCAGGCGCAGTACGCCGTGTGTAGAGGGGTGCTGCGGACCCATGTTAATGATCATCTCGCCTGCCTGCAGGTTTTCCGCCTCAAACTTGTTAGGCTCCGATTGCAGCAGGTATTCCTTATAAATGGTGGACTGGCTCAATTAAGAATAATGAGTTAAGAATTAAGAATGAGAGCAAAGGTCGTAAAAAAGAGGGATTTGTGCAGGAGAAAGTGGTACAGGTATTTTTTAGCAACAAATGTTACGCTTGCAACTCAGTTTATTGCCAAGTGGTCAAAAAGTTAAATTGCTTTGTGTAGTATTATAATGTAAATATATAGTATATTCGTTAGTCCAGTTACGTTTATACAACTACCGGTTGGCGGCTAAAAGGAATAAGTTTCGTTTAGCAGGAAGTTCATCCGTCATTGTCACATTTTCAATTTTTAAAGTGGTGTGTCTTTCAGGCTTTTTAGGGGCTGGGAGGCATCAAAGGCCACTAAAGCGGGCAAAGAAGGGGAAAAGAGCCAAGGGCCTGAAGCTTTGGTTTGGGCCGAAGTCTTGCGGCGGTCGGAGTTAGGCTTTGGGAAGGACAAAGTCAAGAGGCTAACTTCGGCAGGTGGCTATTTTTCAGTGCATTGCGGCAATAGAGAGGCCAATGATAGGTTAGTCTTTCTTTTCCGAGGCCAGCCAGCCTGACGTCTGCGGCAACGTTGTCAATACCTGTATTAACAGCATCGCCTCCGCCTAAAGCGCCACTTAGAAGGAAGTTTAAGGGGAGAAAATGCGCCAACGAGCAGCTTGTTTTTCCTGAAATAAAAAAAGAAATTAAAACCACGAAATCACTACAAAAAAGGGAAAACAAGCACGGATAACTACACCCAAAAGCCATCAAGGCAAGGCAGGCAAGCCTTGGCGCCTCCTGGCCTTGTACGTTATAGCTCATTTAGACAGAATTATGCGACATATTCAAGTTATTCCAGAGTTAATAATCAAGCTAGCTTTTCACCTATCTGTATGGATAATCGAGAGGTTTCATAACATGAGGCTCTATGATCTGCAGGTGGATGAATTAAGAAAACTGGAGGCCGGGACTTTGGGAAGAGAGGTAGCAGATTGTCTTGATACAAATAAACTAAGATTAGTGCCTGGATATGAATCGCATGATTTGAAGCATAGCTTGTTGGACTACAAGATGACTCCGGTTGACGAAATAAGGATGCAGGCTTTCATGATTGGTAACGGTAATATCTCTATCCCTAGCATAGCCATTTTTACATTTGGATTTATCCTGCTTCCCTATAAATGGATTCAATTTGCTAAGGATTTTCGATTAGGACTTAATTCCAAGCAGATTAAAGAATGGACGTTGGGCGAGTACGCAGACAAGGATTTAATTCAATTGCGAAAATCAGTGATTCTTGCAGATAAAACGCGATATAAGTTAGAACCACTATTGAAGAAGTTAGCATATGTTGGGTCTGTTTCCGCTATGATTGCTGGAATTTTTGGAATAGTATTTTGCCTACCTTACTTATTCTCTCCTCTGTTGGAGGATTTGGTAGGAGCAGGATTTCCATTTGTAGGAGGCGCAATTTTATTTAGTGCAGGGTTAATTAGTATGACCTTTCAGAATAAAGAGAGAAAAGGAAGAAATGAAACGAGCTATAACCCAGCAATATAACAACGGCTGGTTTGCTTGAGTAGCAAAGTTCACTGCTATTTATTAACTTAATGTAGGCTGACAGTTACTTGGCTCTAATACTCAGCCGCTGCTATATTGCAAACCGTTGTGCTTCATAAATATAAAAATTGAAAGAACATGGATGCGAGAATTGCAATAAAGATAATGTTATGGCTAGTTGTAGCCATAACGATTTTTCACATGGCTATTCTTTTCAAGGTTATTCCCTATGAGATTACATGGGGCGGACGATTAAAGAGCGATTCTGAGATGTACTTGTTCGAGTCAGTGTCTTTAGCAATCAATCTTTTTCTGGGTTTAATTCTTTTGATAAAAGGAGCTTATGTGAAGCAGGTTTTACCCCTGAAAATTGTGGACATTGCTCTGTGGGCATTTCTGGTGTTGTTTATCTTAAACACCATTGGAAACATGGTAGCAGAGACAAATTTTGAGAAATTCTTTGCAATTATAACACTCGTTTTCGCCATTCTGATTTGGATTATTCTGAATAAAAGCAAAAAACTACCAACGCACAACAAAACCTATACTGCATAATCGCACCATAGCTAACCCGCTAATACGTCATATAACATCATCCACCCATGAAACCGCAACTCCTCCTGATCCTCCCGCTGCTGCTAGTAGATATCCTTACCTTTTCAGAGGTGGCAGCGCTGATGCGGGAACCTTCTGATATGGCAGTGGCTGGTGGACTACTGCTGCTGGGTCTGCTGATCGCTGTTAATATTGTAGCTACCCGATACATCATTTCCAACTATAAATCCTAATGAACAGATCTGTTTTCACCCTGATCACCGCCTTTGTGCTTATTATCTTTTTCTCTATTGTGGCTGCGCAGTCCTGCACGCGCATAGACGCAGGCCACGAAGGCATTTTGGTTAAACTATACGGTACAGATAAAGGTGTGCAGGACGTGTCGCTGGTAACAGGGCGCGTGTGGTACAACCCTTTAACCGAAGATGTTTTTATGTTCCCGACCTTTGTGCAGACGGTGGACTACAACGCATTTACTGTAAACGCCAAAGACGGTTCTGTTTTTACGGTGGATCCGACAATCTCTTTCAGAGTGATTGCAGGAGAGAGTCCCAGAATCTTCGGTAAGTATCGCAAAGACATAGAGCAGATCACCGAAACAACGCTTTACAACTACACCCGCGATGCTTTCCGCATCCAGTTCAACCAGTACAGCACCGACAGCATTATTTCTAACCGCCAGTCCTTTGAAGATAAAGTGCAGATAGCCTTGGGTGAGTCGCTTAGAAAAGAAGGCTTTGAACTGGAGCAAATGACAAGCGGGCTGCAGTATCCTGACGAGATTGTGAAAGCCGTGAACCTGAAAAACCGTGCAGTACAGCAAGCGATGCAGGTAGAGAATGAGTTAAAGGTGGCCGAAGCGCAGGCCCGTAAGAAAATAGTAGAAGCTGAGTCCGAGGCAAGAGCAAACGAACTGCGCCAGCGCACGCTTACACCGTTGCTAATTCAGCAGCAGTTCATTGAGAAATGGGACGGCAGAACACCGCTTTACGGCAATTCGCCTACGTTTTTCAAGAATGTAGAGTAGAGTCTTCTTTAATTAGAAATTAGAAATTAAAAATTTGATATTAACAGGAAAGGCGCGGGAGTAATCTCGCGCCTTTCCTGTTAATATAGAAGTAAATCTCATCCTCGAAGCTAACCTTGTAGGGAAAAAGGCAAAACATGCCGCAAGTTTAGCGATAGCGCAACTTGTGGTTGTAAATGATGCCAGTTTGTAAAGGCGTAGTTATGAAAATCATGAAATCCCGCCACGCAAGTTAAAAACTTGCCTCATGAAAAGCTCCATGTTGAAAACTTGAAGCATGCTTTTGAGGGTATAGAGTCAAAAGTAGTAAGTCCTTGTTTTAGCTGTATTTTATAGCACCTCCAGCAGCGTTTCTAAGCCCATGCCGCGCGATCCTTTTATCAGCACATAGCTTTCGGAGACAGGGTGCTCCTGCAGCCACTTTGTTAGTTCAGGCTTCGTGGCAAAGTAAAGAAAGCTGCTACTAACCTCCGAGGCATATTTCATGTCTTTGCCGCAAACCAATACTGCATCAAAGCTCTGTTGTGCCACAACTTCTCCCAACGCACGATGCTCTGCGGCACTTTCGGCTCCCATCTCAAACATATCGCCCAGTATCACAATCTTCCTGGCTACTTTCATGCCGCCGAAGTTACGTACAGCGGCGGCCATAGAGGTAGGGTTGGCGTTGTAGGCATCCAAAATAATAGTATTGCTGCCTTTCTGAAGTACCTGCGAGCGGTTATTCACAGGGCTATAGTTGGCAATAGCGGCATTGGCTTTTTCTAGCGGCACGCCAAAAAATTTACCGATACAGGCAGCAGCAGCCATATTCTCGTAATTGTAGCTGCCCACAAGCTGAGTGCTTACCTCGTTGCCTTCCTCATCGCGATACACCACGTAAGGCGATGCCTCCAGCAGTTCGCTGTGGTAAAAATCAGCAGTGGCAGGGAAGGTTATTTTGTTTTGGATGCGGCGGCTCATGCGCATCAAGTGCTCGTTGCCAGTGTTTATAAAAACGGTACCGCCGTGCTCATCGAGGTGCAGGTACAGTTCGCTTTTGCCCCTGGCTACACCCTCTAAACTGCCGAAACCCTCTAAGTGTGCTTTGCCGATGTTGGTGATCAGGCCATGTGTAGGTAGGGCAATGCTGCTAAGCAAGGCTATCTCTCCGATGTGGTTAGCACCCATTTCAATAATCGCCATTTCGTGTTCAGGTTTCAGGCGTAGTAGCGTAAGCGGCACCCCGATGTGGTTGTTCAGGTTGCCTTGCGTGTAAAGCGTGTTAAATTTCTGGCTCAGCACACTATATACAAGCTCTTTGGTGGAGGTTTTGCCGTTGCTGCCTGTTATGCCAATCACGGGTATACTTAGCTGCCGACGGTGGTGGCGCGCCAGGTCCTGTAAGGTCTGCAAAGTATCTTCTACCACAAAAACATTATCGGCAGCCATAGCAGGGTCATCTACTACAGCATATTTCGCTCCTTTCTCCAAGGCCTGAAGCGCAAATTTAGCGCCCTTAAAGTTGGGCCCGTTCAGGGCAAAAAACAGGCTTTGGTCTTGCTCGGCACGGGAGTCGGTGCTTACGTGGCGGCATTCGGAGTATTTTTGGTATAGAAAGTCGGTGCTGTGTGGCATGAAATGCGTAATTTTATCTTAATCAGATGCTACAATACGTGCTGCAGGCGTTACAGAAGAGCCGCAGCCGCCATGGCAATATACATCCAAAACAGCAATTGCGGTAATTTAGCTGTTTTCCTACAAAATATTTCTGCTGGCCCTGTTAAGGACCAGCTGCTTTAACTATTTATGAAGATACTGTTTGCGCTTTTACTTACTTGCTGTGTTTCCCTTGCCGGCACTGCTCAGGCTCCGCTACAGTTTAAGTTGCGCCATAACGTACCTGTTTCTACAGCCGCAGGAGCCTTGGCTATGCCCTGGAGCGGCGGACTGAATACCCCACAGTTTTCTTCTATAGATTTAAATAAGGATGGGCAGGAAGATTTGTTCATCTTCGATAGGATGCAGAGAAAAGTTTTTACGTACCTGGCCGTGCAGGAAAACGGGCAATGGCGCTACCAGTATGCTCCTGCTTATGAAGCTTTTTTCCCAGAGGGGCTGGAGCAGTGGGTGCTGCTACGCGATTATAACTGCGATGGCCTGAAAGATATTTTTACCAGTAGCCCGCTCGGCATACGGGTTTTTAGGCAAGAGGCAGCAGCACAGGGGCAGCTAAAATTTACCATGTCCGAAGACGCCCTTTACTATAGGCGAAATGGCAGAGAGATTAACATGCAAATGCAAGCCATCGATATACCTGGCATTGTAGATATGGACGGTGACGGTGATTTGGATGTGCTGCTGACGGAGTTTTCGAGTGGGTATACGATGGAGTATTATCAGAACATGCGGGTAGAGCAAAACCTGGATTGTAACAGCTTAACGTTTGTGCAGGCAACACACTGGTGGGGGCAGGTATCGGAGTGCGACGGCTGCGGTAAGTTCGCCTTCAATCAGGAGCAGTGTTCAGAGCTGGAGGGAGGCAGGTTGCTGGCACCTATGCACTCGGGGCACGACGGAAGTTCGTTGCTGCCCATAGACCTGGATGGCGATGGTGATAAAGATTTGCTGATGGGAAGTGTGATGTGCGCTAACCTGATGAAGCTAGAGAATATCGGCTCTGCCATGGAGGCCCTTATTGGTAGCTCCGAAAACTCTTTTCCTGCCAACACACGAGCCGCCTCTTTCAACCTTTTTCCTGCTGCCTATTACGAAGATGTTACTTTCGATGGAGTGCCCGACCTGCTGGTTGCGCCTAACAGCTACGAAAACGAGGGAAACGTAGAACTGCAGCAATCGGTGTGGCTCTACAAAAACAATGGAGCAGAACACCTCCCTGACTTTGAGTATGTACAGGACGATTTTCTGCAGGGCCAGATGCTGGATTTGGGAGAGGGGGCTTTTCCTGCTTTTGCAGATCTGGATGGTGATGGCAAACTGGACATGCTGTTAGGAAACCATGCCTCCATTAGAGAAGGAAAGTATACGGCAAGCCTTAGCTACTATAGGAACACAGGCAGCAGCACAGCACCTGCTTTCACATTGGTTACAGATGATTACCTGCAACTGGCACAGCAAGAATTATTAGCCATAAAACCTGCTTTTGCTGATTTTGACGGTGATGGTGTGCAGGACCTGGTACTGACGACAACCAGAAAACAGGATGGCAGGACAACGATCAGCTATATCAAAAACGTAGGTGGATTAAACAATGCCTTTCAGCTTAACACCAGCGCAATGCAATTGCTCTTAACTGTTGAGGCTGGCGATGCCCCAGCCTTTGCTGACATAGATGAGGACGGTGACCTGGATATACTGTTAGGGAAAAGCAACGGGCGTTTAAGTTTATTTCGAAACACAGGAAATGCAGCTTCGGTAAATTTTGTACTGGAAAATGCTTCCTTTGGCGGCATCGATTTCGACTTCTTAAAAAGAAACCTGTACCCGACGGTTGCAGACATGGATGGAAATGGGCGACTTGACCTGCTAACAGTGGATGACAGCGGTGTAGTGAATTTTTACAAAGACTTTACCCGAGACTTACAGACAGAACTTGTACCTGCAACAGCACTTCTGGAGAACGAAATAACAAAAGAGGTAGGAGCTACTCGCTTTGGAAAGCAACTAAGTATAAGTGTGGCTAGCTTAGGCGGAAAAGACAAGCTGTATGCTGTGGTGGGTACTCAAGGAGGCGGTTTGTATTTATTGGAGCAAACAGCTGGCTACACAGCAAGCCCAGGCGAATCAACCGAAAGCCTGGCGCTGGAGGTATATCCAAATCCATCTGGTAAAGGGCAGCGGGACGTGTTTCTAAGAGCAGCTGTACCTGTTGCTTTTGCTGTATACGATGCTGTTGGGAGAAAAGTATTGGGGAGTGAGGTGGTCAGGACCATTCATAATATGAGTAACCTAACCCTGCAGGCGGGAATGTACTTTGTGCGCGCTACTTCCAGAGACGGGCACCAGGAAACCAAAAAACTACTAGTGCAGTAATGACGGAAAAAGCTTTTTTATACTTACAAGTAACGAAAGCGGCAGCAGGTATAGCATATGATCTGCCGCTGATAAAGTGGGTGAAAACGCATTATCCAGATGCGGCCGTGCTGGATGCCGACCTGCAGTCAGATGAAATAACGCTGCACTACGCCAGGCGCTTGCTTCAGCAAAATTCCAGAACTATAGTATGCTTCAAGGTTGAAGCACCTGATGTGCCTATTACTGGCTTTATGCCTTTGCTGGAGGAGATGCTACAACCACAAGAGCAGCAACTAGTACTACTTTGGGGAGAACATTCGCAACTGCAAAGGATTTTCCAGGCAAGGCCGCAGTTACAGTTTAAAATATACCTGGAGGAAGAGGAGGTGCAGGAAGAAATAAAGAGTTTCTATGCTGGCTAAACCACTACGCTTTACAAGAGGTGTCTTGCCTACTCTGCTCAGCAGCCTTGGACTCGTACACTGGTAGGAGCCTTGACAGTGGCAAGAGATAATCTAAAAATCAAATTGTAAAATCATCCGCATCTAAATGTGCTGGAAAGGCTTCTCTAAACTCAACGAGTTCTTTTTTGCTCAGCGTGAGTGTATGGATACCTTCTTGCTCTACTGTATCTAATAGCCTATGGCCTTTAGGGTGAATGATGGCAGAATCGCCTGAGTAAGGATGGTTATTTCCGTCAGTGCCGACACGATTTACTCCTATCACATACGCCACGTTTTCGATAGCCCGGGCTTGCAACAAAGATCGCCATGCTATACTTCTAACTTTCGGCCAGTTCGCTACATAAATGGATAAATCATATGCATTGCTTTTGTTGCGGCTCCAGACAGGAAAACGGAGATCATAACAAACCAGTGGGCAAACCTGCCAGCCTTTCAACTCTACCAACAGCTTTTCTTTTCCTGCTGTATAAGTATGGTGTTCCTTCGCCATCCGGAAGAGGTGCCGTTTATCATACTTCTCGAAAGTTCCATCTGGCCGCACCCATAACAGGCGGTTATAGAAGTTATCAGCCTCTTTTACTATGACGCTTCCTGTTACCACAGCATTATGCTGCTGTGCTGTCTGCTGCATCCACTGTAGGGTTTCGCCTTCTGGTGCTTCGGCTAGTTCTGCAGCGTTCATACTAAAGCCTGTGGTAAACATCTCTGGGAGTACGATCAGGTCTGTAGCAGGGGCGGCAGCGGAAAGTTTTTCAGAAAACATACGCCTGTTTTGTGCAGCATCCTGCCAATGCAGTGCAGTTTGTACTATAGTGACGCGTAAATCCATTTTTTGATTCGATAACTGTTAATCGTTGTTCGTTACTTGCAAGAGTATAGAAGGTTTACCTTAATACTGTAAGACCTATCTTTTGTCTTATATCAAAAGCTACAGTTTCACCAGTCTTTCTGCCGCCTGTTGCAACGTATCTTCTCCTTTAGCGAAGCAGAAGCGCAGGTATTTATGGTCGGTTTTGTCGTGGTAAAAAGCAGAGACAGGTATGGCAGCTACGCCTATTTCCTGTGTCAGGCGTTTCGCGAAATCCAAGTCGTACTCATCGGTGATGGTATCATACTTTGCCAACTGAAAATAAGTGCCAGCCGAAGGTATGAACTGAAAACGAGAACTCTGAAGCATCTCACAGAACAAGTCGCGCTTTTGCTGGTAAAAGTCGGGCAATTGGCGGTAGTGTGTTTCGTCTTCCATGAACTCGGCAATGGCAAGTTGCAAAGGAGTAGCGGTGCTAAAAGTGATAAACTGGTGCATCCGACGCAGCTCCGTTGTAAGGGCGGGTGGCGCTATCACATAACCTACTTTCCAGCCTGTGGTATGATACGTCTTCCCAAAAGAAGATACTACAAAGCTACGCTGGCGCAGCACTGGGTGCTGCGCCAGCGCACTATAATGCGCTTGCCCGTCAAATACCATGTGTTCGTATACCTCGTCGCTCAGAACAAGTATGTCTGTTCCTTCCACCATGTTTGCCAGCACGTTTATATCTTGCTCAGACATAACGGCACCTGTTGGGTTATGCGGCGTGTTGATGATAATAAGGCGGGTACGGGAGGAAATGCGTTTGCGTACCAAATCCCAGTCGACATGGAAATTTGGGAGGGCAAGCGGTACATAAATTGGAGAGCCGCCGCACAAACGTATGGCAGGAGCATAGCTGTCGTAGCAGGGTTCCAATAACACCACCTCATCTTCTGGTTTTACAACTGCCGTGATAGCCGCAAACAAACCTTCTGTAGCGCCAGAAGTTACTGTTATCTCAGTATCCACATCTGGGCGGTAACCATACATTTTCTCAGTTTTTACGCTTATTTTCTCCCGCAGCTGTAGTACGCCTGCCATAGGCGCATACTGGTTAAAGCCGTCCCGCATGTATTTTGCCACCATTTCTACCAACGCCTCAGGGCAATCGAAATCGGGGAAGCCCTGCGATAAATTTATAGCCTGGTGCTGGTTGGCTAAGCCAGACATAACGGTAAAGATGCTTGTGCCTACATCGGGCAGTTTACTGGAGGGGTAACTGATCATAAAGGTGTTGTACTTGTATAGGAAGTTTTAAGGTGCAACGGATATTTAAGTTTTAAGTTAATGAAAACGCAGCAGAGACCAAGCTTTTTACTTCTGGCACAGCTTCAGCCTCAAACCACGGATGGCGTTTCAGCCAGAACTGGTTTCGTGGCGAAGGGTGCGGCATAGGCATGTACTGCGGCAGATATTGCTGCCAATTAGCCACGGTATTGGTTAGGGAGCCTTTAGCTTTTTTGCCCAGAAAGTAGTCTTGTGCATACTTGCCAACCAGTAAAGTCAGCTGCAGGTTGGGCAGCAGCGAAAGCAACTGCTGGTGCCAGTGCTGAGCGCACTCGGGGCGGGGCGGCAAATCTCCGCTTTTACCCTTGCCAGGGTAGCAAAAGCCCATCGGAATGATGGCTACTTTTGAGGCATTATAAAAAACTTCGGGTTCTAGACCTAACCACTGCCTAAGGCGTTTGCCGCTCTGGTCGTCCCAGGGTTTGCCGCTGGCATGTACTTTAGTGCCTGGAGCCTGCCCTACGATCAGCAGCCTTGCCGAAGCCTCTGCCCGCAGCACAGGGTTTGGCCCTAATGGCAGGTGCGCTTCGCAGAGGCGGCAGGCCCTGATCTGCTCTAACAAATTTTCTAACACAGTCATATCCTCCTAAATATGCTGCAAGTTACAAAGTATTCTAATTAGCCTCTCGCCTCAAAACCATCGCTAAAGCTAGCGATTACTTTTTAGCAGATTCACATCGAAGTTAAACCAATGGCTTCTGCTATAGTATAAGCAGATTAGTATGTACAAGCGTAATTTATTAATAATAATGATAGGGTGGCTGCTGCCACTGTGCGTGTTGGCGCAGGATAGCCTTAAGAGCTACAAAAATGCATTCACCGTGAAATTGTTCGGCATGAGCCTGCATTTGCGAGAGAGCCCTTACCCAGAGATTTTTCCTAAACGAATTGATGACAAAGGTTATCTAGTGCTCAATGTAGGCGGTATAGTTGGCTACGAACGTTTTGTAGTGCGCGATGCTATCAGTGTACGGGTAGAGCAAGGTATTTATACTGATTGTGCTGCCTCGCTGGCTGGTTTTACACACATAGGGTGGCGTGGCCGTATTTTCGAAAAAGGCAGGCACTCCCTTAATGGCGGCATCGGTCCTACTTTAGTTTACCGCCGCGACTGGAACAGGATTGATGGCTATGAAGATGATGGCTACTTTAACCGTAGTGGCCAGTGGCAGTACAAGTTCTATTGGTATGGCGGCGAGTTTGAGTACAATTATAAGCTAAGCGAACAAACAGATTTTTCTGCGAATTTAGTACCAGGGCTGCCCGAACTTATATCTGTTGGAGTAGGGATTAGGCGCCACTTCTAATTAAAAAACCCTTCCCGATTAAACCAGGAAGGGCTTTTGTATGTGCTTTATCTAAAAATTAAGTCAAGCTGAAACGCGCTCATTATCTGTTGCCGCGTCTGTTTCGTCTATCGTCTCCATTATAATGCCTGTATCGGTTCGGATGCGGCATAAGATCGTCTTGGCTCCAGCGGTCGTCTGCATGCTGGTTCGTCTGGTTAAAGTCTGCTTCGTGGTGACGGAATTCTGGATGTTGTGGTCCTCTTCTGTACTGCTGACGAGGCTCATTTGGTCTCCAGTCTTCCATGCCGTGCTGGCCTGGCTCATAGTTGAACCTGCCGCGGTCGTCGTAGAACCGAGGTTCCCTGTTTCTATGGAGCGGCACTGGCTCATCCCAACGGCTTTTGAAATCGTTGAAGTTTTCTTCGCGGGAATTTCTGGGCCTTACGTTGAAACGCTCATCTCTCGGATGCCGTGGTCTGTGGTTATGTTCCTCGTGGCGCATATGCTTTCAGGTTAAAATTCACAAATAATACAACGGGTGCTTACTTTCTGTACGCGAGGTAGGATAGGATGTTTAAAGGTACATCTGAGTAAGCCAGAACATAAATATAACAATCTTTAAAAAATAAAGCCAGCACTTGGCTGGCTTTATCTCTAAAATTAATCTACTACCAAATCTACCTAATATATTTTTTATACGCTTTATCTTCTATAACGTTGGTTTCTGTCGGTGTTGTTATAGTTCTTATCTTCACCTGAGTCTGATTCGTCAGCCCAACGCGGACCACCTTCATAACCACGGTCTTCGCTGCGGTTGTAGCCATTGTCAAAGCCACGTTTGTTATCGCGGAACGGTTCTGAACCATAACGCTGGCGGCTGCTTACATGGTCTTGGCGGTCGCGGTCGTTTCCGTAGCTGCCCGACTTGCTGCGGTAATCAGGATCATCAGAATGAGCAATGTCGTTCCAGGTGTCGCGAATACCATCACCCATGCGGTCGAAGAAGCCTCTGTCGTCATTCTGTGCTCTTCTGTCCTCGTCTGGCGTGTATCTGTTTTCACGGTACCAGTTATGCGAGCCGCTGCCATAGCGGTAATCTGTTTCCTTGTAACGGCTACGGCTACCTGGGCCTTCGCGGTGCGGACGATCGTTCGGGTTTACAGGCTCGTTAAAGTTACCTGGCTGCTGCCCTCCTGCATTCCCTTGTTGGCGATGGCTATCGGTGGTGTGCCTGTCGCCATGGTTAATGTAATCCCGCTCATTACGGTAGTGGCTGTTTTGCGTGCTGCCGTAGTGGTCGTCCAAATGGGCATTCTGGCCTTGGTTATAAGCGCTGTTGCTACTGCCACCCTTGGTATAGCTGTTGCGGTCTCGGTCCTGAGCACCACGCTCGTTAGGGCCTGTGTGGAAGTGGTTTCCTTCGTCCCAGCTTCTGGCGTTTTCGTCTCTGTTATTATCCCGAGACTGTTGACGCATTTCCTTATCCTTGTTATAAAGGTCGCGGCCTATCTGCTGGTTATTTCCCTCTCGGTGTTCAGTATGGTTGTTTTCTTTATTTCTATCTCTCATTAGTTTGTTTCATTTAGTGGTGTTGTACATTTTGTATGTCCCGCTAACACGGGTTATCTATTTTTACGCGTGTTAGCCGACTATAGTTAGCTTTAAGTGCTTAAAAGAAAAGGCACTGCAGTTATTACTGCAGTGCCTCCTGATGATTTGATCTAAGTTTATGTGTTCTAAGAAAAATATTCACCCACTATTTCACGTACATCGGCCTCGGTTAAAGGCTTAGAGTAATGCTTGCGTACATCTGGGTACTTCTTAAGTTTCTCCAAGTCGTAAAAGCTTGCCGATGAAGTCAGCATAAGCATGGTTGTCTGGCTTTTCTGATAATCAGGGAAGTGCTGGTAATCCTCTAGAAATTCAAAGCCATCCATCACCGACATTTTAATGTCTACAAAAATGAGGTTAGGAGCAGGGTGATTCGAGTCTCCTGCAAAAGCCTTTTGTAGATACTCCAGTGCTTCTTCTCCGTTTGTTACAACCTGTATATTGGCATTGGGCTGCATACGACTAAGTAAGCGATGGTTGAGATAGTTTGTTGTCTCATCGTCGTCAATCAGGAGTATCGTGTTGAGTGGTCTCGTCATGCTTTAAAAGGGTAAAGTAATGCCATTATTCCTTTTCGTATGCAAAGTAAAGGAAAAAGGTGGTGCCTTCGTTTAATTTACTGTCTATATTAATGTAACCGCCGTTATTTGTCAAGAGCCTGTTCACAATATATAAGCCCAAACCAGATCCGTTTACATGGTTATGAAAGCGTTTAAACATTTGAAACAGTTTATTGTGATGTTTGTTTATGTCTATGCCCAAGCCATTGTCCTGTACTTTTAGCTCTATATACTCTCCTTTATAAGATGTGCTTAAATGTATTTTAGCAGTGCGATCGTGTGAACGGTACTTTATGGCATTGCTTAGCAGATTATAAAAAATGCTTTTTAGGCTAGATTTAGTAAATGGAATAGAAGATACCTGGCTAAAATCTGTGGTAACCTCAGCTCCAGACTCCTTCAACACGTCTTGTATGCTAACCTTCACATCTTCTGTCAACTCGTTCAGGTCTATCTGCTCAAGGTTCTTAAGCTTCTGCTTCTGAATTTTTACTACCTCCGATAATTCGTGTATGGTGCTGTGGAGTTGCTTGAGCGATTTGTTAAACATGGCAATCATGCGAGGGGCATCTGGGTCTTTAAACTCAGTATGTTTCGTCAGTTCCTCAAAGATGCCAGCCATATTTACAATTGGCAGTTTCAGATCGTGTGAGGCCGTGTACACAAAACTATCCAGGTCCTGGTTGGTACGCTGCAGTTCCAGGTTCTTCTCTACCAATTCTTCTTCGGCCCGCTTATGGTCTTCTATATCGGTGCAGGTGCCAAACCATTTTACAATGTTGCCATTATCGTCGCGCATCGGAATGGCTTGGCCTAAGAACCAGCGATAGCTGCCGTCTCGTCCGTTCTTGAAACGGTATTCTATCTCATAATAATCGCCTGTCTGCAGCGAGTACCGCCACCGTTCCTTTGTTCGCTCCTGGTCATCTGGGTGTAATATTTCAACCCAGTTTATGCCTTTGCTTTTTTCTAAAGACATTCCTGTGTATTCTACCCAACGCCTGTTAAAATAGTCGTGATTTCCCTGCTCGTCTGTTGTCCAGACCATTTGCGGAATAGACTCGGCCAGAAACCTGAATTGCTTTTCAGATTCCTGTAGCTGTTCTCTCAGCATTTTCTGGTCGTGGAGGTCGGTGGCTGTGCCAAACCATTTGATGATCTGCCCTTCACTGTTGCGCATAGGCTCAGCACGAAGCAGGAACCAGCGGTAAGTATTGGCTTCCATATCTTTGAACCTGACTTCAAAATCAAGGTTTTCGCCAGTAGATACACAGTGCATCCAGGTATCCATCAGGGCTTGAGCCTCATCAGGATGTATGGCAGGCATCCAATTTAGGCCAAGAGAGGTCTCATCCATTTTGGTATACTCGTACCAACGGTAGTTCGTATAGTCGATGTAGCCGTCTGGGTTGGCGCTCCATACCATCTGAGGTATTGATTCTATCAAGAACCTGAATTTCTTCTCGGATTCCTCTACCTGCTCACGGAGTGCTTTTTCATCTTCAATGTCGGTGTGGGAGCCTACCCACAAAGCAATTTCTCCCTCGCTGTTATAAGTGGGCACACCACGGGCCAGAAACCAACGATAAGTACCGTCTTTGCCTACTTTCCACCTGTTCTCGTCGGTAAAGGGCTTGCCTGTTCGCACAGATTCTAGCCACTTATTTTTGGTCCGTTCATAATCGTCAGGGTGTATAAACTTCTCCCAACCCCATGCCTGCAGTTCTTCAAAAGTAGAGCCTGTTAAATCGTACCAGCGCTGGTTGTAATAATTAAGGGCACCGTCGGGAGTAGCTGTCCAGGTCATAAGCGGCAGCGACTCCATTACCTGTTGCAGCCTGCTCATGGTTGTGGCAAGCTCCTGTTCTACTCGCCTTTTTTCAGTTATGTCTAACATGGCGCCTATCAAGCGCACAGCGTTGCCATCCTCATCACGAATAACATAGCCCTGGTCTAAGATTCGCTTGTAAGTGCCGTCTGCACAGCGAAAGCGATATTCGTCCTGCCATTTAGTTTCGTTACTGTTAATTACTGCATTAATAGAAGCTTTAACGCGATCTAAATCTTCGGGCCGAACACGGGTGGTCCAGGAGTCTATAGTCGGTTCAATCTCTTCTTCTGAATAACCAAAACAGGTTTTAAAGCCCTCGTTCCACCAAATGCTGTCATCCTTCAGGTTCCAGTCCCAAACAACATCGTTGGTGACCATCGCTACCCGTTCAAAACGCTGTTTGCTTTCTTTTAGCTGTTTTTCCTGCTCTTTCTGCTTGGTTATGTCTACCAACGATCCCATCATTCGGATAACAGAGCCTTGCTCGTTGTATATAATGTAGCCGTGGTCTGCTATCTCCACATAGGTGCCGTCTGCTCTTTGGTAGCGATACTCGCCCGTCCAGGTTTTCTTCTTCTGTGCAATCGTATCGTTGATGTGCGCCCGCACTGTAGGGTAGTCGTCTGGGTGTACCAGCCTGTCCCATGTATCAGCGGATACCTCTAAGGGCGTATGCTTATTGCCATAAATATCTCTGTAAGACTCACTCCAGACAAGCTTTTGGCTAGATACCTCATACTCCCAGGTGGCAGCGCCTGCTGCTGCAGACATAAGCTTAAGGTGGTGCTGTGCAGATTTTGCCTCTTGTTCCGTTCGTTGCTGTTCCGTTACATCGTGTGCCTCATGTATCACATATTCAACCTCCCCGAATTCATTTAGCACAGGTTTGCTGCTTAGTTTCCAGTAGCGCTTTTCTATGCGGTGTCCGTTGCCTTGTGGGCGTGCAATGTCGTAGCGTATAACGGGGCTTGCACAAGCTACTTTATGCTCAATAGCATATTTTACAGTATAGTCTGGAGAGTATTCTGGTCTGCGCATTCCTGTGCCCGTTCTCTCAGGAAAGGCTTCAAGAAGCGGCTTGCCTACGATGTCTTCGCGGGTGGTGTGGGTTACCTGAAGGTATGCATCGTTCGCAGCTAAAATAATGAGCTCTGGCGAAAAAAGGATGATCTGCCCTGGCAACACCTGAAAGAGTTGTTCAAAGTTGATGTGCGTCTGCAGCGCCAAAGTATTGTTCATTAGGTACTAACATTATAGTGCAACAACATCAGGTAACGCCTTCTAGACAGCTTTTTGTATGCACAGCTATCTTTCTGTGACCTGCGCTAATTGTAGCGAATAAACCAAGGAAAGAATATGTATGGCTTCTATCTTTTGCTAAAGTGGAGTTTTTATAACCGTTGGCAGCACAGTAAGCTAAGGCCTGAACCATACATTATATTCCCCTTTGCTATATAAATGTAATATAAATATGTTTTTCTTTAAAATAAACTATAGCTAACCTGTGGATGCGGTTTTTTTATCAATAAAGGGGTTTTAGCCTCTGCTGCTATTGAGTTCCTGTGCCAACGCTTTCGCCTTTCGCTTAGCCAGCACAAGTCTTGTAATCTCGATAGCTGAAATCAATACGCCTTCGGAGTTGCCGTTGTTGTCGAAAAGCGGCTGGTATTTGAAGTTAAAATAAGCCTCCTATCAATTGCCATACAGGTAGGGATCTATGGGAGCTCAGAACTACTCAAACGTACTATTTCGCCTTTATGATATACCTGATTTGGTCAACAAATCTTCAATGCCAATGTCTAATAGCTCGGGACAGGTTAATGGCATGCAGGTACGCATTTGTGACAACTACTAAATACGTATAGCAAGGAGCGTGCGGGAAATGGATCCTAGGCCACTATGGTGAAGTAGCCGCACAAAAAAGCCAGTTCTTTTACCAGGTTAAAAGCCGCTGGAAAAAGAACTGGCCGAATTCACTAACTAACTATAACTATGCTCGAACTATGCTCACTTAAACTGCTGAACAGAGCTTAGGCAGATACTATTTCTTTTATGCCAAACCCTTCAAACACCTGCCTCGCATCTTTTATACTTCGGATATCCTCCACCGTCACAATCAGCTTTTGCTTGGAGTCCTTCAGTCGTGAGCGACGCGAATGCTGCTGCACATACTTCAGTATGTTGCCAAACGTATCTGATTGGAAATAGGCATCGTTGTTTTCGGACGGAATGTAGCCCTTCATCACTTCTTTTTTAATGGTGAGCTTCTCAAAGCCGAGTTGCTGTGCCTGCCAGCGCAGCTTTACAATATCCACCAGCTTCTGCACCTCTTCGGGCAGCGGGCCAAAGCGGTCTACGATGCTGTCGCGGAGTTTCTCCAGCTCCTGCAGATCTTTGGTGCTATCGAGTTTGCTGTAGAGGTTCAGGCGCTCCGATATATTGCTCACGTACCAGTCTGGTATCAGCACTTCCATATCGGTTTCGATGTTACACTCCAGTACAGGCTCTATAAACTGCTCCAGGTTGTCTTTCAGGAACAGATCCTTGAATTCTGTTTCTTTCAGTTCTTTGATGGCATCATCTAAAACCTGGTGGTACATCTCAAAGCCAAGGTCAGTGATGAAACCGCTTTGCTCGCCGCCCAACAGGTTACCCGCTCCACGAATATCCAAGTCGCGCATCGCTATTTTAAAGCCTTCGCCCAGATCGGAAAATTCTTCGAGCGTACTTAAACGCTTACGCGAATCAGAAGGCAAGCCAGCTACAGGAGGCGTTAGCATATAGCAGAAAGCCTTTTTGTTAGAACGGCCCACACGGCCGCGCATCTGGTGCAGGTCAGAGAGGCCAAACATGTGCGCTCGGTTAATGATGATGGTATTGGCATTCTCGATATCCAGACCAGACTCGATGATGTTGGTACTTACCAGCACATCGTACTCACCGTTCACAAACTTCATCATGCGTTTCTCCAGCTTCTCTGGCTCCATCTGCCCGTGGGCATAGGTTATTTTGGCATCGGGCACGAGGCGCAGAATCATAGAGGCTATTTCTTCAATATCCTTCACGCGGTTATGCACAAAAAACACTTGTCCGCCGCGTTTCATCTCGTACACAATGGCATCTCGAATTAAAGCTTCATCAAATACATGCAGCTCAGTTTTAACTGGCTGGCGATTTGGCGGTGGCGTGGCGATTACGCTCAGGTCGCGGGCACCCATCAGCGAGAAGTGCAGCGTGCGCGGAATAGGCGTGGCGGTAAGGGTGAGGGTATCTACGTTCACCTTCATCTCCTTTAGCTTCTCCTTCGTCTTCACCCCGAACTTCTGTTCCTCGTCAATAATCATCAGGCCGAGATCTTTGAACTTCACATCTTTGCTCACGATGCGGTGTGTACCGATGAGAATATCTACTTTGCCTTCGGCTACACGCTTCAGAGTGTCTTTGGTATCTTTGGTGGTTTTAAAGCGGTTGATGTAGTCTACAGTAATAGGAAACTGCTCCAACCTATCGCGGAAGGTGCGGTAGTGCTGCATGGCCAATATAGTTGTCGGCACCAGCACGGCCACTTGCTTACCATCGCAGGCAGCTTTAAAGGCAGCACGTATGGCTACTTCTGTTTTACCGAAGCCCACGTCGCCACACACCAGGCGGTCCATCGGGTGCGGTTGTTCCATGTCGGTTTTAACGTCTTCAACTGCTTTGCCCTGGTCTGGAGTGTCTTCGTAAACAAACGACGACTCCAGCTCTGCCTGCAGGAAACCATCACGGCTAAAGGCAAACCCTGGCGCTGCTTTACGCTTCGCATACAGGTTGATTAGCTCGGCCGCAATGTCTTTTACTTTGCTCTTTACCTTCTTCTTTTTGTTTTCCCACTCAGGCGAGCCCAGCTTGCTCATGCTTGGCGGGCCGCCCTCTTTGCCGCTATACTTGCTTATTTTGTGCAGGGAGTGAATACTGACGTACAGCAAATCATCGTCGCGGTACACCAGGCGGATAGCTTCCTGCAAACGGCCTCCAACCTCCACTTTCTCCAGCCCCGCAAAACGGCCGATGCCATAGTCTACGTGCGTTACGTAGTCGCCAGGTTGCAGCGAACGCAGCTCTTTCAGCGTCATTGCTTTGGTTTTGGAATGCCCTTCCTTTGCCTTGTGCTGGTAGAAACGGTCGAACAGCTGGTGATCGGTGTAACAGGTGATTTTCAGCGTCTGGTCGATGAAGCCTTCGCGCAATGAGATGGGAAGGTGCTGGAAACGCACGTCATTGTCCAGCTCATCAAAAATCATGGTGAGGCGGTTGATCTGGCGTGGCGAATCGGTGGCAATCAGGTTCACAAAGCCATCGCCCTGCTGCTCGTGTAGGTCTTTCACTAACCGTTTAAAATCTTTGTTAAACGAGGGCTGCGGCTTGGCCTGAAACGTTATGGATTCGGCCGTTTTAAAGTGAAAGCGCTTGCCAATTTCTACAGTGTTAAAATTGTCGAGGAGCTTTTTAAACTGCTTTTGCGTCTGGAACAGCTGCTCTGGATCGGACACAATCTGGGTGCCGCCGCTGCCTGCCAGCATTTTCTCGAAAGCAAACGAAGCCTTATCAAAGTATTCGTCAATCACGTCCAGCGTCAGGCGGATATCTTTAAACCAGAGATTTGTGTTAGTGGGCAGGTAGTCCAGGAAAGCCTCACGGGTTTCTTGGAGCAGCTTCGTCTGTACGTTTGGTATAATTGAGATCGCCTTCTTCGTCTCCACGCTCAGCTGCGTGTCAGGGTCGAAGGTACGTATACTTTCAATCTCATCGCCGAAAAGTTCGATGCGGTACGGCAGGTCGTTGGCGTAAGAATATACGTCTACAATGCCGCCTCTCACCGCATATTGGCCTGCCTCGTAAACAAACTCGGTGCGCTCAAAGCCATACTCTGCCAGCATCTCACTCAGGAAGTTGGTATCCAGCTTTTCGCCTACCTTGGCTCCCAAGGTATTTTCCACCAACGATTTTCTATTGATTACCTTCTCCGTCAGCGCCTCAGGATAGGTCACGATCAGTTCGCCTTTGCCTGTTTTCTGGTTGAGGCGGTTGAGCACCTCGGCCCGCATGAGAATATTGGCATTCTCGGTATCGTCGAAACTATAGGGGCGTTTGTATGAGGTCGGGAACAGCAGTACCTCCTTCTCATCGCCCAGCAGGTTCTTCAGATCAGTAAAAAAATATGCTGCCTCTTCTCTGTCGTGCAATACAAAGAGTTGGTGCTGCTTGTTTATGGTATAAACCGCCGAGGCCAGTACAGCATCCAAACTGCCAGCCAAGCCTTTCAGTTGCAGGCGGTACGCTTTGTTTGCCTTCAGCCGTTCGGCTATCGTTTGCACCACACTGTCGAGGCGGTATAGCTCTAAGAAATCTTTAACTTTCAAAGTGTATTCGTTTTAAGACACAAGTATGCGTACAAAACACGCAAAACAGCTTTAAACGATAGCCATATTACTCGCTATTGCCTAAAGCTCTTGAACTACGGGTTTTGTCGGTTATAGTCCTTCTTTACAAAGATACTATAAGTTAATGTTTTATCAGAACAGGAAGGAGAGGGAGAAGGTTGCGAAGTGCCTGCGGCAATTAAGAATTAGAAATTAAAAATTATGAATGTGTGTAGCCAAGCGTTATGTTTTTCATAAGCTTCTGGCTGAACTGAAAAGTATAAAATGCTTAGATCCTAGAGGAATTAAAGGGGATTCGCTATATATTGTTGTATGAAACAACCTACTCTTCGATATAAAACGCATAGACCATATTCTGGAGTAAAAATGTGTGCCATTATAATGTTCGTTGGAGGGGTTTTAGTAGTGTCATCTGCACCATTTATAGGATTTGCTTTTATGATTTTGGGGATATTTCCTTTCATCATGTACGAATTTATTGAATTTGATCTGTATGGTGGGCTATATCGCGAGGGAATATGTATTGCAGGTATGGCTTTCGGAAAAGCGAAGCCTTACCCTAGTGTGCATTTCATTTACCTAAAGCGAAACAGAACTATTTACACAGATGAGGGTACGGCAGGAATATCTACTTCAAGCTTTGTAACTTTTGATGGTTATCTTAGAATGGCTGATGGTTATACAACTTCTTTAATGTCTGTAGGAAAGAAAGAGAAGGCTTTAAAGCTGTTACAACAGATGGCGCATGACTTACAGGTAGAGATGAGGGATTTAACAGAAGCGAAGTTATTGTAACAGAATTTTCAGGCTGTAAGTTTAGTGACACGTCCCCATGCCGCAAGTTTAGCGCTAGCGTAACTTGTGGCTGTTCATGAGGCAAGTTTGTAACTTGCGTTTTCCAAAGTTTTACTTTCGCAAGTCACAGACTTGCTGCCGTAATCAGCCACCTTTACCGCTTCGCTCAAACTGGCGGTATGGTTAGTTTAGAAGTATGATCTCGACCATGCCTTTTTCTCCCCCGCTCTTTCGGATTTGCAATCCGAAAGCACTTACTGCGAGGATTTGTAATCCGACCTCCAAAGGCTGTAGCTTCAGAAACAGCGAAACACTACAGGAGAAGCTAAAGGAGCGGATTATAAATCCTGATAATAGTTATTTTCGGATTGCAAATCCGAAAAAGCGGGAGGCGATGTAAAATAGGAGGGGGTGAAGGGGAAGCAGCAGACTTCAAGTTTGAAAAGCAACAAAGCTAAAGTATAAACAGGCTATACAGATAGCGGTTTATTCCAGCAACAGCACATCCAACAGTCCTTTTTGTCCCGTATAATTCAGCGCGGAACTATAGAGGTAATGTTCAGGAGCTGCTACTATCTCCGCAACTACTGGGTTTTGGTGGATGTACTGCAGTTTTTGTTCCAGAAAGGCATTGGTGTGTAGTTCTTTGGACTCGTTTCCTTCCTGCCAGAATTTATAGTTCTTTGTTTTTGTATCGTTTGCCGCTGCATAGGAGAAGCGGTTCAGCAGCCATTCTTTGCGGCTCTCGTTTTCTTCCTGAATCGCTTTAACAATGGCTTTACTGGAAAACTTTTTAAAATCGCGGAGTATGTCTGAAAGCTTCTTGCCTTCCGCCGCGCCTGCAATCAGATGGAGGTGGTTGCTCATCAGGCACCAAGCGTATAGCTCAAGCCCCTTGTGCTGCTGGCAGTATTTCAGAGAATCAACAAGAATGTGTTTATATACTGGGCGTGTGAATATGTCTACCCAATCTATAACAGTAAGTGTGAGGTAGTATAAGTAGCCCTCGTATGCAATGCCGTCAACTTAAGGATTTACAGTACTGGTCTTTTA
>NZ_JAJJWH010000052.1 GCF_020907245.1 Pontibacter harenae | reverse complement strand
TCTTTTTTGTTATGCCATCATTACTTCTGTAGAACTACCAAAAAATCTTCTTTGTATCATTAATTAAATATAGCTATACTATATGTACAACCTATCCTGCACTATCCTGTACTCAAGCTATTTTTTACTTTTTTATTCAAAGGCTTAGCTGCAACTAGTTCTTCCCGTACAGGATACTTAAACAAGTAAAGTAAGCAATCAATCACCCTATAATAAATAGAAAGGTGTTACTTAAAGATATATGTAGCCATTGCAAGGTAAGTCTGGTGTTAAGATTTTTGATTCTAAGAAACCTTACCTGTAGTGTTACCTAAAAAACCACTTAGACTGTTACTGGAAGAAAAAAAGCTTCTTACCTGCCTGAGGCTACACCTGAAGCTTTGGGTTGTTTGGCTAAGTACCTATTCAACTCCAGCTTTTTAGCCTGTCTTACTCCCTCCGCCACTGCAGCAGCGTTAACTCTGGCACCAGCTTCAATGGTGTGGGTGTGGTCTCGTGTGTTAAAATAGGTGCTCCTTACTTTCTCCTCCCCCTCCAGGTCATAGCGATCCGATATAATCCAGTTCAGGTTTATAAAAACAACGTTCTCCTGCTGCGCTGCCTCTGCAGCCCACTTGCCGTAGTCCCCGCTGTTTCGATTAACTTTGCCTCCATTCCAGGAGTTTCTGGGCACAGGCGACAGCACAATGGGTGTGGCTCCTTTTGCCTTAACCTCTGAGATAAACTGACGCATGTACCAACCGTATGAGTGCACCACTTCCTGCTGCTTTGTGATCAGGTTTTCTATTTCCTGAACCTCTTCGCTGTTGTTTCTAATTGTACCGCGTGCACGAAGGGTATCGTTAATAGGGCTGCTGTCGTTGTGGCCGAACTGCATCATCACATAGTCTCCTGGCTTTACCTTCGGGAGAACTTTACTCCAGTGCCCCTGCGTACGGAAAGTACGGCTGCTGGTGCCGCCGAGGGCATGGTTCTCTACCGAAATTCTGGTGGTATCGAAATGCTCTACAAGAAAATTACCCCATCCCCACAAGCCACCATCTCCTCTTCCCTGGCCATTCTTTACCGTTGAGTCGCCTATCAGATACAAAGTTGGTTTAGGCTGGTTCGTTCTTAGTGTCGCACAGGATGCGGCAACAAACAAAACCAGCAACAAATATGTAAGCTTGCTTTTCCAAATCTTTGATAGTACCATGTTACAATCAGTAGGTGACAAATGAAGTTTTAATTTAAATAAAAGAGGTTCAGAACTTAGCTGTCCCTTACCTTAGGATTTCCTCACGTATTTGTTCAGAGGGTGTTTTTTATTCTTTTGCAGACCTTCCACCACCGAAGCAGCGTTTATTCTGGCTCCCTCTGGATTCGTGTGGGTGTGGTCTGTCGGGAAAAGTGCTTTCACTTTTTCAGGACCGAATTCCTCATACTTCTCTGCTGTTATCTCGTTCAGGTTAATAAAGTATACTCCCTCCGCCTCGGCCACCTCTCTAGCCCATTTACCGAAACTATCATCCGCCCGAACGACTTTTCCTTCTTTCCATTGGTTACGCGGAATCATGGAAGCAATTATAGGTGTGGCACCTTTTGATTTAGCATCTTTCACGAATTTTGAAAGGTACCAGCCGTAGGTATGTACAATCTCCTTTTCGCCGTTTTTCCAGGTTAGTTCTTTTGTTTCTTCACCAGTACCTCTCAATACGCCTCTGTAACCTGCACGGGAAGTATCAGGCACGCTTCCTTCGTTGTGCCCAAACTGCATAATCACAAAATCGCCAGGTTTAAGTGTTTCCATTACTCGGTCCCATCGACCTTCTTTTACAAAGGTGCGGGTGCTTCTGCCAGCCATAGCTTGGTTGCTCACGTTAATCTTGGTCGTATCGAACAACTCGTGCACGTAAGAGCCCCAGCCACCATAGCCCTCATTTGTGTTCCTTACTGTGGAATCTCCAATAACATAGAGCGTTGGCTTCTTTTTCTGATTGAAGCCAAAGGCCATCACCAAAAGAAGCGGAACAAAAAACCATACTGTTTTCTTTTGAAGTATCATCATTACTTTTCTTTCTTTATTCTGGTCAGTTTAACAGCCTTACGTTTTGCTGGTTCCATATCTTCACTAATGTAAAAGCTTGGGTGGGGCGGTTGGTTATAAGCCACGTTTTGCCAAGCTATTGCCATACGGTACTGTGGGTCATGCATTAGAGTAGGCATTCGGTGTGCCGTCGGAATGGTAGTTGTAAATATCCGCAGTTCCTTGTTATCTTTTGTCCTCAGGATTACCTCCTCGCGCCAGTCGCCTAGTATATCAGCACTAAGTGCGGGAGTAGACTTGGTGCCATTGTTAGAAACGCAGCCTTCTGCAGTAAAAAGACGGCCAACTTTATACTTATCAATGTGGTTGCCATCTAAAAGCTCTCTTGTAAGGTCACCGTCCCACCAAACTAGAAAGTTTGTTGACGGCGGATTGTCTCCTATTCTTTCCCCTTTCAGATTGAGCAGCCCTCTGGAGCCAGAGAACCACATCTCTGCACCTGGGTTGTCAGGGTCTATGTCTGCTGCCACGCCTCTTCCTGCGTCTTTCCCATCAAGCCCTGTCCATAAAATCTCTCCAGTTTTGGCATCATATAAGGCTGCACCAGGGCCTGAGGTATGTTCTTCGTTTTCATGCACACCAAATACCTCCAGCCCAGGTCTGGACGGATCCAAGTCTGTCACATGCAGCGCATCGCCGTGCCTCAAGCCAGTCGTGAACAGGCCTTTCCCATTATCATCCACCACCATGGCACCGTAGATAATTTCATCCTTTCCGTCATCATCTACATCGGCTATACTTAAACCGTGGTTTCCCATGCCTGAATATGGGTTGCCACCGTCTTGAGAGTCGAACACCCAACGGGTAGATAGTTTGCCATTACGGTAATCCCAGGCAGCGATAACGGATCTGCCATAATACCCGCGGCACATTAGCACGCTAGGCAGTTTTCCGTCTAAGTATGCAGCACCCGCAACAAAACGGTCTGCTCTGTTTCCGTCACAGTCATTGCCACCATTTCCGCCTACGCCGCCCCATCCGCAGAGATTACCCCTGCCAGGCAGGTAGTCGGCCGTGGCAAGTGCTGCCCCAGTTCTTCCATTAAAAACTGTAAAATACTCTGGCCCCTGCAGAATTTTACCGTTGGCGTCGCGCCAGTCTGCTTCAGCATTGCCGATAACCTTGCCCTGACCATCTACTGTTCCATCGGCGGTTTTGCAGGCAAATTCAGCTATGCCATCTCCGTCCATGTCTACTACAATAAACTGCGTGTAATGGGCACCTTCTCTAATATTCTTTCCTAAATTGATCGTCCAAAGCAAAGTACCATCCAGCTTGTAGGCCTGAAAAATAGGTTCATCTGTAAAACCGTTAGATGGCGTATCACGCCCCCTACCAGCCTGGTGCAGGATAACCTCGTATGTTCCGTCACCATCCAGATCTCCAACAGAAGCATCGTTAGGTGTGTACCCCGCAGGTGTCTGCAAAGTAATTGATAAATACTGCTGGACAGGTGCTTTAGCCGCCAACGTAAAGGATTCGCTCTTTCCCTTCTCCTTACCTTTCAAAACTGGCTTTACAAAGTAGGAACTTGGCTGGCCCAGGTCAACACCTTCATCTACAAAATTGGTGCTTTCTGTTATGGGTGCTTTATTCAGTTTTACAGGTGCATTTCCACCACTGGCTCTGTAAAGGTTAAAGGCTATATCCGCTGGATCTGTACCAAACATCCGCCACCCTACATACACCTTTCCTTCGCCCTGGTTAATAGCAATCACACCTCGATCCAGATTTTCTATCATGCGCTGTGCAGGTGCTAGCCTAACGAGCAACAGAAAGAAAATTGAAAACAATGCAGTTTTAAGTGTAGATCGATTTATTCTCATGCAAGTATGAATGCTATTCTATTGGAAAGACAAGCTTTGCAGCATGTTTAAAGTTAGTTTAGGCCCAGCATTAAAGCTGCATTATAGACTTTCCTTTACTTCAAAATATTTTAGTGTTGGTAATATAAACTATAACTAAGCAGCATACATCCTGTAGTATCCTGCAAGAGCTTCACTACTTCTACTTACTTTACGCAAACTTAAGAACATATTATGCAGTTACTCCCCTTCCAGCGACTGTTACTTTGAACCTCTGGCTTTAAGACAAGTATTCTTCGGGTGTACTTGGTTAAGGCTGTCACAGCATGCAACCACTACAGCACTTTTGGCACCTACGCCAACATAGGTTGCATGTTACCAGAGGAAATTATGTGGAGAAAGCTTAACTAAAACGTTGGTTTTATCTTCTGTAAGTTCTTATGAATAGAGTTATAGTTCATTCAATACTTATAGAATGAAAATATGTAAAGCTAGCGTGAATACAGAAGGGAAGCAGGGCTTTTTACGCCTCTGCTTCCCTTCTGTATATTTGACTCAAAAAGTCTAATAACCTGGATTCTGTTCGGCCTGTCTTTCGGCAGATGTAAGCGGCCTTCCATTTACTGTAATACGCTCCAGGTGCTGTAACGGAATAGGTCGCAGCTTATGGAACGCCTGCACATTTATGGCATCAGGGTTAAACTCTTTTGCCCTCACCAGCAAGGTTTCTGTACGCACTAAATCTTCCCAGCGATGAAGCTCGCCTAGCAGTTCGCGGCTTCTTTCGTTTAAGATAAAATGTATAAATCTTTCTTCTGTAGATGATACAGAGGTTGGGTACATTTCGCTAGGTGCATCTGTCATGAAGAGGTCTTGTGTAGCCATAATTTCATTATAAGTACTACTTACATCTCCTCTCTCTCCCCCTTCTACCATCCAATATTCTGGTCTTTTTGTCTCACCAGCATCGTAGGCCGCACGTTGCCTTAAAACGTTAATATACTCCAGGGCTTTTCCATAATTTCCTTTTCGTCCATAAGCTTCGGCAGCAATCAGATAAGTTTCTCCGAGGCGAGCTAGAATGCCGTCTTTAACTCCTTGCTGCGCTCCCAAATTCTGACGGAAAGGGTCAACATATTTGATCAAGGTAGGAAATACACCTCTGGTAGCAAAGGCTGAGGCTAAATCTCCAGTGCTAGTTCTATAGTAACGCGGATACAAGTTATAGCTGCTACTTCTAACTTCAGCTTCTGTTAAGGTGGTTTCTGGGGAGTTAACCATCACGTAAAACGCCGTATCCCCAACTGCAAACCTTTTCTGCCCAACTAAACTTGGATCAGGCGCATTGGCTGCAGTCCAGACAGGAATGTTGTTAGGATTGTTGCTGATATAAGCCAACTGGAAGCTCTTGTAAAAACGTGAATCGTTCTTTCGGTCATAAATATCCATGGCATAATCTGTTGGCATTAGCCTGCGGAAAGGTCGTCCGTTGGCAAGGTCGCGCACCATGCCTGGCTGCTGATCGTAAGCCATTATGAAATACAGGTGCGTCTGATTGCCGTATCTACCTGAAAGCAAGGTGTTGTTATTCCATTGAGCAGAGAAAATAATTTCTTTACTCTTTTGTGCTGCAACACTGTTCGCATAACTTGAAAGGTCCCACAACCTAGCATAATTAAGCTCTAAGGCGTAGGTACCAGAATTTATCACCTGATCGGCATAGTAGGCGGCACTGTCTATATCAGTCGGCTTTTGGCCTCGTTCATCTGTTACGGCACTACCTCGCGTTAAATATGCTTTTGCCAAAAAATGTTGGGCCGCACCTTTGGTTGCCCTACCAAATTGCGCCTGCGTAACAGGCAGGTTTTCTACAGCATATCTTAAATCTGAAATGATGACATTATATACCTCTGGAACAGGGGCACGGGAGTATTCCGTCTGCACCCCTTTTGTTGATTCCAGCGGCAAAGGGATAGCCCCGAACTGCTGCACCAACTGAAAATAATACAAACCTCGCAAGAAGTGCAGTTCGCCCATGCGCTGCGCCTTGGCTTCAGGAGAAACCAGCGTCTGTACGCCTACAACATTAGGAATGTATTCAAGGCCTGTGTTGGCACGGTTTATTCCATTATAAAGCGTAGACCAGGTTTCATGCAAGAAAACATCTGGTGCTGGAGGATTAGGGTTTAGGCGATCATCATAGGTGTTATAATAGTTAAAGTTTACCTGGTCTGCATGTGTAAACTCATCTGTTCCGAAGTTCCACAGAGAGTACGCCCACTCATATGTAAACTTATGCCTCACCGGCTCATAGGCCGCTTCCACTAAATCTTCTACGCCTTGTTCTGTATTGTAATAATCTTCTGTTAATGTGGCCACTAATTCCTCTTCCAGAAAATCATCGCAAGAGGTAGCACTAAATGCTAACAGGGGAATGATAGCAGCCAGAATTATATTTTTCTTTTTCATATGTCTCAACTTTAACTAATTAAAAACCTATCCTTAACCCGAACACTAAACTCTTGGTGCTTAGCCCAAGCTGCCGTTCAGCATCTGCAGTACCTGTGCCCGGATCTGTTACTTCCGGATCGAGCGCCTCAAAATCGGTGAATAAGAATGGATTAACAGCATTTACATACATACTCAGGGTGTTACCTCCGAACTTGGAGACGATAGCCTGCGGGAAAGTGTAGTTTAAGGAAATATTGCGTACCCTCACAAAGTCACCGTTCCTGTACTGTAAAGAGGAGCCATACTGCTGGATATCAGTGTTGCGGAGTGGGCGCGGAAACTCATTGCTCGGATCTGCAGCCGTATAGTAATCAAACGCGATCCCTTGATAGCGGCCACCGAGGCCAGGGCGGTAAGCGGTACTGTTAATTAACTGTCCGATTCGGGCATACACCAGGAAAGACAGATCAAAGCCTTTGTACGAGCAAGTGTTGTTGATGCTACCAGACCATTTCGGCCTGTTAGAACCTACAATTGTCAGATCCTGTGCGTTAATTTCGTTATCGTTATTCAGATCTGCCACTCTAATGTCTCCTGGCTCCTGACCATAAACGTCCGCTTCCTCTCTTTCGCTCTCCTGCCAGATGCCTTCAAACCTATAGTCATAGTAAACACCGAGTGGCTGGCCTATAAACCACCTGTTACCCACATCGTCGTTTTCCCCGTTATACAGTTCAACAAATTCTTCCTTGTTTCTGGTATAAATGAAATCGGTGCTCCAGTTAAAGCCGTCAACAGAGCGAATGTTATCTATAGTTAAAGACACCTCTACCCCTCTATTACGGGTAGCGCCTATATTCTGTAGAACACTTGCATAGCCTGAAGCAGTTGGAAGTGCTCTTGGTAAGATTAGGTTGGTTGTATTTGCTTCATAAACCTCCACAGAACCTGTAACTCTCCTGTTAAAGAAGCCAAAATCAAGTCCTGCATTCAAAGTACTCGTTTTCTCCCAACGCAGATCTGGTAGCCTCTGCCCTGATGGCGTATAACCATAAGCAGGTGCCTCATCCCATACATAGGAAGTACGCGCCAGCACGCCACCCGTTTGATAAGGACCTATAGAAGACTGTCCAACTGAACCGTAACCTACACGCAGTTTGAGTTCATCAATAAACGTAACATCTTCCAGAAAAGCTTCTTCCTGCGCTTTCCAGGCTAAGGCAAAAGATGGGAAGAAATCCCATTTATTTCCGGGGGCCAGCACCGAGGAGCCATCATAACGACCAGAAACTGTAAGTAAATATCGGTCTTTAAAGCTATAGTTTACACGCCCCATCCAGGACTGAAGCGTTCGGAGATAGTAGCCACTGGAAAAAGCAGTTGGTGTACTCTGGTTTGTAGAGCCTATGTTATACCATAACTGGCTTTCGTAAGGAAAATCAGAAGCTGTAATGCTACTGCCTTCGTTTCTGTCTTTCTGGACACTTTGCAGTAAGGTTATTCCTAAGCTATGGTTCTCACCAAAGGTCTTATCGTAAAACAAAAGGTTTTCAACTACATATGTAAAGTTCTGGTTTTGGCCTATTACAGCGCGTGCCGTAGATCCTTGCCTGTTAGAGGATAGAGCACCCTCAAACGTACCGTTCCTAGTATGTCTGAAGTCTGGGCCAAAGTTTAAGCGGTACCGAAGGCCCTCTGCTATCTTAGCTTCGCCATAAAAGCTACCAAAAAAGCGCGTCGTTCGGTTTTCGTTTATAATTAAGTCCGCATCCCGTATCGGGTTAAAAATATTGATGTCTCCACCAGGCAGTTGAATTACATTTCCTTCATCGTCATAAGGCACGGCTAAAGGAAGCTGCCCTATAAACTTGCCATAGATATTTCCTCCTAAATTCTGGATGTTTACGTTGGCATTTACGGAGGCCCCAACAGTAAGGAAACTTGCTACATCATAGTCAAGGTTTATGCGTGTGTTATATCGCTCAAAATCCTGCCCTGGCTGTAGTCCTTCCTGGTTTAAATAACCAGCAGAAAAAGCAGCTCTTATTTTATCGGTACCGCCTCTTATAATGATCTGATGGCTCTGTGTAACTGCATCGCGCAAAGCCATATCCTGCCAGTTTGTAGACCGTACATTGCCTGGGTTATAGATAGGAAGTTCGCTAACACCATACAAAGCCTGCTCTTCTGGAGTGGCGGGGCGCATGCGTGGAATTCTGTTTTCCAGGTCAACCCACTCATAGCCCATTGCCACCGATTCCCACAGGTAAGGGTCCTGGCTAAACAGATTGTAATCCAAGGCAGGATCAGGATATGCACTGGCATAAGCACCTGTGTTTCTATAAGCTTCGCGTCTTAGTTCGGCAAACCCTGGTCCATCAAATAAATTAAGCTTCACCAGTGGACTGTCAAAACTCACGTACCCGTCATAGTTTACGCTAAACCTTCCTTCTCTTCCTTTTTTGGTAGTAATAAGCACAACACCGTTCGCACCCCTAGAACCATAGATAGCGGTTGAGGAAGCATCTTTCAGAATCTCTATTGATTCGATGTCCAACGGATTGAAATCGTTTATACCAGTGCCCTCAGCCAAAGGAATTCCATCTACCACGTAAAGCGGTTCGTTGGAAGCGCTTACAGAGCGGTTACCTCTGATACGGATAGATGGCACGGCACCTGGGCGAAAGCTGTTGGTAGCAATATCGACACCCGCTGCCCTACCCTGTAAAGCCTGTGTTATATTCTGCACCGGAATCTCCTCGATCTGCTCAGAAGTTACAGACGACAGAGCTCCAGTGACATCACTTTTCTGAGCCGTGCCATAACCGATTACCACCACTTCATCTAACGCTTTTGTATCTGGCTTAAGCGCAATGTTTATGTTCGTCCGATTGTTTACAGCAACTTCTTGCTGCATATACCCTAAATAAGATACAACCAGTGTGGCATTGCCATCAGGTACCGTTAGCGTGAAGTTGCCGTTTACATCTGTAGTAGTACCTAATGTAGTACCTTTTACCTGTATGGATACTCCAGGTAAACTCTCGCCATTGTCACCTGTTATGCTTCCAGTAACGGTTACATCAAATAACCTCTCTGAACGGTCTCTATCTGCACTTTTGAAGAAAACTGGCGGGGCTGTAGTTAGGACTTCTAGATTGCCAAAGTGTATGCTTTTATGGCTAAGTTTAACTTCGGCCCGTGCTGTATTGCCAGCCAAGCTAAACATGGGCAAAGCCAAAAAAACATAGTGAGCATAATTTAGTCTTGTCTTCATGATGTTAGATACATATGCACTTTAGTATAAAAGTTGGTTTACTAAAACATATATAAATCTACCTACCATCAGCTTAAGACGCGTCCTGCTCTATCCTGCCACACTTTTATACAACCATCATATATTTAAACAATTAACTTTCGTTTAAGAAGTTTTTCAATGGAAATAAATCCTCTTTGAGAATAAAGCAATTATAAAGAGAAAAAACATTTGCAAATCTTCGATAAAGGACTGCCAGCTCTAATAACTTACTACATGCACCACCAAAAGAGTTCTTTCTTAGCAGGCGATGCAATAATGCATTAAGCCTTTTTTACAGAAGCATTCAGTTACCACTGCCTGATTATGAAAACAGCCAACAACTATTGAAGCTGTTGGCTGCTTTCTAAAACCCTTATCTTGTTCTGCCAAGTATAGTTATACTCAAACAGTAACAGCAATCTCAAGCAACATTAATCCTTCAGAGCACTTACTACGCTTGTAGAGGTTGTACTGTAAGGCCTAATGGTTACTGGACCAAGAAGACCTGACGGCATAGGTTTCCATACCGAGGCATCAAACGGTTTGTAGTCAATGTTCACGAAGTTTATCTCATGGTACTTCCGCCACTCAATTTTCTTCTGGTCCATGTCTCTAATGCGGTTAGCCATCAGGTTAGCCACCTGAACTTTGAGCGTATTTTTTCCAGGCTTCAGGTACTGCCCCACTCTTGCCTGAAACGGGATGCCAAATAACACACCTACTTCTTGCCCATTGATCCATACATTGGCACTTTCATTTACTTTCCCTAAGTCAAGCACATACTCATCTGCGTTTTTAGAAGGAAGATCAAAAGTGATGGTATATTCACCTGTACCCGAGAACGCTTCCGCCTTTTTGTCTGGCAGCTCTGTCCAGGATTTTAGCTGAGTCAGCTTTTGTTCGGCAGGCAGTTCGGGACCACCTTTTATAAAGCGCAGGGCCCAATCGCCTTTTACTTCTGTGGGAGCACCTGCATTCTCAAGGTACTTCCACGCCAACAGGCCAGGCGTTTGGTTTGTGGTAGCACGAAGAACCAAAGCCTCGCCCGATTTCATCTGCACCCGTACATTCGTTTTATCTTTTTCTGTTGAGGAAATAGCTAGTCCCGTGTTGCCGCTTTGTGGATCCATCAGCACAACCGAAGCTGCAGCAATGTTCAAAGGAATGGTCGTGTCTATGGTGTTAGGAGTATGGTTGACCAGATAATAGTATTTGCCGCCGTCAATCTGACGCCGTGTAAACTTAAGTCCTGTATCGGCTAAAGCTTCTCGCTGTATACCTTTGTCTGCCAGCGCTTGCTGCACATTTTCTGAAAGTATAATCTCTCCTTTTCCTGTTTTCATTTGCCTGGTTCCGCTGCCAGCATCTGTAAAAGTAAGAGACTGCTTTAGTTGATTTAGCCGCTGCCTTCTTGCTTCCAGTTCATGCAGGCCAGGCACATCGGCAGGTAACTCTTCTACAATAACAGTTGCACCTTCGTTCGCTAATTTAATTATTCGCTCAAACGTAGCAACCGACATATACCTGCTCTGCGGGATAACCAACACTTTATGCGATGGAGCCGTTGCAGCGGTCATGATCTGCCCATTCTCCACACTCGCGTCCTGCAGCATTTTATCAGAAACAAAGTCTAGTGAATAACCTGCCTCCATCAGCTTCTTTGACTGCTTGTAGAACTGGGTCGGGTGTAGCCATTCATCAATATCATGTACTTTAATGAGCATTTCCATCCCTTCTGGCTTGCTCCACACATCATATATAGGCCAGTAAACCAGTATTTCGTTGTCTGATTTACCAGCTTGCAGCACCGACTGCACTCGTGTAATGTAGTTGTTAAACCCGCTGAACTGCGGCCACAGACTATTGGCTGGCGTTAAGTTAAGCGAAGCATAAAAAAGCCATCCTGGCCAGGCCACATCTTCAGGTGAATAGGTAACACCGTGGTAAAAAACATGATTTACACCAGAAAGGAACACCTGTTCTACCTCTGGCTTCATTTGCGAGTAAGAAGTTTTAAAATGCTCTCCGAGCCAGGTAAAGGTTTCGCTGGAAACAAGATTTTTACCTGAAACATGCGCCGCCGAAGAAGCAAACTTGAGCATGATCGGATCAGGATCTACGTTTCTAACATCGGCGCTGTCGCGGCGCAGGCCTGGAATCGGAAAGTAGCTGGAACCGAAGGTTTCGCATTCTGGTATATCTACTGCAGCATACAGGTCCAGCAAGTTGCCAGGTGAACCATGTGCTTGGTTTTTAGTGATGCTGTTACGCTGGTGCGCCCATGCATTCCAGGGCTTGTAGAAGTTGTCGAGGAGCATTTCGCCCATGGTTTCGCGATAATCCGATTTTAGACGGGCAACCGTTTCGGTATGTGCTTCACTCACTAACTCACGCAGGTATAAGCGCAGGTCATAGCCCCTTCGTTTCTGAAACTCCTCAAAAAAAGCTGGCGACCAATCAGCCCCGTATACTTCATAGCTATCGTTATAAAAAGCTCTTACGCCATAGTTCTGGTTTTCAAACGCACTATCAAAACGATCTAAATATGCCTCTACTGCATCTTCTGAAAGGTGGTTCAACGTATAGCCCACCCCTCCAGGAGCAGCTCTTTTTACCATCTGCCTTGTTTTGCCATTGAAGGCGGCATACAGTGTCCAGTTTCCTGTTTTCGGTATCCAATTCAACTTTCCGCTAGGCATTACTTTGTCGGTTAAATTCAGCACATCGCCTTTGTCGCTGTAAGCCATTACAGCCGCTAGCGTTGCGCCTACTTCACGTTGCTTCGCATCCTTAACAATGATGTTTTCCTGAAGCGACTTCCCTCCTTTCAGGTTATAGGTCTGCACAATCAGCCTTGAGGCAGCATGTTCTGGTTTCACCTGCGGACCACCAAAGGGCCAGCCAGTACCTTGTGTCATGTCTACTGTCATACCAAACTCACCCGCTTTCTGCGTTGTAAAATTCAGTATGTCCATCCACTTCGGAGAAAGGAAGTCGATGTACCTGCTCTCGTGCCCCATAGCTCCGTAAATAGGCGCTATCTCCACACCTCCGATGCCTGCCGCAGCATATTCCTTCAGCAGCTTTTCGATATTCTGCTCATCTACTGCACTACCCATCCACCACCAGCGAGTCCATGGTCGAGCCTCTTTTTTCACTTCAGGCCAGACAGCTGCATTTTGGCTTTGCTTGGCTACAGCTGTTTCAGCAATAGTGTCAGATGCCTGTGGTTGGCGGCAGTTTGTTAGCAGAACAACACACAGGGCAAGCGCAGTAAAAGACTTTTTTTTATGCATCATGAGTTTGAGAGCTTGTAATATTTGATCATCGGCAGAACGGGAGTATTTCACTCAAGAGCTGTTTGCCAACGCACTAGCGCTTTACGCCAGGTAAAACACTTCTTTTAAAGGAACACTTACAGGGGAATTATCTGGATTAGTTTCCATGATATCAGCCATGTAAGCCCACCATTTCTGCACAATCGCTGTACTTCCTAAATCCTGTGAAGAAGCGCCATTTTGCTTTTGCACCGCAAAGAGCGTGTTGGTTTCTTCATCTAAAAAAATAGCATAATCACTTACACCAGCATCTTTTAAGAGCTGCGCCAGCTCAGGCCATATTTCATCGTGCCGCTTTTTATACTCTGCCTCGCAACCAGGCTTTAACTTCATTTTAAAAGCAAATCGCTGCATAAGCTTGGGTTATTTTTTGATGTTTTCATTAAGAGAATGTTCTCTACTACACTGTTAAACAAATGCATCTTCTAAACGAAACAGTATAGAACCTTCCCCTCTTTATAAAAATTACTAAAGCTAACATATCTATAGCTTAACTGTCAGCTTTATATCGTCCTTATTAGAACGTTTTGTCTTAATCCACAGAAGGTTACTTTGAGAATCGTAGTACCAGCCTGCTCCATTTTCCAGGGCAACTGCGTTTGCCACAGCAGAAACTTTCTTCCCATTTTCAGTGATGCTTGCTGGAGCTTTAGCCTTGTTCCAATGTACTTTGGTCAGGTAGTTATGCGCTGGCACTTTATACTTGCCTTTTGGCTTTTGAATGGCTAGTTCTAAACCAGCGTCAGAGAGGATGGAACTGATTTCTGTAAGGGCATAGTCGCCTTGCTTATAGTTCAGGCTTTTTCCATCATCCTCGTAAAGCTCGAACCTGGAAGAACCGAAGGGGAAAACATCTAGCGTAATGGTGTTCACCGGCTTCTCTCCGTAGTATTTCATTTCAGGCTGCATCGGGATGATTGCGCCCCCTTTGGCAAAGATTGGAATGGTGTCCAACGGTGTAAGTACATGCACATACTGCCTACCACTATACTGCTTGCCCGTCCAGTAATCGAACCAGGTGCCTTCTGGCAGGTAAACTGTTCGCGTTTTAGCTCCTTTTGTTGTAACTGGGTTCACTAACAGGTTATTCCCAAACAAGTACTGATCCGCCACATCATATACATTCGGGTCGTCCTGATGCTCCAGTACCAGCGCACGCATAAGCGGCACACCAGTAGTATGGTTAATATAGGCATTGCTGTACATGTACGGGATCAGACGGTAACGCAGCAAATCGTACTTCTTAAAGTTACGTAAGGCATCCTCGCCATAGTTCCAGGGCTCCTTATAGGTTGGGTGCTCCATGCCCAGCAAGTGCGCAATGGGGCTGAACATACCAAATTGTACCCAGCGTATGTATAATTCTGGATCGGCAACATGCTCAAAGCCACCCATATTATGCGACCAGTTGCTGACACCAGACAAGCCGATATTGAGCCCTGCTTTAATAACAGGTGCAAAATACTGCCATTCGCTCGGCCAGTCGCCAGCCCATATAAATGGGTAGCGCTGAATACCCGCATAACCTTCCCTGGTGTGGGCCATACCTCGTATGCCATTATGCTCCTGAAATTTTTCAAAAGAAGCTTTTGTGTAGATAACTGGAAAAATATTATGCTTCCACTTGATATCCTCCCCAGTCGGACCCACTTTTTCACTTTCGTTGGCGAGGCCACCAAAAGCACTGCCTTCATCCGTTTTTAGAAACATCGCACCCTCGTCTGCGATTCTTTTCACACCATTCTCCCACCACCAGTTTACCGCATTTTGATCAAAGAAATTAACAAATTCGCCAGGGCTGTTCTGCTCTGGATAAACAAAGCCTTTTTCCTGCGCCATTGCCAGCAGGTTTAACTGATTTCCGTTATCGAAGCGTGGGCGCAGGTGCAGCCTGATCATTTTAAAGTTCATGGCATACAGGCTGTCGAACATGCCCTTTGGGTTTTGGAAAGTCGGGCGCCATTCAAAAGAGGTAGCTCCTTTGCCTCCCTGCTTCCCAAATATGCGCCAGGTAGAATCCAGGTGCAGGATATCGGCAGGTATACCGTATGTTCTGAACTTCCGCCCCAGTTCCACTACATATTTATCGGATGTTTCGGCTTCGTGGCCCCAGGTGCCGCCGCTGTAGGTTCCCACATGCAGGCCAAGTGCAAACGCAGGCAAAAGCGGCGACTTACCAGTAAGGGAAGTATAACTGCCAAGTAGCGAGCCAAAAGTTGGTCCATACATGAAATAGTAGTCCAGTTCTCCGCCCTCTGCTTTAAAACTATAGCTATCGGAGTTGCTCATGCCCATATCCCACTCCGTAGGGTAGGCTGTATGAAAGAAAGTACCGTAGCCACGGGTACTCATAAAGAAAGGCACTGGCGAATAGTTTGCTTCCAGCACATTATAGGCTCCTACATGGTGCGGCAGACCTTGCCCCCTGCCTACATTCATCTTTAGTTTCTTGTTCCGTTGGTCCAGGAAGTCCATTCGTTCGCCAAAGCCAAAGAAATGCTCATCAGGCAACAGTTGCTTTGTTACTTCAACTGCTTCTCCGTTTTTAGCCAAACCACCGCAGTTACCAGAAGTGGCATCAGCAGAAAGAAGCTTTCCATCAGCTGTAAAAACCTCTACTTTAAAAGGTGCTTTATGTACTTTAAGGTGAAGCTTATCCGTCTTAAGCAGAAAATGATCAGTTAACTCTGCTGTCTGTACCGCTACCGCTGGCCAATCGTACTGCACGACCATATAAGGTTCATTCGGCTGAAACTGTCTGTTCCAACTTGCCCTAACACGAAATATGTCAGGTGTAATAAACTCCAATTTTACGTCAGCATTGGCATTAGTGAAAAGTATCTCATTTCCCTGCTTACGAAAACCTGATTGATAGTTTCCTACCGAAGTTTGCGCCGCCACAGGTAAAGAGAGCACCTGAAACACAACTAACAGAGCAACTACAATTCTGAAGGTATAAATCGTCATAAGTTTTATCTTTTAATTATAGCCCTTTGCTTGTTCAGATACAGGAGTTTTATCAATCCTACTCAACAGAAAAAGCCTAAGCTATTGCTTAAGGTAAAGGCACAGATTAAAAATAGACACTACTGCCGATACAGCCATCCTGCACTGTCAGGTCCGATGAGGCAAACCTCACTTCAATTGTGCTTCTGGAATATATATATATATATATATATATATAAAGTACAAGACCTTACAAAAGCTATGCACACCATATCATCCTGCTTTTAAAGCTATTGCAGCAGCAGTTATAAAATAATTTCCTACACCGATACAGGACACTACTGGATACTTATTTAATCAGTATTGAATATTTTTCACACCAGTCACTAAAAAAGTGAATAAACACTCAATAAACAAAGAGTGATTATACAGATTTGAAATTATATTCATAAATTACTATAAGCATGAAGTTGCCTCTTGTACTGCGGCAGCTTCCAACCAGATTTAATAATTAAACAGAAGCCAGAAAATGAAGACATCCCTCGCCAAGCAGCTAGACTCCATTAATGAATATGAAAGAGAGCCTGTTCCGGAACATAAACTGAAAGGCCTGAAAAGCTTTATCGGCATGTATGCTGGTGAACACACAGCAGGAACAGAGTTCGTGATTGGTCCTTTGTTTGTTGTGCATGGCGTTAGCGCTCCTGATCTTTTTTTAGGTTTGCTGGTAGGCAATCTATTGGCTATTTTAAGCTGGGCTATACTTTGTGCACCTATAGCCGTTAAAGTGCGGCTCACGCTTTACTATCAGTTAGAGAAGATCTGCGGCAGATATCTGGTTTCTGGATATAATATTGTAAATGCATTAATGTTCTGCTTTTTAGCGGGCTCCATGATAGCGGTTGCAGCAACTGCGGTTGGCATCCCTTTCAACATTGCTATGCCAGGTTTAGATGACATGTACCCTACCAGCGTAGGCTGGATGGCAACGGTGTTTTTGGTAGGAGCAGTAATTACTGTCGTAGCCATTCTGGGTTACGAGCAGATATCTAAGTTTGCCAACATCTGTGCTCCATGGATGATTCTGGTATTTATTGCGGCTGCCTTTGCCGTTATGCCCCAACTCGGCATCACCTCTTTCGGAAGCTTTTGGGAAGTTGCCCAGACACGCATTTGGAATGGCGTTCCTGTAGAAGGGTTCAGCAAGTTCACCTTCTGGCATGTTACTTTCTTCGCCTGGTTTGCTAACATGGCAATGCACATTGGCATGGGAGATCTTTCAATACTAAGATATGCCAGAAAATGGCAATACGGCTTTGCCTCCACAACAGGTATGTTTATAGGCCACGTAATGGCCTGGATTGCCTCTGGTGTTTTAGTGGCTGCTGCAAGCGGAGAAGTTACACCAGGCCCGATCGCTTTCAACAGTGCTGGTATAGCAGGTGCTATATGTGTTATGATAGCGGGCTGGACAACGGCCAACCCTACCATCTACCGCGCAGGCTTGGCCATACAGTCTATTGTACCTAATGTTAAGAGATGGAAAGTTACGTTGCTCGTTGGCCTGGTAACAACTGTTGCGGCTCTGTTTCCTGCTCTTGTTATGCGGCTACTGGACTTTGTTGCGCTGTATGGTTTAGTCCTTATGCCTATGGGAGCCATCATTTTTATTGATTTTTATATTATCCCAAAGCTTGGCCTCCGAAGCAACTATGCCAGCATGGTAAAATCGCCTTTTAATGCAGCGGCGGCTATAACGTGGGTGGCAACGTTGCTCCTGTGTCTTTTCCTTAACTTTTACCAAGGCATAGAAATTTTCTTCTTAGGGCTACCTGGTTGGTTTATAGCCGCTACACTTTATATTGTGCTAAGCAAGCTGTACCAGAAAAAAGTAACCCAACCACTTGAGGTTAAAGTCTCAGCAAGTTCATTCTAGCCTAATTCATCAATTTCTAACGTCTTATAGCTTATGCAAGTCATACTCAAAATCATATCTTACATTGGCCTGGCCCTAACAGTGGTGCCATCTTTCCTTGTGTTTTCAGGGACTATTGAACCAGAGCTTCATAAAACACTTATGTTGGCAGGTGCCCTGTCATGGTTTCTAACAGCACCATTCTGGATGAACAAACAGAAACAAGCGAAGGCCAGCATTGAATAAAAAACGCCCCAGGTTCTTTTGTTTATAACAAAAGAACCTGGGGCACATAAACCAAAAGCCCTTCTGTCTTATTAGGCAGAAGGGCTTTTGGTTATCATTGTAAATTAATAGGGCAACAGAAGCAGTTTTAAAAAACTAATTACAAGGAATTTCTTCGGATCAGCGTGAAAGGGTTATGGATTTTTTCTCTCAGTTTGTGTTTCATCAGATAGGCCGCGGTTTCGCCCATACGCTCATGGTCTGTAGAAATTACCGTAATGCCATCGTCAAGAATTTTCTTCAAAGGAGTGTCATTATAAGATATCAAACCTACATCTTTACCTAAAGTCAAACCTTTTGCACGGGCTTCCTCAATCATGTTAGCCAAATCCGACTCTTCCAGAACTATATAAGCAGTGCCTTTGGCAAGAGGCTCTTCATGTACACATTTCACCACCGAATGCTCCATCGAAATTTCTCTGCAGAAATGGCGAAAGCCTTTCACAATTTCTATAGGGTAGGCTACATCTTTAGGATAAACTAAAACAAATTTATTATACTTGCTCAACAAGTCCTTGCCTGAATGCAGCGCATTTCTAACATCGCGTTCAAAATCCTGGTAAACTGCAGCACAATTCCCCTTGTAGCTCTCAATATTCTTATCTAGCAGCACGAGTTTCTCTTGCGGAATTGTATTAATTATCTGGGTAGCAGCCTCTACATTAGACGTAAAATGAGGCATGATAACATAATAATTGTATTTACCGACACTCTCCTTTATGAGATTTTCGCAGAGTTTACCATCAAAATGATGAATGTGTAAATCTACGACAGCATCCTCACCTAAAGTATTAAGAATAGAATAGTAAACAGCTTTTTTATATGCACTAAGTTTATTAAACAGTAGCAGCACACGTATTTTATCTGCGCAAAAAGTTTTACTGATATAACACCCTTTGCCTTTAACGGAACTGATCACCCCTTTTTTACGAAGTACTCTATAAGCTTTCTCTATCGTGTCACGAGACAAATAATACATCTCACTCGTTTCGTTGATGGATGGAACACGTTCTCCCACCTTTAGTATTCCTGCCTCTATATCTGCAATAACTGCATTCACTACCTGTAAGTACTTCGGAGTGGCGGATGTAGCATCAATTCTGTCTAGAAGTTCCATAGAGTTAACTTAAAATATAAGGATAAATAATTATTTGTTTTCAGGCACTGTATAAAGGAGTTCTATCTAGTTCATCTAGTACCTAACTACTCATGTTACCACTTGAGCAATCGATTGCACAACGATGAAAAAAAATTTATCCTTTGATCGACATTTCTATAAAGTGATTAGTTAATCACTCACCGTTCTGTAAGGTAATTAATTATTTTATTTAACCAAAAACCTTTTTAATTATATTCTTTAAGATTTTATCAGCTATCTCGGTTACCTATTGCTTTAGCCTAGACATAAAGGGAAAGGTAAAACAGGCAAAACACTTGCTTAGTTGAGTGGAAGCAAGCTTTTTTATAATGCAGCAAGCATAAACCTCCATATAGTACAATCTATACTAAAACTGATAAAAATACACCAATCCCTTCTATAATATTTGATTACTCACTAGAATATTCAGATATAACGTAAAATACTACATAACGTTTATGCTATACAATATTAATTTCAGCTAAGCTCATAAGAGCAGAGGGTGTGTACTTTTGAAGGAATGAAAAATGTTTTCCGCTTATCCAGATAGAATAAAGCTCTCCTAGTTCACATAAAAAAATAGAGAACTTTTAAGCTTTCAAAAGTATATATAGCGGCATTGTGGATGGGCATCTAGTCCTAGATGTCAATTTTCAGAAGAGAATTAATGCTTTTACTATAGCAATCAAGTCGGAGACAGTTCTTCTAATGGGAAAATTTAGATCATTGGATTTCTTAAAGCTTACTGCCTGAGAGGCATTCTAAGTGCTTAATGATAATGGGGGGAATTAAGGGGGCTGGCGTTGGACCAACTGACTGTACAATAACTAGGTTCTGTTAGTCAAAGTTGATTTGATAGTGGTCTATACAAATCTTATGTAATAGACATCTGCTAAAGAACAGCCTATCACTCATTTTAGAAAATCAACCTTTTATCTTGTGTTTGATAGTATAAAAAAATGGACAACGTTCTGGCTCCGTGTGCACCCAGCACCAGCGACTGCTCGATATCGGCTGTCTTGGAAGGGCCTGCTATGAAGGTACCGAAGCCATAGTCCTGAACCCCTATCACCTCATAAGCCTGTTGCATAAGAGGAACTATACTTTGCTGTGGAACCACCAGCGCCAGGTGCTGACAGATAAAAGGCAGTACCCGCAACGGCAACTGTGCATCTGTCACCCACAGAGCTCCGTTTTCAGCCACACCGAGCTGGGCAGGCAGCACGGCCAGGTGAACATCCGCCAGGGAATGCGGGTCCACATCTGGAGCTATAGCAGTTTCGGCTATAGCTGAAAACTGCGGAAAAGAAGAAATAATCCTGCCAGAGGTTCCATGCTCCTCCAGGAGCACCTGCTTCACCTCTTCCAAACTTTTCACCCGAAACACCTTACTACCAATACCGACGGCCACATTAGTGAACTTCTCCACCAGATCCTCCTCCTCTAAAACGAAGGAAGGGACTACGGGCAAGGGTAAACCTGCTGGCTGGTTTCTGGCAACGGTGGCCAGTATACTGTCTCTGCTACTCATCTGTTTTTTTCCTGTTTCTTAAATACCACTCTCCAAATGATTCTTTTGGAGGCTCTGGCATCTCACGCTGCTTATACCAGGGGTTCATTTTATTATTCAGTACAAAAGGCACGTTACGCATAAACCATCGGCCTGCCTTGCCTGCCAGTTTAAAAGTTGAAGGCGAGGCAAAAGTCTGTGTCATCGCTTTCATGCCCATCGTTTTCTTCCTATCCGCATACCCCTCCTGCACAATCACTTGCCGCCATTTATAGAGCTGCTGGTGTATATCAATCTTCACGGGGCAGACGTTGGAGCAAGAGCCGCACAGGGTAGAGGCAAAGGGTAGGTCCGCGTTTTTCTTCATGTCGAGGTTGGGCGCAAGTATAGCGCCAATCGGTCCTGCCACAGCGGCATGGTAGCTGTGGCCTCCACTTCTTCTGTACACAGGGCAGGTATTCATGCAGGCACCGCAACGAATGCATTTGAGGGAGTTTCGGAAGTCCTCTCTGCCCAGTTGTGTACTTCGGCCGTTATCAACGAACACCAGGTGCAGTTCATGCCCCTCGCGTGGTTTTTTAAAATGGCTGGAGTAAGTAGTAATGGGTTGCCCCGTGGCACTTCTGGCTAATAGCCGAAGAAATACCCCCAGGTGTTCCCGCTTAGGTATGATTTTCTCAATACCCACGCAGGCAATGTGCACGTCTGCCAGGTGCGCACCCATATCGGCATTGCCCTCGTTTGTGCAGATAACGAACTCACCTGTCTCGGCCACGGCAAAGTTAACGCCTGTCAGCGCGGCGCGGCGAGTCAGAAAAGTTTCTCGCAGGTGCTGCCTGGCTGCCTCCGTAAGCACCTGCGGATCAGAAACGCCAGGCGCAGTGCCCAAGTGCTCGTGGAACAAGTCCCCTATCTCCTCTTTTTTCTTGTGGATGCAGGGTAGCACGATATGGCTAGGCGGCTCCTTGGCCAACTGCACAATGCGCTCCCCCAGGTCAGAGTCTATCACCTCTATACCGTGCTCTGCCAAATACTCGTTCAGATGGCATTCCTCCGTCAGCATCGACTTGCTTTTCACTATGCGGTCCACTCCGTGCTTCTGCAGGATGGCGTGCACGATCTGATTGTGCTCGGCTGCATCGGCTGCCCAATGCACAATTATGCCGTTTGCCTTGGCATTAGCCTCGAACTGCAACAGGTAATCGTGCAGGTTCGAGAGTACGTTATGCTTAATTTGTGAAGCCGTCTCGCGCAGCAGCTCCCAATCAGGTATCGTATGAGCAGCTTTGTCTCGCTTTTGTCGGATAAACCATAGTGTTTCGTCGTGCCAGTTTACCCTGGGCTCGTCTGCATTGAACGCCTCAGCCAGGGTGGCATGGTCTTCTGTCTCTTTCATAGCTCCTGTGCGTTTAGTATCTCGGCGATATGCAGCACCTTCACATTGCTTTTCTGCCTCCGGAGAATTCCCTCCATGTGCATCAGGCAGCTCATATCGGCTCCTGTAATGTAGGCGGCCTCGTGCTGCAGGTGGTCGGCCACTCTATCTTTTCCCATTTTTACGGACACGGCTTCCTCTGCTACGCAAAAAGTCCCCCCAAAGCCGCAGCACTCGTCTTTGCGGGTAAGCTCCACTAACTCCAGCCCTTCCACCATACGCAGCAACTGCTCAGGTTTGGAGAAGGCGGGCGCAACCAACTCCGTCATGGAGGCAAGCTTTAGGCCCCGCTGCCCGTGGCAGCTTTGGTGCAGACCGACCTTGTGCGGAAAGCGTGCCTGCAGATTCTCTACCTGCAACACGTCAGTCAGAAACTCGATCAGCTCATACACTTTACCCTGAATAGCTTTTGCCTCGGCAGGATACCTGTCTGAGTGCAGGTGTTCTTTCATGTGCAGCACACAGCTGCCCGAGGGGGCCACTATATAATCAAACTCCTTAAAATTTTTGATGAAAAGATCGTTGCTCTCTTTTGTGAGGTGCTCGAACCCAGAGTTGGCCATGGGTTGGCCGCAACACGTCTGCCTTGGCGGGTACACCACCCGCACACCCAGCTTTTCAAGCAGCTCCAGGGTGGCAATGGCTGCATTAGGGTAAAACTGATCTACATAACAAGGTATAAAAAGACCTACCGTCATATTTTAGCGTCGTGCGTTACCGCATAGTATTTTAGTTCGATGATGTCGTTTGGCAATGGCTTGGTGTTCCAGTGCCTGTGAATGGCCAAGGCGGTACCGATGGCCGTGGCCTGTGCCATAGAGGCGGCAAAAACTTCTTTTTCTGGATAAAAGGATGCTAGCAGGTTCATATAGATGGCATTCTTACTGAAGCCGCCGTCCACAAAGATCCGCTTCACATCAGAGCCCTCCAGCACAAGCTGCGTGGAGGCCACCTGCTGCGTCACCAGATCGAGGATGAACTGGTGGTAGGCCTCTGTATCCGATGCGAAAGAAGTAAGGTCCCGCTGCGCAAACAGCGACTCCTTCAGCAGACCTTTTTCAGGCTCCGCCTGTGACAACAGCTCTTGCCTTAGCTGGAGCTTCGTAATAATCTCAGCGTCAAAAGGTATAGACTTATAGCGCGCGGTGTTCTGGTTGAAGTGCTCCGCGATGCGTTTCACCTGCTGCTCATGCTCATATCCTCCGAAGAACCTCGAGGCTTTCACAGGTCTGCCTTTGTACTGCATAAAGCTCAGGCAGTCCTGCTGCAGTTCTTCTTCCGTTAAGGGCGTTGTGTTGAAAGGATTCAGGCTAATGCACCAAGTACCCGTGGAGATCAGTACGAAAGGCTCATGGAAGTTCACCAGGTACGGGATAAGAGCAGCAGAGCTATCGTGCAGGCCAATGCCCACCTTATAACCGTTTCCAGGGAAGGCGGCGCAGACTGCCTCATCGGCAGGGGCAATGGGAGCCAGTTTGTCAATGATTCCCTCTCTCCTCACCCACTCGTGGTAATCGTTCTTCTGGAAGTCCCACAGGTTTGTGTGGCAGCCGATACTAGTGATATCTGTAAAGCACTTGCCCGTAACCAGGTAGCTCATGTACTGAGGCAGATGCAAGGCATAAGCTATCTGTTTGTACAGCGCTGGCCTCTCGTGTTTAATGCGATAAAGCTGCATACCTGAGTTCAGGCTACCCAACACAGGCGAGGCTGTCTCTTTCGAGAACTTTCCCTCTCCGCCGTAAGTATCGTAAAACTTCTTTTTCAGATTCTCAGGATAGGCTTTTAGGTAGTTGTAGAGCGGCGTTAGCGGCCTTCCGTCTTTGTTCAGATACACGAGGCTGGCCCCGTAGGTGGAGAAATTCACCGCCTTCAGGTCGAACTCGGGGCGCCTGAACACCTCGTGCAGGGAGTCGAATACCGACAGTCGGAGGCTCTCCAGGTTTTCACATGGCTCCCCGTCCTCGTCTACCGTCTCCGTAAACCGTGCGGCGCGCTCAAACACGATCCTGTAGTTCTCATCAAAGAGAAACAGTTTCTTGTTCGTCTTTCCTACATCGAATACCGCTATGACTGGTGTTCCTGCCATCTTACAGTCCTGTAGCCACAGTCTTTAGACCACGTTCATTTATCAGATTTTCTCTTACTTTCAGCTCACGGAACAGTTGCAGGGGCTTCAAAGCAGCACCTGACCGCAGACGCGCCTCGGCTACCAGCGGACGGACATCGGTACGATAAGCCTCTTGTAGTATCTCCTGGCAGCGGGCCACATCGTTTTCCTGCTGCGCCTCTGCCAGTGCCTTGCGGTCCACCAGCAACGCCTGGGCGTAGGCGATCATAATGGCTTCTACCGACTGCAGCAGATCCTCCAGCGGGTCCTTTACATTGTGCGAGGCGTCTATCATCCAGCCCAAATCCGTGGCGTGCTCCATTCCCCTGGCATCCATCCCCTCTATCAGCTCATTAAAGATCAGGAATAGTTGGTAAGGCTTGATACTGCCCACCGTCAGGTCATCGTCTCCGTACTTAGAGTCGTTGAAATGGAATCCGCCCAACTTGCCCTCCATTAGCAGTAGCGATACGATCTGCTCTATGTTGGCATTCGGAAGGTGGTGCCCCAGATCAACTAAGGTATAGGCTTTAGGGCCAAGCTTGTTCGCGTACAGCAAAGACTGCCCCCAATCGCCCACGGTGGTGGAGTAGAAGTTCGGCTCGAAAGCCTTGTACTCTACAAACATCTTCCAGTTATCGGGCAGGGCGGCATATACTTCCTGCAGGCTCTCTAGTGTGTTCTGAAAGGCTTTTCTGAAGTTCAGCTGCCCAGGAAAACTGGAGCCGTCAGAAAGCCACACCGTCAGTGACTCTGAGCCCAGTTCCACACCATACTTTATTACTTCAATATTGTGCTCGATGGCCTGCTTGCGCACCGCTTTGTCTACGTGCTGCATTGAACCGAACTTATAGCTTTTTTCCTGCTCTGGCTGGTCCTGGAAAGTATTCGAGTTCATTGCATCGAAGCGCAGCCCGTACTGTGCAGCCAAGGCTTTTATACTGGAGGCGTTCGTGGGAATGTCCCAAGGAATATGCAGTGAAACAGCACCGCTGGAGGCGTTCAGTTGGTGCAGCAAGGCCACATCCTCTATCTTCTCCTCCAGGCTTCGCGGCTCGCCACCTCCAGGAAAACGCCCGAAGCGTGTGCCCCCCGTACCCAAAGCCCAACTGGGGATGGCCACCTGGAAATCAACCAGCTTCTGAAGCACACTCTCCACTCCTTTAACAGACGAGGCGGTAAACTCAAACCTGCGGCTATGCTCCTGTGACTGCTCCTGATTATACTCCTGAATTTTATACTTACCTATCTGCATGAAACTCGTGTTCTTCTGTTTGATATTTTTTTTGTTGTTCTGCTTTGAAGGAGACTTTCATTACCTTACAAAAGCCATGGCTACACCGCCATCCACATTCAGCACATTTCCCGTCGACTTGCTTAGTAAACCTCCCACGAAAGCGAAGCAGGCGTTGGCAATATCCTCAGGCAAAATAATCTGGTTCAGCAGAGTACGTTTCGCATAAAAAGTAGGCAGTTCCTCTACCTTCACCCCATATGCTTTGGCACGTCCTTCGGCCCAGCCGCCTGCCCAGATGTTACTGTCACTGATTACGGCATCAGGATTCACCGTATTCACGCGAATGCTGTCGTCACCAAGTTCTGCTGCGTTCAGCCTGCTCAAATGTAACTGCGCCGCCTTAGCAGAGCCGTAACCCGCATTATTCGGACCTGACACCAGCGCGTTTTTGCTCACGATGTTGAGTACATCGCCGCCGATATCTTGTTTGCGCATGACCTCCACAGCTGCCTGCGTCACCATAAACTGCCCCTTCACCAACACGTCGTACAGTAGGTCCCAATCCTTCTCGGTATGGTCCTCTATCGACTTGGAAATGGATAGGCCCGCATTGTTAACTATGATATCGACGCCCCCAAAGGCAAGGGCAGCTGCGTCAAAGGCTGCCTGTATCTGGTCGGCTTTAGTCACGTCCAACACCGCCGTCGTATAGGAGTCCTTACCGTAGGCCGCCTTAAACTCTGCGCCGGCGCCCTCCAATCGCTCCTCGTTCATGTCGTTAAGCACCACAACAGCACCTTCCTCCACAAACTTTTTGGCAATTGCTTTGCCTATACCGCCCGCGCTGCCTGTTATTAGGGCAATTCTACCCGACAGCGCCTTCGGTTTAGGCATGCGCTGCAGCTTTGCCTCTTCCAACAGCCAATACTCAATATCAAAAGCCTCCTGCCGCGGCAGCGAAGTATACTCCGAAATAGCCTCGGCGCCTTTCATCACGTTGATCGCGTTGATGTAAAACTCAGAGGCTACACGGGTGGTCTGTTTATCTTTAGAAAAAGAGAACATGCCCACACCTGGGTACAGGATGATCACGGGGTTCTTATCGCGGATGGCTGGGCTGTTCGAATGCTTATGTTTTTCGTAATAGTCGGCGTACATCTGGCGGTAAGCCTTGAAGGCTGGCGCAAGCCGTTCTTTCAGCGCCTTCACGTCTGACAGGTCCTCATCTGGTTTTAAGTCCAGCACCAGCGGGCTGATCTTGGTGCGTAGAAAATGGTCGGGGCAGCTAGTGCCCATCGGTGCGAGCCTGTCAAGATCATTAGAGTTGATGAACTCCAGCACGCGGGCATCATCTGTGAAATGGCCTACCATGTGGCGCTCACTCGAACAGAAGCCACGCAATATTGGCGCAAGCGCAGCAGCCTGCTTTCTTCGGTCTGCTTCCCCTAAGCTTTCAATTTTAGCACCTCCGAACACAGGGTGTTTCTTGCCGATGTTACCTTCCAGGTACTCTGCGCAGCGTTCTATCACCTCTAGTGTGTTAACGTAGCTTTCATAAGCGGTGTCGCCCCAGGTAAACAAGCCGTGCGAGCCTAGCATGATGCCCCTGATGCCTGGGTTCTCGTCCAGGCACTGGCGCAGCTGCAGACCCAGGTCAAAGCCCGGACGTTGCCAATCCACCCACCCGATGGTGCCGCTGAAGAGTTCCTCCGTTATCTTTTTACCGTTCTTTGCCGCCGCAATGGCGATGGCCGCGTCGGGGTGCAGGTGGTCGATGTGCTTGAAGGGCAGGAAACCGTGCAGGGGCGTGTCAATGGACGGTGCCTTTGAACTTAGGTCGAAGATGCTATGGTTAAACAGCTCCACCATCTCGTCTTCGTGCTCAATGCCGCGGTACACGTTCTTCAGGCTCCGCAGGCGGTCCACGTACAGGGCGGCCAGCCCGCTGCGTTTCAGCGTGCCCAGGTCGCCTCCCGACCCTTTCACCCACATTACCTCTACATCCTGTCCCGTAAGCGGGTCTTTGGCCATGACTTTGCAGGAGGTATTGCCCCCGCCGTAGTTAGTCAGCCTGAGGTCCGCACCCAGCAAGTTTGACCTGTAGATCAGTAAACCTACTTCATCCCCCGCCAGCTTAGAGGCCTCAGCCTCGTCCCAGAGGTAGCTAACATGCTTAAATGTGGTTGCTGTAGTTTCTAACATTTGCTTATAATTTAGTAGTTACACTTTTACATTTGCAGCCATTCTCAACTTCAGTTACCGTAATACTGAGTTGATTACAACACCATTCTGGACATGCTGACTACATTTCTTTTCAGTTAACTCATCTTCGATAAAAGCACAGGTTGCAGTTTGGCCTATTCAAAACCTACAGCTTTACCTGTTGGCATTCATGCGTAGATATTAGTTAAGGCTAAATATAAAGCAGCTACTGTAGTTTACTATCCTGCCCTATCATGCTCCACCTACATATGCAAGCCTTCAAAGCAAAAAACTCAGGTATGAACAGTGATAAAAATAATTTATGGAAGGGATAGGTAATCCGACACAGAAGATATGTAGCGGGTGAAACAATGATATTATTTGAAAGGAGCTATTTAAGACACTGGTATTTCAAATTGTAGAATGGTATGTATAGAAGGTTGTAAGATTTTATAACAACAACGGGAGAAGTCCAGGGGCAGCACTACAGAGGTTTTGTTGCGCTATTTACTCAATACATTTGGGGTTGTGGTTTAGAATGTATGATGTAGGAATAAATATGG
>NZ_JAJJWH010000051.1 GCF_020907245.1 Pontibacter harenae | reverse complement strand
TCGTCTTGTTCCTTTTCGCATACACCATACACAAGTGCTTGGAATTCGCAACTTGAGTTAATTATTATAAATAGCAAAAGAAAGTCTGTTTTTTATATAAGTTTTTGCAAATATTCCTTAACTTCTTGGCGAATAATGTTTTTACTAAACATAGAATCCTCGTGCCATGAATGACAAAGAAAAAATGCAGCAGTACTGGAAACGAAACGTCAGAATACTACTCGTCCTGCTCGGTGTGTGGTTTACTGTATCTTACCTGTTCGGCATAGTCCTGGTAGATGAACTGAACCAGTTCAGATTAGGTGGTTTCAAACTAGGCTTTTGGTTTGCGCAGCAAGGTTCCATCTACGTCTTCGTCCTAATCATTTTTATCTATGTCTGGATGATGAATAAACTCGATAAAGAGTTTGATGTGGATGAGGAGTAGCAGTAAACCTCTAAGAAAGTCAACTGTACAGCCAATAGCTTCTGAACTCCAACCAATGTCACTTACGCATATCTAACTATTTAATTTCATGGATATTCTAACCTGGACCTACATTATTGTAGGCTTAACTTTTGCGCTTTATATCGGAATTGCAGTTTGGGCCAGAGCAGGCTCAACAAAAGATTTTTATGTAGCAGGCGGAGGCGTATCCCCTTTAGCCAATGGTATGGCCACAGCTGCCGACTGGATGTCTGCCGCTTCTTTTATCTCCATGGCAGGTCTTATCTCTTTTATGGGCTACGATGGCTCTGTTTACCTGATGGGCTGGACAGGTGGCTATGTGCTGCTGGCGCTGCTGCTGGCCCCTTACCTGCGAAAGTTCGGCAAGTTTACCGTGCCTGATTTTGTAGGAGACCGTTACTATTCTAAAACAGCCCGCCTTGTAGCCGTAATCTGTGCCATCTTCGTGTCTTTTACCTACGTGGCAGGGCAAATGCGCGGGGTAGGTATCGTGTTTTCCCGTTTCCTGGAGGTAGAGATTGAGACAGGTGTGGTTATCGGCATGATCATCGTCCTTTTTTACGCAGTGTTAGGCGGCATGAAAGGCATAACCTATACACAGGTGGCACAATTCTGTGTGCTGATTTTCGCTTATATGGTGCCTGCCATCTTTATATCAGTTATGCTAACAGGTAATCCTGTGCCGCAAATTGGTTTAGGAAGTGAGTTAAAAGAAGGAGGCTATCTGCTGGATAAGTTAGATGGGCTACTAACAGAACTTGGCTTTGTGGCCTATACCGATAGCAGTAAAGCAACGATAGATGTGTTTTTTATAACGGCCGCACTGATGGTGGGTACCGCTGGCCTGCCCCACGTTATTGTCCGCTTTTTCACGGTGCCTAGGGTAAAAGATGCCCGCAAGTCTGCAGGCTATGCCTTGGTTTTTATCGCTATACTCTATACCACAGCGCCTGCCATAGGAGCTTTCGGTATGTACAACATGCTAAGTACCACGAGCAACCAACCTATAGCCTCTATGCCGCAGTGGGTAAGTAACTGGCAAAAAACAGGACTTATTGGAGTAGAAGACAAAAATGCCGATGGCCTGATACAGTATGTGCAGAACACCGAGCAGAATGAACTGACAATAGATAAAGATATCATGGTACTGGCAAACCCAGAGATTGCCCAGCTACCTAACTGGGTTGTGGCTCTGGTGGCAGCAGGAGGCCTAGCAGCGGCACTTTCTACAGCTGCTGGTCTGTTGCTGGTTATCTCTACCTCTATTGCACACGACCTTCTTAAAAAATCGTTCACCCCAAACATATCTGAAAAGCAGGAGCTGATTGCGGCACGTTTGGCTGCAACGGTGGCCGTGGTAGTGGCAGGTTATTTCGGTATCAATCCACCAGGGTTTGTGGCCGAAGTAGTGGCCTTTGCCTTTGGTTTGGCAGCAGCTTCGTTCTTCCCAGTCATTATTATGGGTATTTTCTCGAAGCGGATGAACAAGCAAGGTGCCATCTGTGGAATGATTATAGGCTTAGTTTTCACCATCGCCTACATCTTTTACTTTAAACTGGCACCCACTATAGAGTCCCTTAATTGGATTAACCCAGGCGGTAACGATCCAGAGCGCTGGTGGTTCGGTATTTCGCCAGAGGGCATCGGTACATTGGGCATGCTGTTCAATTTTATAGTATCTTTTGTTGTAAGCAAGTTCACACCGCCGCCGCCAATCGAGATTCAGGAGCTGGTAGAGGATATCAGGATACCGAGAGGAGCAGGGGCTGCTACAGCCGCGCACTAAGCAAAATTTTGTTCGCACCTTATAACTATTTGCCTCAATACCAATGCACAGGCTTACGTATAGGCAAAGTAAAAAAAAAATTGTTCCTTATTTACCGTATACAAGCAACCAGATAAAACTATTAAACCGTCCTTACCCATGACAAATTATCAACTTAAAACTTTTGAAGAATATCAGGAAGCATATAAACAAAGTGTAGAGGACCCAGAAGAATTTTGGGAAGGCATTGCCGAAACCTTTACATGGCGCAAAAAGTGGGACAAAGTACTGGATTGGAATTTTGAAGAGCCGAATGTGCAATGGTTTCAGGGAGGAAAACTGAACATTACTGAAAACTGCCTGGACCGACACCTGAAAACACGAGGAAATAAACTGGCTCTGATTTGGGAGCCGAATGATCCGAAAGAAAGGTTTATACGCTACACCTATAGAGAGCTGCACGAAAAGGTATGCCAGTTTGCTAACGTACTGAAGAAGAACGGAGCTAAAAAAGGAGACCGTATCTGCATTTACATGCCAATGATACCTGAGCTGAGCATTGCCGTGTTGGCTTGTGCTCGCATTGGAGCGGTGCATTCGGTAGTTTTTGCTGGTTTCTCGGCTACGGCTATGGCTGACAGGATAAATGACGCCCAGTGCAGTATGGTACTGACCTCCGATGGCCTAAACCGCGGCGCAAAGCAAATACCTGTAAAACGTGTGGTAGACGAGGCCTTGACGCAGTGTGAGTCGGTGAAGAAAGTAATAGTGGTGGAGCGACTAGGCTGGGCTGTTAATATGGAGGAAGGCCGTGATGTATGGTTCCACGATGAAGTGCAGGGGGTAAGCAAAGAGTGCCCTGCCGAAGAAATGGATGCCGAAGACCTGTTGTTTATACTTTATACTTCAGGCTCTACGGGCAAGCCAAAAGGAGTAGTGCATACCTGTGGAGGCTACATGGTGTTTGCCCAGTATAGTTTCTGCAACGTTTTCCAGTACGAAGAAAGCGACGTGTACTGGTGTACAGCCGATATTGGCTGGATAACAGGGCATACTTACCTGCTGTACGGTCCGTTGTTGTCTGGTGCTACTACACTTATGTTCGAAGGTGTGCCTACCTATCCAGATAATGGGCGTTTTTGGCAGGTAGTAGATAAGTTTGGTGTTACGATCTTCTACACAGCGCCAACAGCTATTCGTGCATTAATGGGAGGCGATATAGAAGATGTGCTGTCATACAGCTTAGGTTCATTGCGTGTTCTTGGCTCTGTGGGTGAGCCTATAAATGAAGAGGCTTGGCATTGGTACCACACTCACGTCGGGAAAGGCCGCAGCCCTGTGGTAGATACTTGGTGGCAAACTGAAACAGGTGGCATTATGCTTTCTACGCTGGCAGGCATTACACCTATGAAGCCAAGCCATGCGGGGCTTCCGCTGCCAGGTATTCAGCCGATTTTAGTAGATAGCGATGGCAATGAAATAAAAGAGAATGGTGTGGAAGGTTACCTGTGCATGAAATTCCCGTGGCCAAGTATTATTCGCACCACGTATGGCGACCACGAACGTGCCCGCCTGAGCTACTTCTCTACTTATAAAGGTTTATACTTTACAGGCGATGGTGCCAAGCGTGACGAGAACGGCCTGTACCGCATTATTGGTCGTGTAGACGATGTAATTAACGTATCTGGTCACCGTTTCGGAACTGCTGAGATAGAAGAAGCTATCAACCACAACGAACATGTGATTGAGTCGGCTGTGGTTGGTTATCCGCACGATGTAAAAGGGCAGGGTATTTATGCCTTTGTCATTCTGAAAGATAAGCCTGAAAATGATGAGTGGCTACGAGCTGAAATAATTGAAACGGTGGTGGAGAAGATAGGGAAGATTGCCAGACCTGACAAAATCCAGATTGTAAGCGGTTTGCCTAAAACACGCTCTGGCAAAATTATGCGCCGTATTCTGCGCAAAGTAGCCGAGGGTGATATCTCTAACTTAGGCGATACATCTACTTTGTTAGACCCTGCGGTGGTAGACGAAATAAAGGAAGGTGCTTTATAGAGTTTTATTAAGTTTAGTTTAGCTGTTAAGCCCTGTAGCCTCGTGCTGCGGGGCTTTTTTTATGACTTTCTGGCAACGTTAGTTCACAATTTCATACAAACGCCGCAGTTGTCTATAGTTAAATGAATTAAATTGACATAGGATTTGCAATATATCCCAATAGCTAGTTTGTTAGTAATTGGATTTTAATTATATTCTATTGAAAGTGTAAATACCTAATTTTTGAATCTTATTGTCGTGGATACTAATTTCGATATGAGAGTAGATTTTAAAAATGTGTTTGCAGTCAGTTTGAAGGCATTAAATTTCTTTTGTAGTGGTCGGCTATGGTGCTGCTACCTCAAATTTGTAAATCAAAATATATAGAAATTATTTGTAATAAATTTATTCTGTCAGTCAGAGATATTTGTATATTTGATGGCGCAAATGATGGGTTTTAAAAGTTGGTTTTGCCAATATCAATATCTAGTAACATGAATGAGAAAGCTAGGCTGCAGGAACTTATAAAGTATAAAATACTAGATACGTCACCTGAGAAGGAGTTGGATGAATTGGCTGAAATTGCTTCAGCAATTTGTAATACGCCTATATCGCTGGTATCATTTTTAGATGAAAAGCGCTTATGGGTAAAAGCCAAAAAAGGGCTAGATGTAACTGAAGCACCAAGAGAAGTAGCATTTTGCCAACATACGTTGCATAGTTCTCAGGAAGTTCTTGTTATTGAAGACTTCTTGCAAGATGACAGGTTCAAAGATAATCCTCTGGTTCATGGAGATCCGTACATACGTTTTTATGCGGGAGCACCTCTTAAAACACCCTCGGGTCATGTTCTTGGAACATTATGCATCATGGATAATAAGCCAAGAGAGATTAGTGAGAGCCAGAAAAATGCTTTAAAGCTTCTTGCCAAAAAAGTGATGGACTACCTCGAAACCAGAAAGCTGCTACTTGAGCAAGATGGTGAAATCGAGTCAAGTGCTATCAGGCTTAAAAAACTGTCCGACCAAGCGCCAGGGGCAATTTATCAATTAGAGATGAAGCCTGATGGTAGCCTGTACTTTCCTTTCATCAGTAAAGGCTTTACAGATATACATCCAGATCTTGATCCTGTTGAGTTGAAGGAAGATGCAGCAATAGCCTTTTCTGTTGTTCATCCTGAAGATTTAGAAGCTGTTAAAGCAAGTCTGTTTGCCTCTTTCGAAACCCTTAACACTTGGAGCATTGAGTACAGAACTATTTCGGGAGACGGAAAAGTGTCCTGGCATTGGGCCAACGCAAACCCTGAAAGAAAAGAAGATGGTACTGTAGTGTGGTACGGTACTTTTCAGGATGTTACTGCCAGAAAAGAATACATAAATGCGTTAGAGCAAATTGTTTTCGATATTTCGCATGTTATCCGTAAGCCTGTAGCCACTATGCTTGGTCTCACGGCTGTTATAGAGGGGTATACTTTAGACCAGGAGACGTTACGCAAATATGCAGGGCATATTAAAACTGTATCGGAAGAAATGGATGAGTACATCAAGAAACTGAACGAAGCTTATTCTGAAAGAAGGCTGAAGGTTGCTGGCCAGCAATTCTCATTCTAAGTCTCTTTATTCTATCATTTTTTGCTTCTTTGGTTTTCAGAAGCCTTTTATAGAGGGCGTGTTAGCCTGTGCCTGCTCTAGTTGTAGAGCCCCGCTGATGTAACCATACAAATTTGATGAGGCATTTGCATTGAAACCTACCTAAATATTCTTCTGCTCCAAAACACAATACCATTATATTTGCAGCGCACACACAAATCAAACTATGATTGACGAGCAACACAACCCCTGGACTACCCTTTCGAGCAGAGAAGTTTACCAGAACCCCTGGATTAGAGTTCGTGAAGATCAGGTGCTGAACCCGAAGGGGGGAGAAGGCATATACGGCGTGGTGAGCATGAAAAACAAGGCCATCGGTATTATCCCCATTGATGACGAAGGATACACTTACCTGATTGGCCAGTACCGCTACGCGCTAAAAGAATACAGTTGGGAGATACCGATGGGCGGAGGCTTGCTAGAGCACGATATTCTGGATTCTGCAAAGCGCGAACTGCAGGAGGAAACTGGTTTCACAGCAGCCAAATGGACAAATATTGCCCGTTTACATACTTCCAACTCTGTAACAGACGAAGAAGGTTTTGTTTTTCTGGCAGAGGAACTAACTGCAGGCGAAACAGCTTTTGAAGAAACAGAGGAGCTACAGATAAAGCGGATACACCTGGATGAGGCCGTAGGCATGTGCATGGACAACCAGATAACAGATGCCATAAGTGTGGCTGGTTTGTTGAAAGCGGCTGTTATACTAAAGCAGCAGGTTTAGCAGTTTACTATTGTATAAACCTTCGCAAGAGGCTGGCAGGTATTCGCCCAACTGTAGCAGGTGGATAAAAAGCAGATTTTTGTTACATTTGGAAGAATGAAAGTGCTGAAATACATTGGTCACCGTATTTATACTACCTGGTGTGTTACCTGGTTCGTGATGCCGTTCTTTTTAACCTATCCTTTTCAGGCTGTCCTGATTCGGAAAAACAAGTGGTTCAGGCACGTGCACAGCATCAACAGGTTTTGGTCATCTTCGGCTTTACACATGTTCCTGACACCTATTAAGGTAGAGTGGCGGATGCGTTTCGATAAAAAACAACAGTACATCTTCACGCCAAACCACGGTTCGTATTTAGATATTCCGCTGTTGCTGCACACTATTCCAGGCTTTCTTAACTTTGTAGGCAAAAGTTCATTGACGAAGGTGCCGCTTTGGGGCAAAATTTACGACAAGCTTTATATTTCTGTAGATCGAAAAAGTGCCGTTAGCAGTGCCAGAAGCTATATAAAGTCTGTCAAAACGCTAGAGCAGGGGCGCAACCTGGTCATTTTTCCAGAGGGAACCATACCACCTACTGCAGGCGAGCAGTTGCTCGCATTTAAAGATGGGCCGTTTAAGCTGGCAATTGAAAAACAGCTTCCAGTGGTTCCCGTAACAATGCCTTATAACCATAAATTTTTACCAGACCTGGATGGCAAATTAAAAGTGCGTTGGCACCCGCTCAAAATTGTGGTACACGAGCCAATTGCAACACAAGGCATGACCTTAGCCGATTTGCCAGCCCTAAAGGCTCAGGTTTTTCAAGTTATTCAAACAGAAATTACGAAACACAACTATACGCATGTCAACGGATATTCAAACTATCAGAAACTTGGCTCACTTAGCCAGGCTTGAGTTTAACGAGGAGAAAGAGCAGGAAATGCTGGAGGACCTAAACAGCATTCTGAACATGGTAGATAAGCTGCGTGAACTGGATACTACACAGGTAGAGCCGCTTATACACATGTCGGAAGAGGTGAACGTGATGCGCGACGATGTTACCCAAAATACCATTTCGCATGAGGAGGCATTGCGCAACGCCCCTAAAAAAGACTCTGATTATTTCCGTGTACCGAAGGTACTGGAGTAATCTGCTGCCTTATTTATGAATAAGATAAAGTTTTGGGAAAGTTGGGATACTAGTTTAAGGTATCCCTATCTTTTTTTACTCCTGTTTGGCGTAGTAGCTCTTTTGCTGGGCACTTACTTCTTTTTTACGGGTACTGATGCTTTTTATGCCTGGGATAAGATAGCGCAACTCAGTGTTGTGTCTGTGCCTGTGCATGAGATTGAGCGCATGCAAGTGCCGTTTACCACCTCAGCAGACAGCTACCTGATCACGGAGCAGTATGACCTGGGGCTGCTAAACATCAAAACCTTACCAGCTGTTATTTTCTTAATAGTGTTGGCAGTCTGTATAGCCTTTTATACAGCTGCAGCCAGTGCCATGAAGCGCGCACCTTTTTTCGGAGCAATCCTGTTGCTGATGCTTTTCCTGGCATCCTTCAACATGGACTCTGTAGGAGTGTCTGGTAGTGGAACAGGGCAGGTACTGTTGATCGTCAGTATTGGCTTACTGGCTTCAGTAGCTTATGCTTTTCAGACTTTTTTTCCTAATGTACGCTTCGGTTGGCGAGTTTTGGCTACACTGGGCATTGTGCTGCTGATTGGTAGCCTGGTGTTCAGCAAAGATATTTTGCCAACCAACCTTACGGCGCTGCACCTGGTTAACTACAGTAGCTTAGGCACAATCGTTGCTACAGTGCTGTTCCTAATCTGGACGTCTTATGAAAACTTAAACGCACTGCTTTGGATTAACACGCAAGGCAAAACTCCACAGCGAAGGTTCAGTATTTGGCAGTTTGTACTGGTAGGCCTTTTATACTTGCTGAACCTACTGCTGCTATTTCTGCGAGAGGTAGGTTATGTAAAGCTGGATATGTTTTACGTAAATGCCTACGCTATCTTGTTGCTTTCTGCTGTTTCCTGTTTCTGGGGTATGCGGCAGCGTGAGACAATTTACAAAGGTATGTTCTTGTTTAAGCCAACAGGAGCAGTACTGTACCTTGTATTTGCTAGCATCGCCTTTATGAGCATTGGGTATGCCTTCGTTATGGCCAACGATTCGCTCACGGTGCTTTTCCATAACATGATCGTGTACACGCACCTGGCTTACGGCATCATGTTTTTCCTGTATGTGCTGATAAATTTTGGTGGGCTTATAAAACAGCGCCTGGCAGTATACCGCGTGGTATATGAGCCAAAGCGGCTGCCTTATTATACAGTACTCACCATGGGCAGTATTCTGTTCTTTATTCTGGTGATGCGCACCAACTACCGCTCTTACTTTCAGGCGTATGCGGGTTACTATAACTACCTCGGAGATTTGTATGTAGCATCCGACAACGATTTACTGGCTGAGCGTTTTTACCAGGAAAGTGATGCCCATGATGTAAACAATCTGAAAGCAAACTACAGTCTGTCGTCTATCTATAGGCAAAGGCAGCAGCGAAACAACGAGGTACTTCGGCTGCAGAATGCCATTGCTAAAAGACCCAATTCCAGAGTATATGTGCATTTGGCAAACATGTACGACGAACAGCAGTACTTTTTTGAGAAGCTGTACGTGCTGCAGGAGGGAGTAAAGAAGTTTCCTGAAAGCACGGAATTGTATAATAACCTGGCGCTGCTATATATGGGTACTAATGTGGCAGATAGTGTCAATCATTACTTTAATCTGGCGCATAGCACTAGCAGTAGAAACGAGACAGTGCAGAGTAACAGGTTGGCTTTCTACACACAGCAAGCCATGATTGAGGAGGCCACTAGCTTGTTGGATGATAGCAGAAATGCGAAGTACAAGCCCTTGCGAAGCAACATGGCAACACTTCGGCAACTGCTAGGCCGTCAGCCAGACGAGAAAGCTGATTTTAAACCAGACTTGCTGGAGCAGGCAAGCGATTTTACGCTTTTTTATAATACAACCCTAAGAAGAGTGGGGAGGGGCGACACCAGCAGTCTCCCTTTGCTTAACACCTATATTACCTCTCCCAACAACCAGGTTTTTCTGCAGGATTTGCTTTTTCTGAAAGGAATGGTGCATTTCTATGATGGCCGCCCAATGGAAGCTCGTCGTGTAATGGAGGAGCTGGCGCTTACATCTTCCCGACTTAGTGGTTACTATTACCATATAATTGGTCTGTGGATGATGGAGGATGAGAACTATGCAGCAGCAGCGTCTTATTTTGAGCAGGCCAAAAAGTTAGGTCGTAAAGAAGCTTTTCTTGCACATGGCTATGCTTTAGCGTTGGCAAACCAGCCAGAGGCAGCACGTAATGCGCTTGAAGAAGTAGGCTTTTCTGAGAACGAGGTGGCAACGGAAGTAGCGCGGCAGTTACATACGGTGTTGGAGCAGGATGCTCAAGCTGTTATCGCAAATGGCTCAGACGTGGATAAATTGCAGTATCTGCAAGCCTATTTGCCACAGCTTACCGAGCAGGAGGTGAATAGCTTAGTAGGTACCATTCAAGAAAAAGACCTGAAGCGTGAAGCAATCGTATCGCGCATTGATTACTATATGCAGAAAGAGCGGTGGCGAAGGGCATACGATGCCATAAAGGAAGGTGCAGATCAGCTGCGTCCAGAGGGGCCGCTTCGCTCTAAACTTAACCTGATGCAGCTACAGGTGTGGCTAAAAACTGATAACCACGAGATGTTGCGAAAGCGGATGGATAACCTATACCTGACAAACCGTGACAAACGCTATAAACTATACTTTAAAGCACAGATAGCAGAAGCGAAAGGACGTGATCAGGAAGCTGCAGATCGCTACGAAGAAGCGCTTAAGATGCTTGTGTTTGATAAGGAATTGGTTTTGGCCGCAGCTGATTTTTACAGAAAGTCCAAGCCGCAAGACATAAGAGCTTACAACATATTGCTGTCAGGAATTACGTATAATCCATATTCGGCAGAGCTGTACAAAGCGTATGCGCTGGAAAGTATAAACCAGGGTTTGCCTAGCTATGCCGAAGATGCTTTAGCCACTTTACGTAATTTGCTTCCTGCTTCGGAATACACTACATTTATTCATAAATTTGAAGAGAAGCGACAGGAAATAGCGCAGCGCGCGGAGAACTGGCAATCATAAAAGCAGGCAGTATGAGCACAATCATCGAGACAACCGACATATCGAAGGTGTACCGTATGGGTACTGAAACCATTCATGCCCTAAAGTCTGTGTCTATCAAGATAGACAAAGGTGAGTATGTAGCGTTTATGGGGCCGTCTGGTTCTGGAAAATCTACCTTGATGAATATTGTGGGCTGCCTTGACACTCCGACAGGAGGACAGTACGTTCTGAACGGTAAAGATGTGAGCAACATGACAGACAATGATCTGGCAGAGGTGCGTAACAAAGAAATCGGTTTCGTATTCCAGACGTTTAACCTGTTGCCGCGTCAGTCTTCGCTAGAGAACGTGGCGCTTCCGCTTATTTACGCTGGCTACAACAAATCGCAACGTACTGCTAAAGCACAACGAGCCTTAGAAAGTGTAGGCTTAGGCAACCGTGGCGGCCACAAACCAAACGAACTTTCTGGAGGCCAGCGACAGCGTGTGGCCATTGCCCGTGCCCTTATTAACGATCCAAGTATTATATTAGCCGATGAACCAACAGGTAACCTCGACACCAAAACTTCTTATGAAATTATGGAGCTGTTCGAGAACCTGCACTCCAAAGGCAACACCATTATTATGGTTACGCACGAAGAGGATATCGCCAAGTATGCACACCGCATTGTGCGCCTACGCGATGGTTTAGTTGAGTCTGATATTATAAACGAAGATATAACGACAGCTGCCAGGGCGCAGGCTGAGCAACATTAAATGAAGATATACACGAAAACAGGCGATAAGGGCACAACAGCTTTAATTGGAGGTACTCGTGTCGCGAAGTCACATCTTCGTATAGAAGCCTATGGCACAGTAGATGAACTAAACTCTTATGTGGGGCTGGTGCGCGACCAGGAGGTTAACAATGACAGGGCTTCAATACTAAAGGAAATCCAGGACAGGCTTTTTACCATAGGAGCCACACTTGCTACCGATCCAGGTAAGGATGTAAAAATGGCTACTCCCGATTTGCACGAGGAGGATGTGCAGCTGTTGGAACAGGAAATTGACATAATGATGGCTGAGGTTCCGCCGCTGCGTGCCTTTGTTTTGCCTGGAGGGCATCAGTCTGTTTCGTTCTGCCATGTAGCCCGCTGTGTTTGCCGCCGTGCTGAGCGCATCGTCATTCACCTTCAGGAAGAATCTTTCGTAGAAGATTTAGTGATCAAATACCTGAACCGATTATCAGATTACCTGTTCGCGCTTTGCCGTTTAATGACGCATGAGTTGCGGGCAGAAGAAGTTACCTGGAAGCCCCGCTTGTAGGTAAAGCCCGTACCAAGAATCTTTTTTGATTATATATACAAATTATGTCAACAGATACTCTAACGATACCTACCCAGCGCGTGGCAAAGTCACGTATTTCAGAGGTTGATTTTGATAACCTCCAATTCGGAAAATCATTTACAGACCACATGTTTGTGGTTGATTTTAAAGATGGTTCTTGGCAAAATCCGCAGATTGTGCCTTACGGCGAAATGTCGTTGAGCCCCGCTACTTCTGCCTTGCATTACGGCCAAGCCATTTTCGAAGGCATGAAAGCTTACAAAGATGCCAACGGTGATGTGCTTTTGTTTAGACCATTGGCTAACCACAAGCGCCTGAACTCATCTGCAGAGCGTTTAAGTATGGCCGAGCTGCCAGAAGATCTGTTTATGCAGGGCCTGGAACAGTTGTTGCGCCTGGATTCTGATTGGGTGCCAGCTAAAAAAGGAAGTGCGCTATACTTAAGGCCATTCATGTTTGCCACTGATGATTATATCGGTGTAAGACCTTCTTTTACTTACAAGTTTGTAATTATTGCTTGCCCAGTGGGTGCTTTTTACGACAGACCAGTTAAAGTTGCCGTAGAGCCAAACTATGTACGTTCAGCAGAAGGCGGAGCAGGCTATGCCAAAGCAGCTGGTAACTATGCTGCAGCTTTGTTGCCTACCCGTAAAATGCAGGAAAAAGGCTTTGATCAGCTTATCTGGACTGATGCCAAAGAGCACAAGTACATAGAGGAGTCTGGCACTATGAACGTGATGTTTGTGATAGATGACGTGCTGGTTACACCAAGCCTGAGCACCAGCATTCTGCACGGCGTAACCCGCGACAGTGTATTGCAAGTGGCAAAAGACCTTGGCTACAAAGTAGAAGAACGTCGTGTGTCGGTTGATGAGATTGTAGAAGCCCATAAAGCAGGTACTTTGCAGGAGGCTTTCGGTACAGGCACAGCTGCTATCATTTCTCAAATTGCTCTGATCCAACGCAACGGCCAGGACTACGAGTTGCCTGCTGTTGAGGGACGTAAAATATCGAACAGTGTAGCCGCTGAATTAGATAAGATCAGAACAGGTCAGGCGCCAGACCCACACAACTGGGTTTACAGAATTAAATTATAGTAATACAGCTATAGCAAATGCTGAGGTATAAGCTTAATAGTTTATGCCTCAGCATTTTGCCTTTATACATATTTCATAAACAAGACTGATGACAGCAGAGCAGGTAAAAGAGTTAAAGGCAAGAGTAGATGCCTTGAGGAGGTATCTTTGACTACGATCGTAAGAAAGATCAGGTAGAGGAAACGGAGAGACAAACAACCGCCCCCGACTTCTGGGATGACCCCAAAGAAGCTGAGAAGATACTGAAAGAAATCAAATCCATAAAAGTATGGACTGACCACTATGAAGAGGTGGAAAAGGCCGTTTCTGATTTCGAGGTGCTTTTTGATTTCTACAAAGAAGGAGATGTTTCGGAGGAGGACATAAAGCAGGAGTTCCAGAAAACTTCGGAAGCAGTAGAAGGCTTGGAGTTCAAGCGTATGCTTAGTGGCGAGGAAGACCAACTGAGTGCCATTGTGGAGATAAATCCAGGTGCGGGTGGTACTGAAAGCCAGGATTGGGCTGAAATGCTGATGCGCATGTACATTATGTGGGCTGAGTCTCATAAGTTTAGCGTAAAGCAGCTGAACTACACTGCGGGTGACGGAGCTGGCATAAAATCAGCCACACTAGAGATAACAGGTGACTTTGCCTACGGATACCTGAAGTCAGAGATTGGTGTACACCGTTTGGTACGCATATCGCCTTTCGATTCTGGCGGTCGTCGGCATACTTCGTTTGCCTCTGTTTTTGCCTACCCTGTGGTAGATGATACCATCAACATTGAGGTGAACATGGCCGACATTGAATGGGATACTTTCCGTTCGGGGGGTGCTGGTGGACAGAACGTAAACAAAGTAGAAACAGCTGTGCGTTTAAAGCACAAGCCTTCAGGTATCATCATCGAGTGCCAGATAGAGCGTTCGCAGCTTATGAATAAGGAGCATGCCATCCGTATGCTGAAGTCGAGGCTGTACCAAATTGAAGTAGAGAAGCGGAATGCCGAACGCGATCGCATCGAGAGCACCAAAAAGCGCATAGACTTTGGCTCACAGATACGCAATTACGTGCTGCACCCTTACAAGCTCATTAAAGACATCCGAACAGGTGTAGAGCGCACCGATGTGCAAAACGTGCTGGACGGGGACCTGGATGAATATATCAAGGCTTTCCTGATGCAGGCGTAGTGAGTGTCTAAATCAGAAATATACAGAAGGCCCACCAGCTTTTGGCTGATGGGCTTTTTGTTTATACTTGCAGCTTAAACTGATAGGATATGCTTTTATCGAACTATAGCGGAAAGATTTTAGAGGCAGGTATAGATGAAGCAGGCAGAGGTTGTTTGGCAGGGCCTGTGGTGGCAGCTGCCGTTATACTGCCGCCTGACTATCAGAACGGCTTGCTAAACGACTCTAAAAAGCTAAGTGCAAAGCAGCGTTTGCTTTTGCGGGAGCAAATAGAAGCTGCCGCTGTGACTTGGTGCGTGGGAGAGGCCAGTGTAGCTGAAATTGACAGTGTTAATATTCTGCAGGCTACTTACCTGGCTATGCACCGAGCCATAGGCGGCTTAAATCTGGAGCCTGAATACCTACTGATAGACGGCAACAGGTTTAAGCCTTACAAAACACTCCCTTATACTTGTGTGGTGAAAGGTGACGGGAAATATCTTTCGATAGCAGCGGCTTCTATTCTGGCTAAAACCTATCGGGATGAAATGATGCAGGATCTGGCCAAGGAATACGAGGCATTTGGTTGGGAGCAGAATGCAGGCTACCCTACTAAAAAACACAGAGCTGCCATAGCTGACGCTGGTGCTACACCGCATCACAGGCAATCTTTCAGGCTGCTGCCAGACCAGTTATCACTGCTATAGCTTTGAAAGCAAGTTTACTTTAGCTTAATCAAGTCCAGAAAAAGACTAAAGCTGTCGAGAGACGACACGCTGTTTTCAAAGTTATCGAAAGAGAGTGGCTTTACGATATAGCCTGATACATTAAGGCGTTGCGCTGCAAATCGATCTGATTCTTCGTTAGAGGTTGTCATGATAAACACAGGTATATGGCTGAACTCTGGCTCTCTTCGCAGCTCTGTCAGAAACTCTAACCCGTTCATTCTGGGCATGTTTATATCTAACAAAATAACGCTGGGCACTGGCGAAATTTTAGGGGCTTCTTCACCCTTAAGCATGCTGAGTGCTTCACGACCGTTGCGCGCCACATGTATCGGATGGTCAATACCTATCTTCTTCAACTCCCTCTCAACATTCATAATATCCAGATAGTCATCTTCTACTAAAAGGATATTCACAACCTTGTCACTCATCTCTGTTTGTTGTATCGTACGTTAGAATCAAATTTACTAATAATATAGCTTTTACCTTATTATTTAGGCCAGCTAAATGTAAAAGTGGTACCCTGCCCTGGCTCAGACGAAACTTCAATCGTACCGCCTTGCCCTTCCACTATTTTTTTCACGATAGAAAGTCCAACTCCTGTGCTTTCCACAGCATCACGTTCTTGTAAAGTTTGGAAAACTACAAAAATACGATCGTGGTATTCTGGGTCAATGCCAGGGCCATCGTCAGCAACAGAAAACAAATAGAAGTTGACCGTTTCATCATATTTCACCCAAACATGCCCCTCGTCCTTATGATGATACTTTATAGCATTATTTATAAGGTTTGAGAATACTTGCTGTAATTGTATACGTACGGTATTAAGCACGGGCATGTTGTTCTGCACCTCAATAGTAAATCCTTTAGGAGCGTCCACCATATCAATTACATCTGCTAAAAGAAGCGCAACGTCTACTTGTTCTTCAAACTGCTTGGTACGACCAATGCGGGCAACAGAAAGTATACCGTTTATCAGGTTTTCCATACGGTGCACCCTGCCGCGCATCAGTTGGAGGTACTCTTTTATATTTGCGGGCAAGTCTTTGCCCATGTCTTCTTCTATCCACCTAGATGCCACCTCTATACCTCTTAAAGGTGCTTTCAAGTCATGCGACACAACATAGGCGAACTGATCCAGTTCCTTGTTCTTTTTATCCAGCTCCGAGAAAGTATCATCTATGGTGGCAGACATACGGTTCAGAGAGTGAGATACTCTACTAAGTTCATCGTTAGCCGTATCAATAATTTTTGTTTTGTAGTCGCCGCGTGAAATCTGCTCTGCCAGCGTTACCATTTTTATAATTCTACCAGTAATCAGCCTCGTGATGTAGTAGGCCCAGCATAAGCCTAGTATAATAGATAAGATGGTTAACGCCGAAGAAACGTCCGCAGTGTTGTCTATACTTTTTTGAAGGGTTGCTGATCTGGCATCCCGCAAATCATATTCATAAGCGTTAAATACTCTAAAGCTAACTCGGATGCTGTCCATCAGAGTTTTTTCGCCCCAAATTAAGCTGTCGCGGGCACGGTCGTAAGCACTTGTTGTGTGAGCAACAGTGTCCATGCTTTTCAGGAGGATGAGTGGCTCTGCATAATTCTTTTGCCACCTCACATGCATATTATAAATTTCTTGCAGCGTTTGTGTCTGAATGGTATCTGCTTTTACTAACTTCTCGGTATCTACAAACACTTCAGGAACTACGCTTTTTGCCATCGTGTAAGGGGCTAAAAAGCTTGTGTCGCCATTCAAAAGGTATCCACGCAAGCCTGTCTCCATATCCACAATGTTGCGTTGCAACGATGCAGAATTACGCACAATACGATGGGAACCTGTAAGCCACTCTGAATTCTCTACTACATCTTCTGAAAGCTTATAATTTACTAGTGCTACCGCAGTAAAGAGAACAGAAATGAGTACGAAGCCCGCAAATAATTTAACGGATAATTTCATTATAAAAGCTTGCTTAGATAAGGAATAGCCAATGCTATGGCAAAAGCTTATATTGTAGTATAAATATATACCAAATTACTTTCTCAAAGAGGTTTTGAAGGAAAACTGTTGTGAGTCTTAAGCTCCAGAAAGCTATTGCAGTACTTTTTCTGTTGCACCCTGAGAGGTGCAGAGAGAATGATAGATTGTAAATTCATATTGACTTTGGCTAAAAGCGGTGTAATACTTACGCCTACTATGGATTATATGTTGTTTTGAAATAGAGTAATACTGCTTTTATTTATTCACCAATTCAAAGCGCTGTAGCAGCAGACCTGATAGCTTATAGTTGCTTTTAAATTTAGGATGCGGCTGATTTTTACTTAATTTTGCCGCGCAATATTTGTAAACAAAACAGCCGTAATGGAATTAAAGAAAATCGCTTTAAACGATGTGCATGAGGCTTTAGGTGCTAAAATGGTGCCTTTCGCAGGATATAACATGCCAGTGCGCTACTCATCAGATTTAGATGAGCATCATACTGTGCGTAATACTGTAGGTGTTTTCGATGTGTCGCACATGGGTGAGTTTATGCTGAGAGGACCTAAGGCACTGGAACTGATTCAGCGAGTAACTTCTAACGATGCCTCTAAACTAACTGATGGCAAGGTGCAGTATTCCTGCTTCCCTAACGAAGAAGGCGGCATAGTAGACGACCTGTTGGTATACCGCTTTGGCGAAGAAGAATATATGCTGGTGGTAAATGCCTCTAACATAGAAAAAGATTGGGAGTGGGTAAGCAAGTACAACACAGAAGGCGTTGAGATGGAAAACATTTCGGACGAAATTTCTTTGTTTGCTGTGCAAGGCCCTAAAGCGGTAGAGGCATTACAGTCTCTTACTGCTGTAGACCTGCCTTCTATGGTCTACTATACGTTCGAAAAAGGTGAGTTTGCAGGTGTACAAGATGTCATTATTTCGGCTACAGGCTATACTGGGGCAGGCGGTTTCGAGATTTATGTGAAAAACGAAGACGCCAAAAAAGTGTTTGATGCCATCATGGATGCAGGCCAGGCGTTCGGTATCAAGCCAATTGGCTTGGGTGCCCGCGATACCTTGCGCCTTGAAATGGGTTTCTGCCTTTACGGCAACGATATAAACGACACCACGTCACCGCTTGAGGCTGGTTTAGGTTGGATCACAAAATTCAACAAAGAATTCACAAACTCAGCTGAGTTGAAAGCTCAGAAAGAAGCAGGTGTAAGCAAGAAGCTGGTTGGTTTTGAGATGCTTGATAGGGCCATACCAAGAGCGCATTTCGAAATTGTGAATGCTGAAGGTGAGAACATAGGAGAGGTAACTTCTGGTACTATGTCGCCTACATTAGGCAAAGGCATTGGTTTAGGTTATGTGCAGACAGCCTATAGCAAACCAGAGACGGAAGTTTTTGTGCGGGTGCGCAATAAAGATGTTAAAGCCCAAGTTGTAAAACTGCCTTTCGTAAAAAAATAGCAATAGGAGAAAAGCTAAATATAAACGAGCTTGTTTTTACAAGTAATGTTTAAACTTCGTTTTTAACTTTGGCCTGAAAATATTAAAGCGTAAAATATGCCATCTATTGATGTTTGCTTCAGCCCTGAGCTGTTGCATTTGTATGATTTGAAAGGGAAAGCTGTAGTGGCTGTTGATATACTGCGTGCTACCTCTACTATGGTAACGGCTTTTGCACAAGGTGCTGCCAACATTATACCTGTAATGCATCTGGAAGATTGCCAGCGTTTAGCAGCAGCAGAAGGTTGCTTAACAGCCGCAGAGCGAGATGGAATAAAAGCTGACGGTTTTGATTTTGGTAACTCGCCCTTTAGCTATATGGAGGCCGATGTTGAAGGTAAAACAATTGCTATTACCACCACAAACGGTACACGTGCTATTATTTTGTCGGAAAGTGCCGAGGAAATAATTATAGGCTCTTTTCTGAATCTTAAAACGGTGGCAGAGCATTTAGCAGCTTTACAGTTAGATGTGATAGTTGTATGCGCAGGCTGGAAAGGAATGTTCAACCTGGAGGATACCTTGTTTGCAGGTGCCTTGGCAGAGCAGTTGCAGGGTCAGTTTACCTTAGAAAATGATGCTGCCTTAGCTGCTTTACATTTATACGAGACAGCAAAAGGCGATTTATACGCTTATTTGCAGGCATCTTCGCATGTGCAGCGCCTGAAGCGGTTGGACATTACAAAAGATGTGCAGTTTTGCCTGCAGCATAATGAGTATGATGTGCTGCCAGTTTGGGACAACGGCAAGCTGGTAGATCTGAAAGTAAACCAATCGGTGGCTTAACCAAAGGCACTACCTTATAAAAGCAAAGGCCGCAGCTGTTCTAGCTGCGGCCTTTGCTTTTATAGACTGTGGAACCACTTTTACTTCAGCTTTTCGTTTTGCTTATGGCGTTGGCTGTCGCGGTTTGTTTTTTTCTCCAGGTTTTTCGTTAATGCCTCTGTCAGGTTTATGCCTGTCTGGTTGGCCAGGCAAATCAGCACGAACAGCACATCTGCCATTTCGTCGGCCAGATTCTTATCCTTGTCGCTTTCTTTAAAAGACTGCTCTCCATACTGTCTGGCTATCAACCTGGCTACCTCACCTACTTCTTCGGTAAGTATAGCCATGTTCGTAAGCTCATTAAAATAACGTACACCGTTCTCTTTTATCCACTGGTCAACTGTGCTTTGTGCTTCGGCTATAGTCATAAGATGCTTTATTTATTCTTTGTTTTTCGAGTCGATCACAATCGTAACAGGGCCATCGTTTAGCAGCGAGACTTTCATGTCGGCACCGAATTCACCTGTCTGCACAGGCTTGCCCATAGCCAGCTCTAAATAACGGATAAACTGTTCGTAAAGCGGAATAGCTACAGCTGGTGGTGCTGCATTGATATAAGAGGGGCGATTGCCTTTTTTTGTGTTAGCAAACAACGTAAACTGGCTGATTATTAATAGATTGCCCTGCACGTTCTGCACACTCAGGTTCATTTTATCTTCCGCATCACCAAAAATGCGCATGTTGACAACTTTGCTTGCCACCCATTTTATGTCATCATCTGTATCGTCTGGAGTAAAACCTGCCAATACTAACAGACCCAAGTCAATCTTTCCTTTAACCTTTTTGTCTATCTCAACAGAAGCCTGCGTTACCCGCTGTACAACTACACGCATTTTATTTTGATTACGAATTACGAATTACGAATTACGAATTACGAATTTTTCATCCTAAAGAGCAACTCAACAGGTTTAGCCATTCAAAATTGCCGTTGAGCATTAGTCTAAGTACCCGTTGTATCTGATGCGGTTTACTTTGCCGTTTTTGAGGTAGAAGTGCAGGGAAATAGGAGCACCCTCGTTGTTGGTGGCCACAACCTCATTTGTGGTTTGTATAATACGCACATCATGCGTCTTTAGCTTCACCATCAGTTCAGGCTGTGTCATTCCAATTTTCATATTATTGCGCAACAGTATTCCAGTGTTCTGGATATCGGCCAGTTGTAGAAGTAAGTCGCCTGTTTGTGTAGGAGCATATAATTCCAAAACCGAATTTCCAAAGCGGATGGTATAGATAGTGTCGGAAATACTTGGCTTGTGTAAATTCTCTATCGCATTAGCGTCAACTGTAAAATCAGCATTAATACGGGCAAAATAAGCATCCAGCTTTCTGCTTTGCTTGCTATCGATAATAAAAGGATTGCTGAGAAAGTCGTTTGAAGTTGGTGCACCAGTGGTAATATGCTTTACGGATAACGTGTCTGCCGTTTGGCCACGCCTGCGGATAGCCTGCTGTTTTTCTGTTCCCGTTTCTGAAACATCGGTACCGCACGCCACCGAAAAGTGACTTATAAGTAAAAGAAGTACCAGCAATCTTACAGAAAGACTGCGCCTATAGCAGGTGCTGATACAAAAGCGGTACGCTAACATGTAAAGGTATAATTAGAAGGCGGTAACTATACCTTACATACGTGAACATCCCTTAGAAAAGTTTTGTATTAAAGCGGCTTAACCTATGGTTTCTGCGCGGGATAAAGTATAATTTCGCAGCAAATATCATCATTTATGCAAAATCTACAAATTGCGCTGGTAACATGTTTTAGTTTGGGTGGTTATACCGCAAATGCAGACAGCGAAGACGAGCGTCTTTTTAATTATTTAAAGGAAAAAGGAGTGAACGTATCTTTCCAGGTGTGGGACGATGCAACCGTGGATTGGGCTTCCTTTGATGCACTTGTTATAAAATCACCTTGGGACTATTTTGACAAGATTGACGCTTTTTACGAGTGGCTGGATAAGGTGGAGAATCTTGGTTGTCAGGTTTTTAACTCTATAGATACAATCCGTTGGAACACGGATAAAAAATATTTTAAAGACCTGGCTGCGCAAGGCGTAGCAGTAGTGCCTACTGTGTGGCTAGAGCAAGAAAGCCAATTTACCCCTGCTGCAATATTCGAAGCCTTGCAAACAGACCACCTGATTGTTAAGCCACGCATTAGTGGCGGGGCAAAAAATACTTTTGCCGTGCATAAGTCTGATGTTACTAAATATACAGATAAAGTAAACGAACTGTTGAAGTCGGAGCCGCTGATGGCACAGCCATTTCTGGAAGAGGTAAAGACACAAGGCGAATGGTCGTTTTTGTTTTTTAACGGTACATACAGCCATGCAGTACTTAAAACCGCGAAACCAGGAGACTTTAGAGTACAGCATTTCTTTGGAGGAACCATTCATACCCCAGAGCCGCCAGCAGGTTTACTTAAATCAGCGCAGCAAACAGTGGATAAGTTCGCCTCTAACTGCCTTTATGCCCGTGTAGATGGTGTAGAGCTGCACGGGGAGCTAGTGCTGATGGAACTGGAGCTGATTGAGCCTTTCCTTTTTCTATCTACAAATGAGCATGCCCTGGCGCGGTACATCGATGCTTTAACCAGCCTTTTGCAAGTAAGGGAGCCTAGCTTATGCTAGGCTTTCTCGTTGCTATGAAAAATTAGAATCGGGACTAAAGCATTCAGCACCATTTTCTTTGCCAGGCTTGGGTTGAGTATACTGCCTAGCAGAGTGCGCTCGCGGGTTGTAAGCGCTACCAAACCAAACTGCTCACGCTGTACCAAGTCTTCTATAGCATCTGCCACATTGCCTCCTTCCAACAGCGTGTAATGCAGGTTACTCCCAGATGTGCTGGTGGTTAACTGTTGTTGTAGTTCCTGTAGCTTGTCTACTTCCTGTTGCTTCTCATTCTCAGAGATGTGCACACAGTATATTTCGGAGTTAAACTCTTGTAGCAGCCGCTGTAGTGCCTCCAGTGCTGCAGCGTCAGATGAATCGAAATCTGTAGCGTATAGCACTTTGGCAGGTATGCCACCCGTATAAGTTCGTGGTACTGTAAGCAATGGCACCTGAGCGGCTTCTACTATTTTTGTTGTAACTGTGCCAAAAAATGATCGGGTTATTCCCGATTCTCCTTTGGTGCCCATAATTACCAGGTCTGGTTTAAAGCGGCTTATTTCATCTGGGATCTTGTCCTCGGCAGCGCCATACATAAAAGTCCGTTCTACTTTTATGTTAGTGCCTGCTGTTCTGGCATCACGCTTCAGATTGCGGTATAACTCCTCCATCAGGTCCTGCGATTCTATCTCATTACGATGAATAACCCGTTCAGCAACTGCTTCGGAGGCAGTAAGGTCTTCGGCAGGGGGAAGTGGATAATCAGCATCAGCCAGATTATCGTGGAAGCAGTGTAGCAGCAGTATATGGGCCGCAGGCATGGCCGCCGCCAAGGCAAGAGCGTATTGACAGGTATTATCAGTGTTTTCAGAAAAATCAACAGGCAGTAATATCTTAAACATAAACTTTAAATTCTTGTGGCTTTACTATACGTGCACTGCTGCGTCAGTAGTTAGACTTAATTTAACATTTAAGCCTGCACCTTGTTGATGTACTAAAACTGGAGAAGTGGCCATAAGAAAGTAATTGTTTAAGATTTAGCTTAGATTTGCAGCTTGAAAACGCTTGCCATGACAAAACGCATCCTATTCTTCTTTATCGGCTTTGTTGTGCTTGCTTCGCTTGCCTACTATGGTTTCGGGCGCTGGCAGTCTTCAAGAGAGAAAGTAGACTTGTGGGAGCTGGTACCTGAGAATGCTGCTTTTGTGGTTGAAACAAACAACCATAATGCGCTGCTGGAACATCTCCGACAAACAGATTTGCTCGAAAGCATTTCTGTGCTACCCTCTATACAGAAGTTCCAGGAGAATATGGCCTGGCTCGACAGCATAGCACCTGGCAACGAGAGGCTTTCACGCTTTCTGGATAATAAGAACATACTCACCTCGGCTCATATAGTTGAAGCGTCAGGAATGGAGTTTGTCTATTATGTACCTGTCAGTACGGTGGGAGAACACCGCTTTGTGCGTACCTTAACCGAAAATATTGAGAAAAGCCGGGTTTTTTCGCAAGAGTCTCACGATTACCAAGGGTATTTAGTTACAGACGTGACTAATTCGCAGCTAGAAGCCACTTATAGCTTTTTCTCCTATCACAACAATATCATCTTAAGTGCTTCTCCTTTATTAATCGAGGAGATAATACGCCGCTTGAACAGGGAGAACATTACTTCTATAACCGCTGATTTCAAAAACACAAACTACCTCGACCAGCCTGATGTTTACGCCAACGTATTTGTAAACTACAGGGTAATGCCAGACCTGATGTCGCTTTTTATGCAGGACGACATTATGCCAGAGATCAGGTACCTGTCGAGCCTGTGTCGCAATGGAATGCTGCAACTGAAGTTGGAGCCGAACAGGATTTTTGTGAACGGGTTTTCTAACCCAGAAACACTGAGCAAAACCTTGTATAGCCGTTTGCAGCAGCAGAAGCCAAAACCTTTACATGTAAAAGCTTATCTGCCAACCAGAACAGCTGTGCTACTGCATTTTGGTGCAGCAGAACTTGCCAGGTTGCGTGTGCAGCCCAGGAAAATAAAGGCAGAACCAACTTATACGGCCACCTTAGATAGCCTGGCAAGCAGTTTTAGCGAAGAAGCCGCTATTGCTTACATGGAGTCTGATAACGTGAATGCCAAGCCCGAAAAGATAGTGTATATGCGCATGGTAAACGCCGAAGCGACAACCAACTTGCTTTCGGAGCTCAACAGGCAGGTAAGTGCAGCCAATAAGCAAGAGGTTTCTGGCGAGAACTACGGTAGCTCACAATTACTACAAATAAACATTCCTGACCTGCCTGCTCTGCTTTTCGGAACTCCTTTTTCTGGATTTAAAGAATGCTATGCGGTACAGGTTGAGGACTACATGATTTTTGCATCGGAGGTGGCCACCCTGCGCAAGTTGCTAGACGATATAGCTTCGGATAACGTGTGGGCCAAATCGGTGCAACAGCAGGCATTTTTAGAGGAGACGCTGCAGGAAGCGAACTTTAGCATCTTCATAAATACTGTGAATGCTTGGTACGTCATGAGTCGCTACATGACAGAATCCAGCAGGGAAGACCTGTTGCAGAATGCTTCACTTATCAAGCGTTTCAACCAGGTAAGCCTGCAGTTCTCTAGCAAAGATCAGCAATACTATACAAGCTTACTGTTCAGGAGACAGGGAGCCGCAGTTGTTGCCACAAACAGCAATGGTTTTAGTGAAGATTACAGGCTTACCTTTAACAACAGGCTGGTATCTAAGCCTATGCCAGTGCAGAATGCCATAGACAAAAGCCTAGAAGTAGTGGTGGCAGACTCTGCTAATGTATTGCATAACATTACCGCGGGCGGAAAAGCAGGTTGGAGAGATACGCTAAACAGTGGTGTTATCAGTAATATAAAGCAAATTACTTATGGACCCGACAACAGGCTCTACTCCGTGTTTGCTACATCCAGGAGAATACATGCGCTGGATAACCAGGGTAAAAGCCTCGTCAACTTTCCTTTTAATTTGGGAGACACGCTAAGGCTGCAGCACTTAGGAGTTTTCGATTATGAAAAGAATGGTAACTACCGCCTGCTCGCAGATGACCATTTAGGAAACCTGTACATGTACGATATCAGGGGGAACAGTATTCAAGGGTGGCAAGGGCTCCGCATGGACTATAAGTTAGCAGCAGCTCCACGGCATATACGTGTTGGTGGCCTTGATGTAATTTTAATAGTGCTGGAAAACGGCTACGTCTACGCGTTGAACCCTCAGGGTGAAACCTATCCAGGATTTCCAATTAGTTTACGCTCGGCTGTAGCCTCCGATGTATTTGCAAAAGAAGGAGCAGATTTAAGACGAACAGAGGTTACAACTGTAACCAGGTATGGAGAGGCTATAAGTTTTAACCTACAGGGCAGAATTCTACGTCGGCAGCAGTTACCGAGACCATCTAAGCGAGCTTTGTTTGAAATGGTGCTGGATGACAGCGAAAGGTCTTACATTGTGGTACGCCAGGAGCAAGGAAGGGTAACGGTTTACAACCAGGAGTTGAAAGATGTTTTTGAGAAGCGCTATGTTACCTCTGCTGCTAAACTTGTGCAGTATTTCCATTTTGGAGGCGACAAAAAGATTTATGCTATAACAGAACTAGGCCCTCAGAAAACATACCTGTACAATGCAGAGGCCAAACTGATTGGTGGTCGTTCTCTTGAAAGCAGCCAGCCCGTAACCGTTTACTTTAACGATGCTACAAATAACTACAGCCTGTTCAAAGTTTACCGCCGTGAAATGCAAAGGCTAAACTTTAGACTTGGTAACTGAGAGAGCATAACAAGTCATTAGAAAGCTCCCTCAGTTTGTCCATAATCTTACCTCACTATACCCTTCATCCAGGTGCTAATCGTTTCTAAAGCCACAGGTGCTATGGTTTCTTCTATTTGGCCGTATTCCGTGGGCGATCCTGTTTTGGCCGTTTGGAAGAGGTGGTTTAGACCAGGCAGCTCTTTTATAGTATAGCTTTTGTTTCTTCCACCTTTCAAAGCTCTCTCAGTTGCTGGTAAATTCTGTGAGGCAGGTACTTGTAAATCTTTGCTGCCGTTAATTGCCAGTACAGGCATTTTTAGCTTTTGTAAAGTTGGAGCAGGATCGTAAGAGAGAAAGTAGCGCACCCAGGGAGAACTTAACTGAGCGACAATGGCCTGTTCGCTTTGCGGTGTAAGCGCCAACTGTTGTTGCTCCTGTACCGATAACGAGGCTTTTACGTCTTGCTCCAGTTTACGTATTTGCTCAGCGGCTTTGAACACATCAGTCTCGGTAGCAGCAATTTTGAACTGCGCTTGGCGCAAGCTCAGGTATTTTTGCAATGGTGCTTCGGGCACTCCAATCGCTTTTAACATGGCCTCGTTCTGGGCTGTTAACAATTCTGTTCCAGGGACTGCACTGCCTGCCATTAGTACTACAAAAGCAACCTCTGAGTGTCGTGCCGCTACTTCGGCTGCAACTAAAGCTCCTTCGCTGTGGCCGAGCAAGCCAATTTTTTTAGCGTTTATACTTTTGAGGCTCTTCAGAAAGTTATAAGCTGCCTGAGCGTCCGAGGTGAAATCCTGAGTGGTAGCCGTTGTGAAATTACCTCCAGATTTACCTGTTCCACGATCGTCGAGGCGCAATACAGCAAACCCTTGGCGGGTAAGGTGGTCGGCAAGCACCAGGAAAGGCTTGTGCCCAAGTATGGTTTGGTCGCGGTCCTGGGCTCCTGAGCCAGTAAAGAGTATAACAGCTGCATGAGGTCCTTTGTTCTTAGGGACTGTAAGTGTGCCTGCCAGTGTTACACCTGCTGCTTTGTTTTCAACAGTTACTTCCTGTTCTTGGTAAGGATATGGCCTTTGCGGTTCTTGAGGCCGTTTAGGTGCAGCGGCCATGCCCTTATGCAGCTGTAGCGGGAACGATTGTCCACCTTGTTTCCATTGTCCGCTTATCGTTTCAATACCAGTAATCTTGCCCGCATAGCTTCCACCAATAACCTGAATTTCGAGGTATAAGCTATCCTGCGTTAGTTTTACCGACTGCACTGGAATACCTTTAGCTCCTTGTACTGGCACATCCATAGTGGCTGTAAGGGCACCATCGGGCTTGGCTACGACATGAAAAACGGTGGCTAATTCTTGGCCTCCTGCAATTATTGCCCCACTCCAGTCGCCAACCACGCGTTCAGGTTCTATAGTCTTTTGAGCATGGACTGTTGTGGCAAATACTGCAATCAGAAAAAAAAATAAAATATACTTGTTCATAAGTCAGAACTTATAGGTTTAACTGTTTTTAGAGATGGTTTACGCGTCCGTTCGTTTTTCCCTGCGTAGTTCCAGAAAAGAATGAGCTACTGGTATAAGTGTGATGATGGCAACGATGGCAATGAAAACTACAATGCGTAAGCTATTGTAGGGTAAAAGAGAAGCTGCGATGATGGCAAGTCCTCCAAATAGCCACAAAGGTCCGCTCATGCGGTGCGTCTTTTTCCAAACAGATTCACCTTCTAAGGTCCAGGGGGTACGGATACCTATAAAATAATTGGGTTTTAAAGCTGGGAAATAATTACCTATCACCACAAATAAACCTCCAATCAGGATAAACAATAGGTTTGGATTGAAGGCATTCTGGTTTTGGGCATTATAGATGATAAAGGTGGCAAGACCAGCCATTATTAGCACCATTAGTAGCCGCATCCAATCATACTTACTACCCATGTTCTCGATCTTTCCTTTTGGGTCTAGCTTAGGTATGAATAGCATCAGGAGGTTTATCAGCACAGTCGTGCCGAAAATAATACCACCAAGGCAAATTTACTTCCCCAACCATTTACCTCACCCTTCAGGTCAAAATGAATAGGGACCTGGTCAGGAAGCTGATTCCAGGAGAAGGCCAAGTATGCAAATGGAACCAAGATAATGGCCCAAATAGCAATTTCCATTGTAAGGCTACTTTGTTTCATAGGTATCTTAATCTTTAAGTGTTATAATCCATTGCATAATATCATCAAGCACGGTCGTATTAAGCGAGTAAATAATAAACTGTCCTTTCTTTTCCGATGTCACCAACTCTGCCTGGCTCAGAATGTCGAGGTGGTGAGAAATGCTTGGTTTAGTAATGTTGAATGCCTCTGCAATTTCGCCAGCCGTCATATCCTTCTCCTTCAGAAGATTCAGAATTTCTCGCCTGGTCTGGTCATTCAGCGCCTTAAATAATTTGTTCACGTCGCTTTTAGGTATTTAGACAAATATCTAAATATGTAATCTGTTTAGCAAGTATCTGGCTTATATTTTTTTATGCTTGAGGTGGAAACGTGTGGCCTGTAGTTTATTTTTGCTGTTTCCAAGCATAGTTAAGAACGGGCCCATCTTAATATGATGGTGCTCTGGGCTTAGCTGCCTAAATGTACAGCCATGCCCGGCTGGACTTGCATAAGACCGTAGAATAGCGGTATATTGATGAATTATTTTTGAAAACGAATGAAGTATACCAGCTTAGTGAAGGGTAAACAAAAAGAGCTTGTACAGATTGTCCGCTTTGGAATAGTAGGATTTCTCTCCGCTATATTCGATATGTTCTTGTTTATTACGCTACACGATTATTTTGGGGTAAACTACTTGGTAGCCAATTTCGGTTCTACTTCGCTGGCTATAGTAGTCAACTACTACGTTTCTAAAAAGTGGGTATTTAGCAGCGGAAAATATTCTCCAAGAACAGAATTTATAACATTTATGGTTTTCTCAGGAATTGGTGTGGTTTTAAATCATTTCCTAATCATGCTATTTGTAGAGCATTTCCTGTTAGAGCCCTCCAAAAGCAAGTTAATTGCTATCGCTTTAGTTGCCGTGTTCAACTTTGTTACAAAAAAGCTCTTCGTGTTTAAGAGCTAAACTTTGAAGGCCAAGCTTACAAGTTTGAAAGTTCGAACAAGGTAATAACTAATCGCTTGTCGTGGATACTGTACTCTGTTCTTTTGCCGTAGCTAGAAAAGGTGTCTTCCAGCATTTTGCCTGGTACAAATCCTTGCTCATGATACCACTTTGGCTGGCTGATGAAATCCCCGATGTTGTTTCTTACATCTCTGTCGTAAACAAACCATAATCTTTTTTTGCCTTCAAAGCTCTTAAATTCAGGAAGTAGATTAGCTAAGTATTCTTCTCTATTACTTGATATGTTCTTTAGGTCTTTTCCTTCAACTGCCTCAAACTTCAGTTCATTAGCCTCTTTGTAGTACTTATAGATATGCGTGGTGTTCCAGTAAAGATACACCACATCCCCCTCCTGAAAATTTTCATTGATAAGCTGAAGAGCTTCCCTATTATATTCTTTTTTGTAGAAGAGGTTTGGGTTAGCCACTTCTCTGGCTGAGTTCCATAGAGGTGGCGCTAAAAGCACCAATACCAGCACAAGCGCTATTTTATAATTTCCAGAAAAGAACTTAGTCACTTTTTCAGCTCCTAACGCTATCACCAATATAAACATGGGAGCCAAAAACAAGGTAAAGCGTTCGAAGAAAGGGTAAAGTTTTAGCCCAGAGGCCACAAGGGCCAACAATATCGGGAAGAGCAAGACAGCGAAACTTAGTTTATCTTTTCGAAAAAGGTGAACTACCCCCAAAACTCCCACCACAAGTGGAAGTAAAGGCATCCGGAAAAGCGTTTCGATGGCTGTATAGTCATAGTACCACACATCGCCGAAGTTCAGTAGCAGGCCAAGTGGGTGCTGTAAAACCAAGTAAGGTACACGTGCAAACCATACAAGGTCAGAAACCGAGGAAGGAATAAGTGGCATAAAGGCATGATAGTAATTCTCGAAGAAGTACNGGAGCGAAGCAAGGCCTTCGCGCTTGCTGTAACGTGTGTACAGGAACAGAGCCGCGATGGCCGCGAAAAGCTCGGTGCTGTATTGCTTGGCCTCCACAGTATGGTAGATGGCGGGCGTGGAAAGTGCCAGAATGCCCAGCGCCAGCAGCACCGCCCACGGCTTTAAGAAGTGACGAGCCACGGGCACAAACAGGAACAGCGAGGCAATGCCCGAAACCAGGGGGAAGAGGCGCAGGGTTATCTCGCCCTTGCCGAAGAGCAGCACCAGCAGCCTGGCGGTCCAGAGGTAGCCGATGGGGGCCTTCTGCTCGTACGCCAGCGGCTGTGTGGCCAGTTCCCAAAAGCTCATCTTGATC
>NZ_JAJJWH010000050.1 GCF_020907245.1 Pontibacter harenae | reverse complement strand
AAGGTTAAGTTTAAGTGTAAACCTATTTCAGGACGAGACAGCTCCAGCGGTTTTAATGATGACTTACACAGATCCCGTGCTGTCAAAATAGAGTAAAGCTAAACTTGCTGCCTTTAGCGCCTGTCAGTGGCTAAGTAATTCAGCACGGGTAAAGTGAATGGAGAAGTAAAGAATAGAGAAGTATTCGGGAAGTATTCCTGCCCTCTCTTAACAAATTACCTGTGCCTTATAGCGGGCGCACTATGCCTTCGGAAAGGAAAGGAGTTTGGCAAGATATCTGAGTATAGAGCCAAACATGTATTTTTAAATTTTAGGATTCAGTGTTTCTGGCAGAGGTTATAACAAAGAGAGCCGCTCTATTATAGAGCGGCTCTCTTTGTTAGGATGCATTTGGAGTGCTGTTGCCATCTGGCTTCGGACCTGCAGGCTTAGTTCTGTTTCTATTCCTGTTTCGGTTATTATTACGAGGCTTTGGGCTGCTGATAGGTCTATCGCCTGATGCCTCTGGTTTGGGCCGTGCTTCTGCTGTAGCAGTGTGGCCAGCAGCACTGTTGCTTCTAGGTTTGCTATCGCCACGGTGGTGTTTACCACGCTTGTCTCGGTTGTTGCCAGCGCCAGAGGAAGAACGGTTGCCTCCACGGCCTCTGCCACCGTCGCTGTCTCGTCGGCTTGGGTCATAAGCTGGGCCAGGACCAAAGTCTTCTGGAAGCGCTAATTTTGGCAGTTCGCGTTCAATCAGGCGCTCCACCTTTTGCACACGGTACATATCCTTTTCGTTCACAAACGTAATCGCCATACCTGTAGAGGCTGCTCGAGCTGTACGTCCTACGCGGTGCACATAATCTTCGGCGTCCTGTGGCATGTCAAAATTCACAACATGGCTCAAGCTGTCGATGTCTATACCTCTGGAAAGGATATCGGTGGCTACCACAATCTGGTACTGCTTGTTTTTGAAGCCTTGTAGCGCTTTTTCGCGCTCATCCTGCGTCATGTCAGACGAGATGCCCTCTGCTCCAAAGCCCATCTTGTGCAATGAACGCACAATCTGGCTAACGTTTGATTTGCGGGAAGTAAAGATAATCATGCTCTGTACTTCCAGTTGCCGCAGCAAATGTTCTAGCAGAGGCAGTTTTTGGTTGTCGAACGTTAGGTACAGGCGCTGGTCTATGCCTTCGGCAGGTTTAGAAATGGCCAGGTTTATTTCCGCTGGGTCCTGTAGTATCTTTTGGGCAAGGTCCCTTATTTTACGGGGCATAGTAGCCGAGAAAAGCAAGGTCTGGCGCTTAGCAGGCAACTGTCCTACAATCTTCAGGATGTCATCCATAAAGCCCATGTCCAGCATTTTATCTGCTTCGTCCAGCACCAGGTAGTTCAGTTGGTCCAGTTTAACATAGCCCATTGCCATATGCGACATCAGACGACCTGGCGTGGCTATAATAATATCCGCACCGCTCGTGAGGGCACGCTTCTGTTGGTCCCATTCGTCGCCTTTGCTGCCGCCATATATGGCTATGGAACTTAAGGAAGCAAAGTAGCCGAAGCCTTCTACCTGTTCGTCAATTTGTTTTGCTAATTCGCGTGTAGGCACCAGTACCAAGGTGCTAGTATGCTTGTAGTTGCCATGAGAGATGCGATCCATCAGCGGCAATAAGTAGGCCGCTGTTTTTCCTGTACCCGTTTGGGCGCAGGCTATCATATCCTTTTGTTCTAATATAAGAGGTATTGCCTGCTGCTGCACAGGAGTAGGGGAGTTGTATCCCATCGATTCAATACCTGTAATTACGTCTTCGTGTAAGTTAAAAGATCGGAAATCCAATGTTGTTTAGGTCTAAGTTGTTATACATGCTATACAGTTATAAGCACAGCAATGTTATTTAAGTAAAGATACAATAATTATCTTTTTAAAAAAGCAAAGCCTGCTTTAACTGCCTCTTCAGTTGAGTATTACTCCTTCTTTACTTTAAAATGTAATGGTAATATATGTAGGTGTGATTGTTGTTGAAACAAAATGGTGCAATTTGCATGAGGGGAAGTTTTGCACTAAAATCTGCTTAAAATAAGTTTACAACCAAATATATATGTATTTATATATAAAGCTAATTTAAATAATGTTAAAAAGTCATATTGTGTTTGCAACTATTGTTTGGCTTGGGCGTAAAAATCCCTAAAGCGGCAAGTGCTGCTCCCTAAGGGATTGAAATAGAAATTATAATAAGATATATATGAAGAAGTCTATACAAGAATCACCTAATCTGTATTTGCTGATAGGTGTTAATATCCTGAATGTATTGTTTATGCTGTTATAGTATAAATAAATCTTAAATTAAAACCTAGTAAGGCGGTCTTATCTACAGATAAGGCCGCCTTTTTTATGCAGCATTAGGAATTTTTAAGTTATTTTGCCCTGTTGCTGAATAGGAAAAAGGTGAAGAAGTTTGTAGTAAATTTTTTACAGATACATGGCAGGACATAACAAATGGTCGCAGATCAAGCGCAAAAAAGGCGCTTTAGATGCGAAGCGTTCCAAAATCTTTACAAAGCTTATAAAAGAGATAACCGTTGCGGCTAAAGTAGGAGGACCAGATCCTGATGGTAATCCTCGCCTGAGGCTGGCCATACAGCTAAGCAAAGCTGCCAACATGCCCAAAGACAATATTGAACGCGCTATTAAAAAAGGAGAGGGGTCTGATGGCGATTACAGCGAAGTTAGCTACGAAGGTTATGCAACGAATGGTGTTGCGTTGTTTATCGAAGCCTTAACAGATAACATAAACCGCACGGTGCAAAATTTGCGCACACTCTTTAACAAGTACAACGGCAGCTTAGGCACAAATGGATCGCTGGAATTTATTTTCGACAGAAAAGGCGTGTTCGTGATAAAGAAAAGTGAGGCTTTTGTGCAGGAAGAAGAGGAGTTTATGTTGGAGATGATAGATGCAGGAGCTGAGGAAGTGGAGTTTGAGGAAGAGTACATTACAGTGTATTGTGCCATGGAAGATTTTGGCTCTATGCAAAAGACGGTGGAGGAACTGAACCTGGAGCTGGAAAGCGCCGAACTGCAACGAATACCTAAAACAACCACCATAGTAGACGATAACGAAGCGGTTGCCAAAATACTAAAGTTTATAGATGCCCTGGAAGATGATGATGATGTGCAAAAAGTTTATCATAATCTGGAACTGAATGAGGAGCAGTTAGAAGAGTTAGAGGCAAGCTAGAAGCTTTGTTTCTCAGCCGAAACCAAGAGGGGCCACCAGTATGTACTGGTGGCCCCTCTTGGTTTGACTTAAGCGCGTGTAGCTGATGGAATGCGTATTACTTTCGGGTAAACCTATAAGTAGTTCTTTTCATTGGGGCGTAGCCGCTTACTAAATGGTTGTCTGGGTTTTGATAGTAATAACCGTTAGGATCTTGGTTTAGCGTGATCTGAAGAGTCATGGTAGTCCGTGTTATAGACATAACGGTATAGTTGCCTTTGATAAAATTGCCGTCTGGAACAACAACCAAATCTTTTGCACCTTCTTTTGCTACTTTATAGGATACTTTATGTGGCCATCCTTGTGCATAGTTTGTCACTACTAAGCTATCTCCATCAAAATTCAAGTACCTATCAGGGTCGTATCCGAATTCATAAACCTTTTTGCCTCCCGTGTTAAAATACTCGCTGGTAATAAAGGTATTTTGCCAATGTCCTATTACGAGCTCCTCTACAGCTGGCGTAGGGTCTTTCTCATCAATCTCTTTGTCTGTATCGCTCTGGCACGACATAAATGTCATAAAAAACAGCAGTAGGGGTAGTAGTAAAAATTGTTTCATAAAATTGGTTGCGCGTTAGACCCTTTTTGAATTAGTAATATCTAAATATATCTATACTTAAATTGATTCGCAATAGTTGTGTTTTAGGGCTAAATTTTATCTGTATTTTTTATTTTAATAGTTTGAAATAGACAAGCAGTTTTGTAATACATTGAATTATAGGTTATTATGTGATATTCTGATATTTAAAAATTGTTGTAAATTTTGTTCTGGTTGTATTTTTCTTGTTGTTTCTGCTTTGTTTTGCCATGGTAGACATGAAGAATTATTTTAATAATCATATAAGATTCTTTTTAAGATTATACTGTGGTATAAGCTAAAAATTCAAAATAAGAAGGTGCAAAAGGGTCGTATAGACATTCTTTTATAAGATGTTTAGGCAACGCTGATTCCTTGTTTTCACTATCAGTTTATGCCAGATTCTTGTGCAAAACTGTGCAATATGTATTTGTATTTTAATGACATTTCTGTTTGTAGTTACTGACTTTGGTCACTCGGCTGTACGAATGCCACTGCAAAGCTTTTGAAACGAGAGTGTCTAGCTGTGAAAAGAGGGATTATACTGAAATGAGTTATGGGCTTTATAACCCAGTTCTGGTGCACTTCACTAGAGATCAGGTGCGCCACTAAAAATTATAATATAATTTCCGCAAGAGTTTATTGTTGTATGTAGTGTAATAGTAGGGAATTACCTCATAAGAAACGATTTGTTTTTCTTAATGCGGTTTTTGCTGACGTTAAGCTGGTGCAACTTTTACTTTAATAGAAGCCTGGTGTTAGTGCAACATCCCCATCTACTTACAAATAAATTAGCCATTTACAAGTGTTTGATATCCTTTGGAACAAGCTTAATCTTTAAACAAAGTGGTGAAATATTCGGTACAAATGCTACAGAGTTAGAGTCATAAACACTATGGAAGATAGATTAGATAGTATTGTAAACGGGATGCAGCAGAAATCTGCTACGAAGCAGGAGATTTTTCGAAACACAAGAACGGCTTTCGAAAAGTTGAAAGTTATTGCTCAAGAACTGGTGCAGGAGCTTTCTGGGCGAGTTACTGGTTATGATGGCAATGTTTTACTAGAATACAAAGACATAAATGAGTATGAGTTTAATATAAAGTTTTCGGGCGACCTGCTAATCTTTATAATGCACTCAAACATCATCACGTTTCCAGATGATTACAAGATCATGCAAAGCGAATATGTGGAGGCTGACTTCAGACGTAGGTTTTTCGGTCAGATAATGGCCTATAACTTTATGGCAGATTCGGTTAAATATGGCCGTTTAGATGATCCTGGTTATTTGATAGGCAGAATGCTGGTTAACATAGAGAAACACTATTGCCTGGAAGGAGTGAAGCAACTTGATTTGCCATTTGAGGGTTTCTCCAAAAAACCATTACGCGACGAAGATTTGAGAATAATAATAGAAAGTGCCATGATTGCAGCTATCAATAACGACTCTATTGGGCAGGATGTAAGCGACATGGAGAAAATAAGCTTAAAGCAAAAGTTTGATAACATGCACATGGTTTCTACCCGAAAAGTTGGTTTCCAGGTAAGTCACCAAATGACGCACTAAGCTGCACTAATTTAATAATAAGAGGTAATACCCGTTCCTGTTCTTTTTAAGCAAATTATTGCGTAGTGGCTTGGGTTAAGGTGTAAGCTATCTTAAAAAGAAAGACACAAGAAGATATAATAAGAAGCCTCGTAAATAATCTATCAGGATTTTACGAGGCTTCTTATTATATAAAATTGAGAGGCGCTTTGTTAAAGATTTGCAGGCTCTTTCTGCTTAAGCGCCACAAGGGCTTCTTTAAGCTGCGGAAGGCTCTCTAGTAGCTCCTCAAAGCTGCTGATGCAGAAGTACTGGCTCTGGTAGGTTTCCTTGATGTAAGGTGTATTTAGGATGTGTTCTACATCGAACTTGTGCTTTATACTTTCTTCAGAAACTGATAACCTACTTTCTCCTACCGATGATAGTATGCCTGCTCCGTAAATTTTCGCCTCGCCTGCAGTATTTCTGAACAAGCCGAACTCGATGGTGTACCAGTAAATGCGCGTCAGCTTATCTATAATATCTGGTCTGTCCAGGAAATCGAGTGCCATCTCCGACAGCTTTGCCAGAAACTCGCAGTACACAGGTATGGTTAGCAAGGGCACATGGCCAAACACGTCATGAAACATATCTGGCTCCTCCAGGTAATCAAGCTGCTCCATTTTGCGCACCCACACGGTGGCAGGAAACTTCCTGTTCGCGATCAGCTCGAAAAATAGCGCGTCATCTACAATGCCTGGCGCAGCCACTACTTCAAATCCCGTCAGCGGTTTCAGGCGCTGGTTCACTTCGTCGAAGTTCGGGATGCGTTCGCGGCTGAAGCCTACTTTCTGTAGCCCCTCCAAAAACTCAGGTATGGCTTTGTCAGGGAGATTCTTTATCTGGCGGTCGAAGAGGATGTTCCAAACTTGATGGTTTTCTTCTGTATAGCTGCTGTAGTTCTGTGTAAGGTTCATGGTTATAATTTTAATGTTTTTGAATCTGAAAAGTACAGAAATAAAAAAAGCAGGGCTTTCGCTCTGCTTTGGTATCGGGTAGGGCTCAGGTATAAACCTGTCGCTCTTGTTATATCTGGTATAGATAAGATGCCTTGGCAGAGTAGCTGGAGCTGCGGTAATAATAACCGTAGCTATAATAGCGATATCCAGAAAGGCAATAAGAAGGTGCAGCACCTAGCATATCCTGGCCAAGCGGAGCTGGCGCAGAAAGTTGGTTTGCTATGGTTGCTGTGTTTTGCATTTGCTTTAATTAAGTTGCAAGTATAAACGATTTATGGCTTAAACGCAAAAGTTATGGTTTGGTTCGGTTGATAACGCGGGTGCAAAATTTAGGTACCAGGTGTAAGCAGGGGTAAATGAGTTGGTGCAGTCTAAAAACTATAGTTTGTCATTTCGATGATAGGAGAAATCTGGAGTATAAAATGTAGCAGACTTCTCCTATCGTCGAAATGACAGAGAGAGTATTTACTTATATCAACTCCGAAAGCTCCAGCCAGCGGAATTCCTTCTCTTCCAATTGCTCATTTATCGTTTCCAGTTCGGTGGCCCAGGCCGTTAGTTGTTCATGGTCGGTGGTGGTGCCAGCGTTCATGATTTCGATTAGCTCGGCTTTGCGAGATTCCAACTGCTTAATTTCACCCTCTAGTTGCTCATACTCTCGCTTCTCCTGGTAGCTAAGTTTGCGTTTGCTTGTTGGCTCTGGCTTTTTCTCTACAGCAGGAGCTGGGGCCGCATTCTGTTTTTCTTGCTGCTCCTCTTTATCCTGTTCTTTCTGCCACTCACGGTAGTCGGTATAGTTGCCAGGGAAGTTGCGGATTTGGCCCTCGCCTTCGAACACAAATAGGTGCTCCACTAGTCGGTCCATAAAGTAACGGTCGTGGCTCACGATAAGCAGGCAGCCTCCGAAGTTCAGCAGGAAGTCCTCCAGTATGTTTAGCGTGATGATGTCGAGGTCGTTTGTTGGCTCATCTAGAATCAGGAAGTTTGGGTTTTTGATGAGCACACGCAGCAACTGCAGACGGCGCTTTTCGCCACCGCTCAGTTTGCTCACAAACGTGTACTGCTGTGGCGGGGCAAACTGGAAGTGCTGCAGAAACTGGCTGGCTGTAATGACCTCGCCGTTGGCCGTTTCCACAACCTCGGCAATCTCCTTTACAATATCGATCACCCGCTGGTCATCTTTAAAAGTAAGATCGCCCTGGGTATAATAACCGAAAACCGTTGTCTGGCCAGCATCTATCGTGCCGCTATCTGGCTGCAGCTTGCCCACCAGCATGTTCAGGAAGGTAGACTTGCCAGCACCGTTAGGACCCACTACACCTATGCGGTCTTTTTTCTTGAACACATAAGAGAAATCGTCTACAATCTTTTTATCTCCAAAAGATTTTGAGATGTGCTCTACCTCTATAATCTTACCGCCTTGGCGCGTGGTTTTCACCGACAGCTCCATCTGTGGGCCCGTTACCTTTTTGGCAGCTTTCTCTTTCAATTCCTCAAACGCATCCACTCTATACTTGGCCTTGGTGCCGCGTGCCTTCGGCTGCCTCCGAATCCAGTCCAGCTCTTTGCGCATCAGGTTGCGGGCTTTCTCTGTTTCTGCTGCCTCATTTGTCTCACGCTCAGCTTTCTTCTCCACAAAGTAGCTATAGTTTCCTTTGTAGGTATAGAGTTGCCCGTTGTCCAGTTCGGCCACCTCGTTCGCTACTTTGTCCAGAAAGTAGCGGTCGTGGGTTACCATCAGCAGCGTGGTGTTTTGGGTAGAGAGCAGGTTTTCGAGCCACTCAATTGTATCCAGGTCCAGGTGGTTGGTAGGTTCATCCAGAATAATCATGCTTGGCTCCTCAATCAGTACCCTGGCCATCGCTACACGCTTGCGCTGACCGCCAGAAAGGTTTTTTACCCTGTCTTCGAGGTTGTTAATGCCTAATTTCGATAGAATCTGCTTTACCTTCACCTCATAGTCCCAGGCCTGCTGCTCTTCCATGCGCTCCATTAGCTGCTGCATTTTGTCAGCGCTGGTATTCGGGTCTGCCATGGCGGCCTCGTAATCGCGCAGCAGGTCCAGAACTTCGCTTTGGCCACCGAAAATATTTTCCTGTACCGAAAGCTCCTCGTTAAACACAGGGTTCTGCCCCAAAAAGCCAATGCTTACTTCTTTGCGTATGCTCACACCGCCTTCATCTGGCGGCAAACTGCCAGACAGTACATTAAGCAAAGTGGTTTTGCCAGAGCCATTCACGCCCACCAAAGCTACTCGTTGCCCCTGGCTGATGCCGAAGTTAAGATTCTTAAAAAGCCAGCGATCGCCGAAATTCTTGGATATATTTTCTGCAGATAAATAATTCATGCTTCAAATTTACGGATTTCTGAGCTGGCGAGTAGAAAAAAAAGAACAGATAACCTGAGTTAAAGCGAGCGTAGGAAAACGGTCTGTTTTTTAGCTTACTTCTCAGCCGTTAACGTAGTGCAGTGCTTTTTAAGGTAGGCATCTGCTTCTTTCACACCCATAGCCTTAGCCTTGGTCCAGTCGGAGCAGGCGCTGGCTTTGTCGCCGAGGTTATACTTGGGGGCACCACGGTTGTAGAGTGCCTCGGCATAATCGGGGTTCAGTTCTACGGCTTTGTTATAGTCGTTCAGGGCACCACGAAAATCTTTCATGGCATAGCGGGCGAGGCCTCTGTTGTTGTAAGAGCGGGCCTGCTTCGGGTCCAACTCAATGGTCTTATTAAAATCGGCGATGGCGTCTCTGTAATCCTTTGCGTTATATTTGGCCAAGCCACGGCTAAACCAAGCCTCTAAGTAAGTAGGGTCTAAGGCTATTACTTTATTGAAATCTGCGATGGCTCCCTTGTGGTCTTGCAGGCGGTCTTTGGCTACACCACGGTTTGTGAGTGTGATAGTATGTTTAGGCTCAACGCTTAGTACCAGGTTATAGTCCTGAATGGCTTCGGCGAATTTGCCAGCCTTAAATTTCTGGTTTCCGCTGATAAAAAGATCTTTGGCGGTACGCTGCGCTAGTGTTGGCAAAGCGAGCAATAAAAGGCATATAAGCGGTAAAATTTTTTTCATGTATTTGGCCAATCTAAACTTTGGTGGTGTAAAGTACAGGAGATTGGCAGAATCATAAAAGAAAATTTTAAATATTTAAATTATAAATACCTCATGGTGCTATCAAAATCTTACTATTGTACTAATTAAGGCTCATGTATGTGGCTGTAGTTTTGTGAAGTTGGGATAATCGCTTATTTTTGCCCAGCAACTATAAAAATGATACGATGGCATCAAAATACGATTTAGTAGTTATTGGTAGTGGCCCAGGCGGTTATGTGGCGGCAATCCGTGCGTCGCAGCTGGGCATGAAAGTAGGTGTGATTGAGCGTGAGTCGCTTGGTGGAATTTGCTTGAACTGGGGTTGTATACCTACAAAAGCTCTTTTAAAGAGTGCAAGCGTGTTCGAATATATCAACCATGCTGCAGACTATGGCATTACGGTAGGCGATGCTTCTGTTGATTTTGGTGCGGTAGTGAAGCGTAGCCGCGGTGTGGCTGACGGTATGAGTAAAGGTATTCAGTTCCTGTTCCGAAAGAACAAGATCGAAACGATTATGGGTGCTGGTAAAGTTACTGGCAAAGGCAAAGTAGAGGTAACAGATGCTGATGGCAAGAAAAGCACAGTAGAGGCTACCAACATCATCTTGGCAACTGGAGCGCGTTCACGTGAGCTTCCTAACCTGCCAATCGACGGTAAAAAAATTATTGGTTACCGCCAGGCGATGGCTCTTGACAAAAAGCCAGCTAGCATGGTGATTGTTGGGTCTGGTGCCATTGGTGTGGAGTTTGCCTATTTTTATAATGCAATGGGTACGAAAGTAACCATCGTAGAATACTTGCCTAACATCGTACCTGTAGAAGACGAAGAAGTTTCTCGTCAGCTTTCTAAATCATTCAGAAAATCTGGTATCAAAATTATGACAGATTCTTCTGTAGAGTCTGTTGATACAAAAGGCGATATCTGCAAAGTGAGCGTGAAAACTGCTAAAGGCACAGAAACCCTTGAGGCTGAAGTAGTGCTTTCTGCGGTTGGTATCCAGACAAACCTGGAGAACCTGGGCTTAGAAGAACTTGGCATCAAAACAGACCGTGGCCGTGTGTTAGTAGACGATTTCTACAAAACAAACGTAGACGGCATCTATGCGATCGGTGACATCGTTCCTGGTCCTGCGTTGGCGCACGTTGCTTCTGCGGAAGGTATTATCTGCGTAGAGAAAATTGCTGGCCATAACCCTGAGCCATTAAACTATAGCAACATACCTGGCTGTACGTACTGCACTCCTGAAATCGCTTCGGTTGGTTTAACTGAGAAAGCAGCCCGTGAGCAAGGTCTTGACATTAAAGTGGGTAAGTTCCCATTCTCAGCATCTGGTAAGGCAAGCGCTGGTGGTGTAAAGGACGGTTTCGTGAAAGTGATCTTCGATGCGAAGTACGGCGAGTTCTTAGGCGCACACATGATTGGTGCAAACGTAACGGAAATGATTGCTGAAGTGGTAGTAGCCCGTAAACTGGAAACTACTGGCCACGAGATCATCAAGTCTGTGCACCCGCACCCAACTATGAGCGAAGCTGTGATGGAAGCAGCAGCAGCAGCCTACGATGAAGTAATTCACTTGTAGTTTATACTTAGAAATTATGTAAAAAGGGTTGGCCAATTTGTGGTCAGCCCTTTTTTGTTTTGGGTGGAATTACAGGCAATAAGTATTGCCTCTGCCGACTGTTGGCAACTCAAGATAGAATACGGCAGCAAATACACCACCTTCTGGATTATCATAAAAATACATGATGTGCTGAAAAGGGAGGAACTGTTCAACGGAGAGAAGCGCTATAAAGTAAAATTGGGCACCAACGCTGGAAAGTATATTCAAACCATAAGTAAGGGTGGGAGTTGTTCTTCCGCCTTTTTCCGTTCTGTATATTTTTTTTGTACACGCATAGCAAAGCAACATATCTTTCCCTTATATTTCGAGATTATTTGCTGAGTTTTGGCGTGACCTTATAGCCGAATTATAAAAAATTCAGTATTTTACACTTTAGGTCCAGTCAGTACCAAGGGGGCGAGGAGTGAACTTATAGTTGTCCCTGGATCTTATATTATCTATTAATGATTTCACTCCTGGGTTATGTATGGCGCCTCTTCTTGTGAGTAATTATTTGTTCATTTTCATCATCAACTTATATGAAGCTTCAAGGCAAGATAAAATTCGTTAACAAAGACAAAAGCCTGTTTTTCCCGACGCTCCGCAAACGAGTTGACGCTTATTTTGAGGAAAACAAAATCTCTAAGAATGCCAATACCACGATGGTGGTTAAGAGCATAGTGCTTTTACTTTGTTACATCGCGCCTTTTATTCTTCTGCTGAGCTTGCAGCCAAGCTTGGGTATAAGCCTGGCGCTTTGGTTTATAATGGGTTTGGGAGTGGCAGGTATAGGTATGAGTGTAATGCACGATGCCAATCACGGTGCCTATTCGTCTAACCCAAAGGTAAACACCTGGATGGGCCATACATTGAATTTGGTGGGCGGCTCCGCTTTTAACTGGAAACTGCAGCACAACATTCTGCACCATACTTATACCAATGTGGTGGATATGGACGAAGATATTCAGGACAGGCTGGTGCTGCGTTTCTCACCTCATACCAAAGTAAAGTTTTTCCACCAACTGCAGTGGGTTTATGCATTCGTTTTCTACGGTTTACTAACGCTGTATTGGGTAATCGCGAAAGATTTTGTCCAGTATTTTCTGTTTATCAAGAATGGCGTTAATCCAAACTCCAAAGAGGAAAACCAGCTTTGGATGTTAAAACTGATTACGATGAAGCTGCTCTATTTTTTTGTGATACTAGCTGTGCCTACTTTATTTTTTAGTATTCCTTTTTTAGAGGTGTTGTTAGGATTTTTGCTGATGCACTTTGTAGCGGGTATTGTATTAACGGTGGTGTTTCAGTTGGCGCACACCGTGGAGGGTACTACGCACCCTCGTCCTGATGAAAACGGCAACATTGAGAACGATTGGGCTATCCATCAAATGAATACTACTGTTAACTTTTCGCGAGACAATAAGTTTGTAAACTGGTATGTCGGTGGTTTAAATTATCAGATCGAGCACCATCTTTTCCCGCGTGTTTGCCACGTGCATTACCCAGCCATTTCACATATTGTGAAGGCCACTGCCGAAGAGTTCAACATTCCTTACATGGAAAACGAGACGTTTGGGCAGGCGGTAAAGTCGCATATTAATACACTACACCGCTTCGGCAGGCTACCTGGCTTGAATGATGCCATAGGTTAAACCTCAAGCGTGCTGGATTAAGCAGCTAATCACTAAGCAGTCTTAGTGCTTGACAGTAGATGATGCAAATCCCATTGCATAGCCGCAATGAGATCAGGGTTCTGGAGTATTCTCTGTATTCTACAAAGGCGACTGCTGCTGCAAATGAAACTGTTTAACCATCACGCCTGTTATAGCTGAGTACAAAGGTGGCTCCTAAATAAATATAGGAAGCTACTATATTTGCACGTACCTTTACAGGTATATTACCCCCTCTTTAGTCCGATGTAGAACTATAGTTCTATTTAAAAGGTTGATGAAGGAATGGACGGACAAGAAGTTCTAACGAAAGCATGCTTTCAGACAACTGAACCTGACCTTCATCGCTAAGCTGATTCTCTTAAAAACAATACAGAATCAGTTTCTTAAAAGGAAAAATCAATTAATGACATTCGAGAATTTAAACCTGATAGCGCCTATCTTAACGGCACTACAAAACGAAGGATATACCAACCCAACGCCTATTCAGGCACAGGCCATACCTTATATTCTACAGCGCAAAGACATTTTAGGCTGTGCCCAGACAGGTACTGGTAAAACCGCAGCTTTCTCTATTCCGATTCTGCAACTGTTGCACGAGCAGCAGCCTCAGAGAGGAAATAAAACTATAAAAGCACTTATTTTAACGCCAACACGTGAGTTGGCTATTCAAATTGGCGAAAGCCTGGCTGCCTATGGCAAGCACACAAGCCTAAAGCACACTGTTATTTTCGGTGGTGTGTCGCAGCACTCGCAGACTCAAATCTTGAAGTCGGGCGTAGACATTTTGGTGGCAACACCAGGCCGTTTGCTCGACCTGATGGCGCAGAAGTACATTAACCTGAGCAACATACAGATGTTTGTGCTGGATGAGGCCGACCGTATGTTGGATATGGGTTTTGTGCATGATGTAAAGAAGGTGCTGAAAGTATTGCCAGAGAAAAAGCAGTCGCTGTTCTTCTCGGCTACAATGGCTCCTGAAATCATGAAACTGGCCGATACCATACTGGTTGATCCTGCGAAAGTAGAAGTGACACCAGTTTCGTCTACTGCCAACACTATTAAGCAGGCGGTGTACTATGTAAAGAAATCAGACAAGAAAAACCTGCTGCTTCACTTGCTGAAAGATGGTGCTATAGACAGAGCGTTGGTGTTTACCCGCACTAAACACGGTGCTGACCGAGTAGCCAAAGACATGACGAAAGCAGGCGTACAGGCCGAAGCTATACATGGTAACAAATCACAGAATGCGCGTGTACGTGCCCTGAACAACTTTAAGAGCAGCGAAACTCGTGTATTGGTGGCTACCGACATTGCCGCACGCGGCATAGACATAGATGACCTTTCGCACGTGATTAACTACGAACTGCCAAACGAGCCCGAATCTTACGTGCACCGCATTGGTCGTACTGGCCGAGCGGGAGCAAGTGGTGTAGCGCTTTCTTTCTGCGATGCAGAAGAAACGGCTTACCTGGTAGGTATACAGAAGCTGATTTCTAAAGCTGTTCCTGTAATTGATAACCACCCGTACCCAATGACAGCCAAGGATTTTGCCGAGGCAGCCAGCACAGTAAAGCAGCAGAAGCAGCGCGGTGGCGGAGGCGGCAGAAATCGTCCGAACAATTCTTCCAGAAGCAATAGCGGAGGAAACAGCAGTGCCCCACGTGCTAACGGCAACAGCGGTGGCAACAGACGTTGGAGCAATAGTAAGCCGAAAACGAGCCAAGCCTAAACCGCTGGCGAAAGTATAACAGGAAACCCTGCTGGTGTAAATCAGCAGGGTTTTTTTATTGTTCGAATCAGGATTTGCAGGATTAAAAGATGTACAGGATGAATGGGAGCAGACCTCGCAGCGTAACCAACTCCTGCGGGGGACTTGCTGGCTGCAAAGCAATTTTCTGAAGCATTCTGTACCTTTGCTGAAATTCAGCTTAGAAGTAAATGCAAGATATTACCATCACTCCCTGCACATCCGCAGATATTCCACAACTGATAGAAGTAGCCGTACATTCTTACAACCAGCACTACACGCACCTGTGGTACGACAATGGTGCAGATTATGTGAAGAAATGCTTTACCCAACATCCCCTGGAGCAGGAGTTTGCAGACTCTAATGCTGCCTTCTTTTTTATCAACTTAGAAGAAAAACCAGTAGGCTTCCTGAAGCTGAATATCGATAAAGCCCTTGATAACTATACCGCTGCCGATGCACTAGAACTGGAGCGTATCTACATTATTCAAGAAGCATCGGGCAAGGGAATCGGTAGTAAAGCGATAGATTTTACAGTGCAATTTGCAAAAGACCGTGAGAAGCAGGTGGTGTGGCTGAAAGCAATGGACAGCAGCGATGATGCTGTGCGGTTTTATGAACGCAACGGCTTTCAGAAGTGCGGGACCTTCCTGCTTGATAAGCCGCTGATGAAAGTGGAGTACCGTGGTATGTTCGTGATGAAACGAGATTTGTAGTACTCATATGCAAATAAAAAGGAGGTCTACAAGCAGTTGTGGCATCCTTCGGAGAAGGTTTTAGGATTTAGTGTTCTTTTTACCGTATTATCTAAAGTAGACATAAATTGATTAGATAAAGCAAGAACCTTGACACTCTAAAACATGAACTACAGCAAACTAAGGAAAACAAACGCTATACTTCTTACCTTATTTGCTGTATTCGCTGGACTGTACTTTGGTGCCAGCTTTCTAGAACCTTTTGCCTTTGCTGCCTTTTTGGCTATGCTCATGGCGCCCTTTTCCAACTGGCTTGAAAAGCGCGGCTTAGGAAGAGCCATTTCTTCACTGCTAAGTACTTTTTTCGTTTTTGTTGGAGTGTGTGGCGTGGCTGTGCTTCTGTCGTATCAGTTAGCGGAGTTTGTGGATGATCTGCCTGCCATGCAAGAGGCTTCTCTTGAGCTGCTGCAGAAAGTTCAGAACTATATTTACAGTATTTCAGGCGTATCTCCTGAAGAGCAGAGGCTGATGTTGCAGGAGTGGTCTGATGAAATTTTAGAGGCTGTACAAGAAAACTTGGCAAATTTTGCTGGCAGTTTAGCATTCTCGTCACTTAAATTCTTGTTGGTAGTCATTTATGTTTTTTTACTCCTCCTTAACAGAGACAAATTTGCTGAGGTTGTGCTGATGTACGTGCCAAAGGAGCATGAGGAAAAAACAAATCGAACGCTTCATGAAATAAGTGAAGTCGCTTACCATTACCTGTGGGGGCGTCTGAAAGTGATGATGGCCCTGGCTCTGATGTACATTATTATCTTTTTGGCCTTCGGAACCCCCTATGCCGTGCTGCTGACCATTTTCGGTGCACTTGTTACCATTGTACCCTATGTGGGGCCACTCATAAGCGGAGTGCTGCCAATTTGTATTATGCTTGTGTTCCAGAACGACTTTAATACTGTACTGCTCTTTGGCATTATCGTACTGATTGTGCAACTTATAGAGAGTTATGTGCTGGAGCCCATTATTGTAGGTTCCGAAATTCAGCTTAGTCCGCTCGCTGTGATTGTAGCCGTTATTATAGGAGGCCAAGTTTGGGGAACTACAGGTATGATTTTGTTTGTACCCTTGCTGGCCATCTTTAAAATCATTTCTGATAAAACGGCATCTTTGCGACCCATAGGATACCTGTTGGGCAACAATATATCAAACGAAGGGCCAAGCCTTTGGGATAAGGTAAAGCGTATTTTCAGCAGTAATACCTATTCTTAATCGTTAGTAGCGGGTTTGTTAATACTTCGACCAAAAGAAAGGCTGAATTTTTTAGTTAAAATATGTACGTACATGTAATTTTGTATTTGTAGAACAAAGCGTCTGAAACGAAGTAAGATATAGTAAAACCAAAAAGATAAAACATGAAAATTGCTATTATTGGCGCCAGCGGAAACATCGGAAGCCGCATCACAAGTGAAGCGTTAAGAAGAGGCCATTACGTTACAGCCGTTGTTCGCCATCCTGAAAAATTGACCATCAATAACGAAAACTTTGTAGCAACAGAGGGAAATGCGCTGTATGAAGACGACATTGCCGTGAAGATAAAAGGTCATGATGCCTTGGTAGTTGCTTATAATACAGGCTTTGGTCCAGGTACAGATCATCAGTCCTACACAAGAGTAGCCGAGGCTGTGTTGGCAGCCGCAAAAAAGGCTGGTGTACAACGTGTGTTATGTGTGGGCGGTGCAGGTAGCTTATATGTAGCAGATGGAGTGCAGGCCGTAGACACTCCTGATTTCCCGAAAGAATGGCGGGAAGGAGCTTCAGCACTTCGCGATGCTCTGGAAGTGTACAAGCAGGAAAACGAGGTGGAATGGACATTTTTCAGCCCAGCTTTTATAATAGGCCCAGGTGAGCGCACAGGCAACTTCCGCCTCGGCACCGACAACCCTGTGATGGACGCGGAAGGTAACAGCAACATTTCCTACGAAGACTATGCCGTAGCCGCCATTGATGAACTGGAAGATCCTCAGTTCATCCGCCAGCGCTTTACCATTGGGTATTAGGCCAGTCTGTTTTGGTGTTGGTTTGCGTGCATTGTGTACCTACCCCTAACCCCTCCGAGGAGGGGAATCAGTTACTGCAAAAAGAGGGGTTAGGGTTCAGTGCCGTCAACTTTAAGGATTGTCTTGTCATATCGACGAAGGAGAGATTTGACTTAGGACGGTATAGTTCTGGAAATTCAGATTTCTCCCGATGGTCGAAATGACATGCCCGTTTAAGTTAACGAATTTGCTACATTTAAAAGTCCTTTCCTCTAGGTATGGCTCGTGCTACAGGTGAATCCTGCTCCCATTCGTAATTAATAATTCTTAATTTGTAACTATCTTGTCCGCTCTACAAAACCTAAAGAAATACACCGATAGATTAGCAACGCAGTCTCAGAAGATGCCCGCTTACTTTATTGGCCACGGCAGCCCGATGATTGCACTGGAAGAAAGTGAAATCACTAAAAACCTGCGCAAAATAGGAGAGCAGGTGCCCACGCACACAGCCATATTATGCATATCGGCACACTGGGAGACGAAAGGCACTTTTATAACGGCCATGGACAACCCTCGCACCATCCACGATTTCTATGGTTTCCCGCAGGCGCTGTTCGATGTGCAGTACACTGCTTCAGGAAGCGTAGAACTAGCGGAAGAAACTAAAAAGTTGGTACAGAAAACCGAGTTGCAGTTAGACCACGAGTGGGGCTTCGACCACGGTGCCTGGACGGTTGTAAAACACATGTACCCTAAAGCAGATATACCGATGGTGCAGCTGAGCCTAGATTATACTAAACCCGCTGCATGGCATTATGAACTGGCAAAAGAGCTGGCGGCGCTACGGCAAAAAGGCGTGTTGATTGTAGGCAGCGGTAACATTGTGCACAACCTGCGCATGCTGGACTGGCGCAACCCCAAAGCCAGCCAAGATTGGGCTGCTGAGACAAATGAAAGGGTAAAGAGCCTGATTCTGCAGAACGACCATAAGCCATTGCAGAACTATACTTCGCTGGGCAGAGGAGCCGCATTGGCTATACCTACACCAGAGCATTATCTGCCTCTGCTTTATACATTGGGCATGAAAGAGGAACAGGAGCCTGTGCAGTTCATAAACGATGAGGTGCAGTTAGGCGCTATCTCCATGACATCAGTGAAAATCGGATAAAGATAACTTTTAGGTTTATATTTAGCTGAAGTTTTTCTCTTTTGTATATACAAATGTGATGTGTAATTTTAGACAGACAGTGCAGGATAACGTATGCCTACACTGTCTGTTTTTGTTTAAGGTATAAAACTGAGTAGCGTGAGCGATATATTGGATGTAGTGATAGTGGGTGGCGGACCGATAGGTCTGGCTTGTGGCCTGGAAGCAAAAAGGGCTGGTTTGAGTTACCAGATTCTGGAGAAGGGCTGCCTGGTAAATTCCCTGTTTAACTATCCGCTGCACATGACGTTTTTTTCAACTTCAGATAAGCTCGAGATTGGTGGCTATCCTTTTCCGTCTATACATGCCAAACCAAACCGTGTGGAGGCGTTGGAGTACTATCGTCGCGTTTCCGATGCAGGAGATTTGAACATTAAGCTGTTTGAGGAGGTAACAGCCGTGGAAGATGCTGGCGAAGAAGTATATCGCATCAGCACCAGCAAAGGCCAGTACAAAACAAAGCACGTTATCATAGCCACAGGTTTCTACGATATTCCGAACCTTCTAGGCGTGAAGGGGGAGGAACTACCGAAGGTGCGGCATTATTATTACGACCCTCATTTCTACTACAAGCAAAAGGTGCTGGTAATCGGGGCAAACAACTCGTCGGCAGATGTGGCCCTCGAAACCTGGCGCAAAGGGGCAGAAGTGAGGATGGTGGTGCGGGAGCCTGCTTTAGGCCGTATCAAGTATTGGTCTAAACCTGATCTTGAAAACCGCATAGCCGAAGGTTCTATCACAGCTCATTTCGAGTCGCGGTTGGTGGAGATACGGGAGCGGGAGGTAGATATTCTGACACCAGAAGGCCAGATCACCATAGAAAACGACTATGTGATGGCCATGACAGGCTACCAACCAAATTTCAGTCTGCTGCAGAAAATAGGTATAGAATTTTCCAACGACATAAAAAAACACCCCACCTACAACCCCGAAAGCATGGAAACAAATCTGCCTCGCGTATACCTGGCTGGCGTAGTTTGTGGTGGCATGGACACACACGTTTGGTTTATCGAAAACTCACGCGAGCATGCCGTGAAAATTGTGAAGCATATACAGGAGGTAATGTAATATTCAAATCGTATAAAGGAGCTTCCATTGCTCTAAACAATTCTACAGACTTATAGGTCCCTCTGCAACTCGTGAAGTACACTACTCCCTGCTGGCTTTTCGCCTCGCCGGCGGGGCCTTACTTTTCTCCTTGATGAGAAAAGTAAGCAAAAGAATCAAGACGATTTTGAACTCGCTGAACGCTCAGACAAAAAATCGTCATTGGTGCACTTGGCAAAAGCTTATTGCTCTGAAGCTGGAATAGAAAACCTTATTTGTTATACTGATATGGAAGATGGTAAATAGTTATAGGTATAAGCTCTCCTTTTATTGTGATATTATTTTTCTCAGTACGGGCTTACAGCCCGTACTTTTTTGTTTCTGGCAAAGTAGTGCAGTTAATGCTTCTCAAAAGAGTGCTAGAGGTATCGCTACACTAGTAGGAGTTAGCGGAGTTAGGGAGCATTCACGAAAGCTTTAAGTGAACTTGCACAGCTTTTTGCCTAATCACCACCTACCTGTTGTCTACAAGTTAAAAAGTATAGTTAGTTCAGTTTTTAGTGAACCAGCGACCTGTGTTAGCAGTAGAAGGAATGAACAAAATATTTTTGCTCATGACGCTACATGCCAGCCAAGCCATACAGGTTGAAAAGATAGGTATCTTTTTCGAAAGGCTACGCTACCCGCCACTCTCGTCCAGGATCATTGCGCTCTTACTGGTTTCCGAACCACCTTTTCAGTCTTCCGAAGACATAAAAGAACTCCTTCACTCAAGTAAAAGTGCTGTCAACACCTCCATAAACCTGTTGTTGCAAGAAGGGCTTATAGACTACTTTACATTTCCTGGCGAAAAGAGACGCTATTTTCAAGTGAAAGCTACATCATGGCTTAAAGTGTTCGAGAAAAACATGGATGATCTGCTGCAGTTTAGCATCGTACTGAAGGAGGTGGCGCACACAAGGTCCTCAGATTACCCTGATTTTAATCAGAAGTTGCTGAATATGCGCGCTTTTTATCAAGAGGTGGAGGAGGCTATGAAAGAAGTTATAGATCGTTGGTCGGATAAGATATAAAATCAAGTAAAGCTTGTGAAAAGCTCTTTATAAGGAGCATGATAATATCTTTTTGTGTGGCAGCAGTGGCTGGAGAGGTTTAGAATATTTAAACATTGGATGAAAAAATTAATACATGAAGAGCATGAATACAGTGAGATATGCGAACTTCTTAAGAAGGTATAAGCACATCTGTTCTCATCCTGAAAACAAACATGTGACATTGACTGCTCTGGCCATGGTACTATTTGCTGGTTTTCTGTTTCCTGCCAACACGGCTAAAGCCCAGGCTATTGACAATTTGGAGCTTACCTTAGAAGTGGCCTTAAAAAGCGCGATGGAAGGAAACCCTGATGTGCTTGTGTCTGCACTTGAGGTGCAGCGTGCGCAGAGTCAGCTAAAAGCCGTGAAGGGAAATTTCTTGCCGCAAGTAAGCGTAGACGGGCAGTATGCCCGAAACTTAAAGCGGCCAGTTTTCTTTTTGCCCGCAGACTCTAACTTTCCAGGAGCAGGGGGAGGTGGCACTGGCCCTGATGAAGGCACCGTAATAGAGGCTGGTTTCGACAACTCTTATCAGCTAGCGGCACAGGCTACCCTGCCATTGTACAACAGGCAACTTATAACCAGTGCCAAGGCAGCCAGAACAGCAATCAACATAAGTGAAAGAGGCCAGGACATTAGTAAGAACGAAATAGCTACGCAGGTAAGAAAGGCCTATTACGATGCGCTGCTGGCTAAAGAATCGTTGGAGGTGCTTGGGAGGAGCCTTGAAAATGCCCAGCAGAATTTTACCAATACACAGAACCAGTTTGCACAGCAACTTGTGCCGCAATATGATGTGATTCGGGCGGAGGTGCAGGTAGAAAACCTTAGGCCCGACCTTCTGCAGGGCGAAAACGATTATGAAGCAGCCATCAGCAACCTTAAATTGTTGGCGAATATACCAGACGAATTGCCAGTGGTACTGGCCCAAAGCCTGCAACAGCTTATGGAAAGCACGGGCACAGAATTGCTGGCGCAGTATACTGTCGAAAATAACCCTAACCTGTTGCAGTTAGGGGCACAGGCCGTATATCAGCAGGAGCAAATTCAGGTGCAGCAGGCAAGTTATTTTCCTACTATTGCTGCCTTTGCCAACTATGGCACCCAATCCCAGTCAAACAACTTCCGTTTCAGCGACTACTTCTGGGTTAACACCTCGTCGGTGGGGTTGCAGCTAAATATACCTGTTTTCCAGGGGCTAACACGCATGCGCTCTGTAGAGCAGGCCAGAATCGATCTGAAGCAGACAGAAATTCAACGGGAATACCTGGTAAGGTCGCTGAACGTACAGGCTCGCAACGCGCTAAACAGAATACAGCGCACAAGAGCAGCCATGGAAGCCCAGAGGCGCAATATTGCCCAGGCACAAAAAGGATTTGAAATAGCGCAGATAAGCTACAGAAGCGGCTACGGAACACTTATAGAAGCAAACGACGCAGAACTGGCACTTACCCAAGCTCGATTAGGCTACCTACAGGTAGTGTATGAATATTTGAATGCCCTTGCCGATTTTGAACAACTAACAGGCAATAAAAGCAATAATTAAGTTTCAGAAAATAAACATGAAGAAGTTAACGCCATTCTTATGCCTTTTACTTTACTGTAGTGTAGCACTTACTTCCTGTGGCGGAGAAGAGCAGGAGGAGAAACAAACGCAGGCAGCAGCAGAGGAGGCCATAGCCGTAGAAACCCAGGTTGTAGCGGCACAAACGCTGCCACAACAGGTTAGCTATTCAGGTAACATAGAGGCTTGGGAGCAGGCTTTTATAACAGGCCCAACTGGTGTACGGATAGACAGGATACTGGTGGAGGAAGGAGATAGGGTAAACAAGGGCCAACTGTTGGCTACCATGAACTCGACACAGCTGAACCAGGCACAGACGCAACTGAACCTGGCCAAGCGGCAGGTAGAGCGTTTGGATACCTTGTACAGAATAGGCTCGGTTTCGGGGCAGCAGTTTGAACAGGCACAAAGCGAGTATCAAAATGCCTTGAGCAACTACAACAACCTGGCTCAAAACACCCGTCTCACCGCTAACTTCAGCGGCGTGATAACGGCAAAGCATTTTACCGCTGGCGAAGTATTTTCTCCCTCTGCCGATGCGCCTGCTATACTTACCATGATGCAGCTCGAACCAGTGAAAGTAACTATCAGTGTTGCAGAAAGCTACTTTAGCAGGATAAATGAGGGCATGAAAGCGACCGTTCGAACAGATGTTTATCCAGACAGGGAGTTTACAGCCACCGTGTATCGGAAGTCTCCTACCATAGAAAGAGGCAGTCGTTCTTTCCAAACAGAGTTCAGAATTGAGAACAGCGAAAGGCAGCTTCGCCCAGGCATGTTTGCCAGAGTTAATCTTAATCTTGGAGAGATAGAGGGTATTTATATTCCTGCCGCGGCTGTGGTAAACCAACCTGGCACCTCTAACCAATATGTTTTTGTGAAGGAGGGTGATCGGGTTACACGGGTTCCTGTGCAGAAGGGGAACAGATACCAGGACCTGATAAGAGTGGAATCTGGGCTAGAGGCAGGACAGGCTATTGTAACGGAAGGCATGGCCAAGTTGAACGAAGGCTCGCTGGTAAGAGCCGTAAATGACTCCATGCAGGTAGCTGAACAGTAAGGATTATGAACATATTTAAGACCGCGATTTTCCGACCTGTTGCCACCACCATGGTCTTTATGGCTTTGATGGTCTTCGGGATTTACTCTACTTTAAATTTACCCATCGACCTTTTCCCTGAGATTGATCCGCCTGTAATTACGGTGGCCACAACCTACCAAGGTGCTGGTGCCCTGGAGGTGGAGCAAAATGTTACCAGACAGATGGAGGATCAATTCAGCACTCTCAACGACCTGGAAGAAATAACATCCACTTCCGTTGATAACCTGTCTATCATCACGCTTGAGTTTGACTGGAACTCGAATCTCGACGAGGCATCGAATAACATCCGTGATGTGCTCAGCAGAGTGCAGCCATTGTTGCCCGATGATGTAGACGACCCTGTTATCTATCGTTTTAATGCCAGCAGTATACCCGTAGTTACCTTGGCTGCCACAGCCGATGAAAGCTATCCTAACCTGAGGCAGACTTTAGAGAACCAGTTGGTAACACCGCTGAACAGGATTGCAGGCGTTGGAGCTGTAAACATTGAGGGTGGCCCTGTGCGGCAAATACAGATCAACATAGATCCGCAAAGTATGCGTGCCTATGGTGTTAACATTAGCCAGGTTTCGCAGGTGCTCAGCAACGAAAACGTTATCATTCCAGCTGGAGATATAACAGTAGGAACCCAGCAGTATAACGTCCGCATCGATACCGAATTTAGCTCTGTTGAAGAGATTGAGCAGATTGTGGTAAAGAACACGCCGCAAGGTGGCATCGTGACGATAGGCGATATTGCAGAGGTGCGTGATACCATAGATGAGTCGAACCGATTGGCGATTGTGAACGGTGGCAAGGCCATTATGATTACGGTGCAAAAGCAAAACAGCGCCAACACCGTAGCTGTAGCAAGAGAGGTATTGGCCCAAATTCCTGAACTTTCCCGTGCCCTTCCGCCCGATGTGCAGATTCAGACTGTCGTAGATACTTCTCGTTACATCGTTAACTCGGTTAATAACCTTTCGGAGGTGCTTATTTATGCTGTCGTGTTTGTGGTGCTGGTAGTATTCATTTTCCTGAGAAGGTGGCGGGCAACTTTTATTGTGGCACTTACCATACCTTTCTCGCTTATTGCAGCCTTTATTTACCTTTCTTTGACAGGCAACACCTTAAACCTGATTTCCTTGTCCTCTTTGTCTATTGCTTTAGGTATGGTGGTAGACGACGCCATTGTGGTGCTCGAGAACATATCTACTTACATAGAAAGAGGCACCAAACCAAGAGAGGCAGCGCTTTACGGTACAAACGAAGTAGGCGTGGCTGTTGTCGCGACTACCCTTACAGTGGTGGCGGTTTTTTTACCACTTACTTTTCTGACAGGTATGACGGGCATCTGGTTTGGCCAGTTAGGTGCTATTGTGGTGGTCACGATAGTGGTTTCTACGCTGGCAGCCCTTACGCTTATACCCATGATGTCGTCGCAGTTGCTGAAGCAAAAAGAGAATGAGAAGCAAAAGAAAGGCTTCGGGCAGCGCATGGACCAAGGGGTAGAGAAAGCCCTGACAGGTTTAGATAACTGGTACAAACGCTTACTCGGCTGGGCTTTACACCATAAACTGGTTGTGGTGGCGGTGTCGGTTGTGCTATTTGTGGGTTCTTTGCTGCTAATACCTGGCATTGGCACCGAGTTTATGCCTCAGGCAGATAATGCCCGCATGATGATCAGTATTGAATTGCCGACAGGCAGAAGTACGCAAAGTGCGATTCCGACTGTCCGAAAAATAGAGCGGATCTTTGAGCAGGAAGTGCCAGAGCTAGAGATTATTTCGTCAGGAGTCGGTTCGAATGCGCAAGGTGGAGGCGGTGGCGGATTATCAGGTGGCGGAAGCACCAACCCAAACGTGATTGATATAACTGCCTCCTTGGTGCCTGTAAGCGAACGGGAAAGAAGTGTTTTTGAGATTGCGGAAGTGGTGCGTGAGAGGTTGCGAGATATACCAGAGGCGGTTACTTTTTCCGTCAGCACACAAGGTGGCCCCAGCGCAGGCTCTCCTGTAGCTATAGATGTCATCGGTAATGACCTGGATCAAATCACAGGCATTGCTGAAAGTATCGTGGCAAAACTGGAAGAGATAAACGGTGTCAGAAATGCCGATGTAAACATAGGCGACCCTCAGCCAGCACTACAGATAGACCTGGACCGTAGCAGGCTAGCGCAGTTGGGGCTGAATTCAGGCACTGTTGGGCAAATCGTCAGAAACATTTTGGCTGGCCAGACCGCTACCGAGTTCCGTGAGGGTGGCGATGAGTTTGACATTGTGGTGCAGTATGGCAAGTCTTTTCGGCAAAGCATTGAAGACATCCGAAGGATAACCGTACCTACCCCCGATGGTAACCTGGTGGAGCTGGGCTCATTGGGTGATGTACGGGAAATTTACACGCCGCCGAACATTGAGCGAACAGGCAGAGAAAGATCGGTGCAAGTGACGGCTGACCTGCTGGATACTCCTTTAAATGAGGTGACAGACCAGATAGACGAATTTATAGCGAATGAGCTGGACGTGCCGCCTGGGGTCGATATTGAGTACGGTGGTGATATTGAAGAACAGCGGGAGTCGTTCGGCGATCTTTTCCTTCTGCTGGGGTTAAGCATTTTGCTTGTTTACATTGTTATGGCTGCCCAGTTTGAGTCGCTGAAAGATCCTTTCATCATCATGTTCTCGCTGCCTTTTGCCTTTACAGGTGTCATGCTAGCCTTGGTGGCAACCAATACCAGGCTAAGTGTCATAGCTTTTATAGGAGGCATTATACTAGTAGGTATTGTGGTGAAAAACGCCATTGTGCTGGTAGATTATATACAGCTGCTGCGGGGCAGAGGCCTAACACTTTTTGATTCTATTGTAGAGTCAGGCGCATCGAGGTTACGCCCTGTTTTGATGACTACCCTGACAACGCTGCTGGCTATGTTCCCGCTGGCTATTAGTAAGGGAGAGGGTTCCGAAACCTGGAAGCCAATGGCTATTGCCGTGTTAGGTGGACTAACGTTTTCTACGCTGGTTACGCTGGTGTTTGTGCCTGTTATGTACGCTATCTTCCATCGTAAGCGGAAGCATAAAGTAAGCCTTCTGTCAGGGTGATTTATACTTTGCGATAGTTTAATTTGGAAGTGCAACAGTGGTGCCGCCAGAGTACTTAAAGAGGAATACTCTCGCAAGCGTACTAAGAGTAGATGGCGAAGAAGCCTCTACTTCTAATCCATAATTTCTAATTTGAAACAGATGAAAGGAATCATGATCATATTCAACCAAGCGTTGTCAGAAGAGATAGTGGAACTCTTAGATGAGTTAGGAGTGAGGGGCTTTTCAAAATTTAACGACCTGCAGGGCCGTGGCTCTAACGATGGAGAACCTCGCATGGGCACACACACCTGGCCTGCGCTAAATAATGCTATCTTTTCTGTTGCTCCTGAAGATAAGGCAAAAGAGCTGATTATACGACTAAACAAAATAAACGAGGATGCAAGAGAGCAGGGATTAAAGGCTTTTAGTTGGAATGTGGAAGAGGCTGTGATTTGATATTGACTTGGAGAAGCAAGTGCCATAGCCCTGTAATAGTACAAGGAAGTATGGCTGCGGAGTATATTCTAGCCCAACATATGCCTTGCAGAGGCGACTAGAGCTGTCATACATGCCAATGACCTTTAACGGATTTGTGCATCCGAAGCTTTGCTCATGTGTTGGGTTAGGCAAAGAGTTTCTTTACCCTATCTTTGTTCAAATGTCCAATAATCAAAATGACTAGAGAAAGGCATGGTAATACCACCCTAAGCTGCTCTGTTCAAAGATTTCGTCTTAAAAATTTCCAATGATTTCTTTCAGCCCATCAAAAGATTACATCCATATTTTATAAATGGCGGCTGCTAATCCAACGCTTAGGAATACTAGTAGAAGAATGTTTGCAGTAAGAGGGATTTGTGCATCTCCAATTTCTTTTGGGTTGGTAACATTACCAGTAAGAACTGCTAAAAGTATTGCATTTATACTGGTTAATACCTTGTTAACACTATACCATATTTTCCTGATTCCTATTGTCATCATTACTGTGTTGAAGTTGAATGTGCTGTTAACTGATGATTCTAAATTTAGTCTTAGTGGCTATTGATTATTGCTTTGGTTTACCTTCTTCTATACTTTGTTATTTTGCTTAACGGTCTTGGCTAAACAGAGGCGTAGCTTATGTTTAGGTGTGGTTAGCAGAAGGCATTTTTTATCACTTACTATCTCATTGTTGATTTCCTAAACTCCTAACTACTCTACAAGGGTTTCCTGCTGCAAAAACATCTGCTGGAATGTCTTTCGTCACGACACTGCCTGCACCGATTACTGTTCTGTCACCTATCGTTACGCCAGGACAAATTACCGCGCTACCACCAACCCAGACGTCTTCACCAATGGTAATGGGTTTAGCATATTCTACTCCAGAAGCACGATCTACAGGATCCATAGGGTGTGTAGCAGTGTAAAGCTGTACATTCGGTCCGAATAAGGTACGACTGCCAATAGTTACGGAGGTTACATCCAGCACTACACAGTTAAAGTTGAAGAACACCTTTTCACCAGTTTTTATGTTGTAGCCATAATCGCAGTAAAAAGGCGGCTGCAGCCATAAACTTTCATCGGCTAGTGGAATCAAATCTTTTAAAATTTTACGGCGTTCTTCAGGCTCATCTTCGCGACTTTCGTTTAAGGCTTTTATCAGTAACCGAGTTTTTTCCCTTTCGTTGGTAATTTCTTTGTCGAGCGGGTTGTATAATTCACCAGCGAGCATTTTTCTTTCTCTGTCTTCATTTTATGAAATAAGGGAATATTAGGTTTGCTTACTGCTAACTACCAGGAAAGCGTAAACATACAGTTATCAGCACTATACATAGAAGTCGGTTTCATACAAATAACCATCAACCTTTAACTATAACAGAACAGCTACTTTTTACTTTCAGCGTCTGTTATCGCTTCGTAAACCAGTCGTCGGAATTTACTATCAAGGTTGCCGTTGCTGTTCGGGTACTTCTGTGTGTAGATAATCCCTACGATTCCTTCTTTAGGATCAACCCAATAATTGGTGCCAAAAATGCCACCCCAGCCAAAAGAACCGACTGATTCAGGCGACTTGGCTGCGCCTCGCTGGGTGGTAACAGAAAAGCCCAATCCGAATTTATTATCGCCCTGGTTTACCTCCCCCGTCTGGTTGGTGGTCATCAAGCGGACGGTACTTGGTTTTAGAATGCGATGGCCGTTGTATTCACCGCCGTTTAAGAGCATCTGCAGGAAAACAGCATAATCGTATACGGTAGACGATAAACCAGCTCCGCCAGAAAAATAAGTACCCTTTGTATTAGGATAGTCTGGCGTTAATCCAGCACGAGAAGGCATGGCCATCATTTGCTTGTTCTGTCCTTCGGTATAAAGCTTCACCAACCGATTCTGCTTTTCTACAGGCAAATAGAACCAGGTATCATTCATTTCTAGTGGTTCAAAAATGCGGTTTCTGAAAAACTGATCCAGTGGCTGCCCTGAAACAACCTCAACTAAATAACCCAATACATCGGTGTTCAAGCCATAGGTAAAACGCTCGCCTGGCTGGTGCACCAGCGGCAGTTTGCCTAGTGCGGTAATCGGTTTTTCTAAGCTGCCCATCGGCGTGCCAATGCCACTCGGGACGTTGTTTTTGGCGTAGATGGCTACAATCTCAGGGCTGCCAATCATGGCATAGCCAATGCCAGAAGTATGCGTCAGCAGGTCTTTGATGATAACTTCACGCTTGGCTGGCTTGGTAGTATAGGTGGTATCCGCAGGGTTAAACTTATCCAGCACCTGCGGGTTTTTAAAGCTGGGGATGAACTTCGAAATCGGGTCATCAAGTTTTAGTTTTCCTTCCTCGTATAGCATCATTACGCCCACACTGGTAATGGCTTTGGTCTGCGAGGCAATTCTGAAAATATCGTCGCGCTGTAGCTTTTCTTTTGCTTCCACATCCTCATAGCCGACAGCTTTATAGTATACCACTTTCCCGTTGCGGGCAACGAAACCGATAGCGCCTGGCACATAGCCCTTGCTCACATACTCCTGCATTACTTTATCAATGTTTTGCAAGCGTTCACTGCTCATGCCAACCTTCTCAGGTTTGGCTTCTTTAAGCTGATTAGTAACCGTAGTGGTTGTTTGTGCAAAGGTGACAAAACTGAAGCACAGGCAAAGCAGTAGTGTCAGGGATTGTTTCTGTAACATGTAGCCGTTTAAGGTTTATTTTAAAAGTAAGATAAGTAAAAAAAACTATGACAACTATTATGGGACTGTTAAATTACCTCAGTTTGTTCTGGAAAAATGCCAATGTCATGGCCCAGGCTTCTTTGGCGGCATCGGGGCTGTAGCTGCCTCTTTCATCGCAGTGGAAGCCGTGGTCTGCGTACGAGATTTCTACATTGATGTACTGTTTGCCAGCCGCTCTTACCGCACTAATGATAGAAGTAATTTGCTCCTGCGGAATATGCTTGTCCTGCCCGCCCCAAAAGAATAGATGCGTTGCATGCAGGTTTGTTGCCTCGTCGAGCAACGACGGAATGCCGCCGCCATAATAAGAAACTGCAGCCGACAGCGGCAGTACGGCATTGGCTAGAAAAGATACTCTGCCGCCGAGGCAAAACCCGATGCTGCCTACTTTCTCATGCACCACGTTTGGTTGTTGTTGCAGCCAGTCGTAAGAAGCCTGCAGGTCTGCCGAAAGCCCTTCTTTGATGATAGCCTGGTAATGCGGCATAGCAGCGGCAAAATCATCATAAGGTAGTTCAATGCGTTTGGCCGTGCGATGAAAAAGGTCAGGTGCGATGACAACATAACCTTCCCGTGCAATACGCTCCGCCACATCACGAATGTGATTATTCACGCCAAAGGCCTCTTGCAGCAGCAGTATGCCAGGATAAGAACCTTCTGCTTCAGGCATGGCTACATAAGCTTCCATGTCAGTACCGTCAGCTGATTGCAGGGATATAAAAGTATGATTGTTCATATGGTTTGTTTGCTGAATTATTAGTTGCTGATTGTTGAATGGCTAAACTGCCAGTTAAGAATAGTCTCCCTTTTAGAGCTAATCTTGTAGTGACGATTAGAATCCGCCACAGAACTTCATATGCTGATTTTGACGCTGGTGCGAGCTTGCAGCCTTATCTTGTTTCATAACTTTCGTAG
>NZ_JAJJWH010000049.1 GCF_020907245.1 Pontibacter harenae | reverse complement strand
CGTTTTATACCCAGCGGAAACGTAGCGGCAGCATAGGGGGAGCTATGCAGGGAATTGCCGTACTTCCACAACAACGATTGTATCCTACTTATAAATAAGTTAAAGCTACTAGCAAAGCTCACCCTGCTGTTTTATTACTGCTTATGAAGCAACAAAACTATCTTTATTCTTCTAAAAACTTTTAAAGAAAACAACATCCTTAGTTTTGATAATTATAAATGTATTTTTTACGTTTATATTTAACGAACAAAGATTGGCAAGACTATTGCCACCAAATAATACATCACAACAACAAATAACTCCATGAAACTATTAAAACTTATACTAGCAGTAACGCTCATTATCAGTGGACTGACAGTTAGCGCACAAAAGCTGAAGAAAAACCAGTTTGACAATCCTATTGCCAAGCAAAGGGCAGACCCTCATGTTTGGAAAGCTACAGATGGCACTTACTACTTTATTGCAACAGTACCTGAGTACGATCGCATTGAAATGCGTAAGTCTAAAACCATCAATGGTATAAAGGACGCGCAACCTGTAGTAGTGTGGCGCAAGCACAATCAAGGCCCTATGGGCAACCACATTTGGGCTCCTGAAATACACCGTATAGATGGAAAATGGTACATTTATTTTGCAGCTGGTGGAGCTGAAGACAAATGGGCAATACGCAAGTATACCTTATCAAATCCGTCGGAAGACCCTACAAAAGGAGAATGGACCGAGGAAGGTGAGCTTGTGAGCAAAAGGAATGAATTCACTCTCGATGCCACCACCTTCGAGCATAACAACCAGCGCTACATGATATGGGTAGACAGGGCATCTAACAAGGAAATAAACACAGGCTTGTATATTGCAAAAATGACCAGCCCGACCACCCTTGATGACAAACAGGTTGTAATCTCTCAACCAGAATACGCTTGGGAAAGAATAGGACATAATGTAAACGAGGCTCCAGCAGTAATTATTCGCAACGGAAAGGTATTTGTTACCTTCTCTGCCAGCGCTACCGATGCCAACTATGCCATAGGTTTACTTTGGGCCGATCAGAACTCTGATCTTCTAGACCCTGCTTCTTGGAACAAGTTACCTGAACCAGTTTTCTCTTCTAATGAAGAACTTAAACGTTTTGGCCCAGGACACAACAGCTTTATTGTGGCTGAGGATGGCAAAACCGATATAATGATTTACCATGCCCGCGACTATAAAGAGATTGATGGTGAACCGTTATATGATCCTAACCGCCACACCCGTGCAAGAGTACTGCTATGGACCAAGGATGGCATGCCTTATTTTGGGCAGGAATTAAGCGATAATGAAATGGCGACGAAAGAAGCAAAAAAGAAGGCAAAAAAACAGTAGTGCCAGAAATACAGTATAATTGTATTTGATAGTGCTACGGCAGTACTACATTTTCCTTCCCTAGTGCTGCCATAGCCTTGTACTTAAACTACAGTAGTAGTATAAGATTTCATTAGAAGTATTCAGCAACAGCTGTGAGAAAGGTTTATCCTGTTTTCACAGCTGTTGCTGTTTATAGCTTTTAAGTTTAGAGGAGCTTTTTAATAGTAGTGCTTTACTCTATTTTTAATTTGATCAGCTTAAAACAAAGTAAAACCAACTGTTAACACCGCTAAATTACTTATATTGAAGGATAAGAATAAGTTAACTCTGTTCCCAAAGCATCATAAATCGTTAGAGCAGTAGCTGGTAAACAGAAGGTTCATAAATTTAGTAATAACATAGCATGAAAAAGGTTTGGTTGGCTCTATTTGGTTTGTTGTTATTCCCTTCAATACTATTAGCACAGCAAGGAAGCTCTCGAAAAATAAGAGAGAATGTGCCTTTAGATTCTATTGTGTTAAGTGACCCCTTTATACTAACTGACCATAAAACGAATATGTACTATATGACTGGTACTGGGGGCATGTTATGGAAGAGCAAAGATCTAAAGTTGTGGAATGGTCCTTATAGAGTGGCAGACATTGATCCTAATTCTTGGATGGGCCCTAAGCCGATGATATGGGCTGCCGAAATTCACTCTTACAAAAACAAGTATTACTATTTTGCCACTTTCACAAACCAAGCTGTAAAAATTGATACGGTACAGGGAAACGTGATAGAACGCCGTGCCAGCCACGTACTGGTAAGCGACAAACCAGATGGTCCTTATGTACCTATGAAGGACCCGACCTACTTACCTGCCGATCAGCCCACTCTAGATGGCACTTTCTGGATTGACACTGATGGCAAGCCTTATATGGTCTACTGTTATGAATGGTTGCAGAACTTGAATGGTACCATCGAAAAGATAGAGCTTAAACCCGATTTAAGTGGCACGATAGGCAAAGGGAAAGTAATGTTTCGTGCAAGTGACTCCCCGTGGAGCCGTGAAAAGGATAAGAACGGCAAAGACCGCCCAAATAAAGTTACTGATGGCCCCTATCTTTTCAAGACAGCAAGCGGACGATTAGGCATGATATGGACCAGCTGGATTTACGATGTTTATACTCAGGGAGTAGTATATTCAGAAAGTGGTACCTTGGACGGCCCTTGGGTTCAAGAGAAGCAAACAATTACACCTCCTAATTACGGACATGGCATGTTGTTCAACACACTACAAGGGAAGCTGTTGATGTCGGTGCATAGCCATAAAAGCATTAATGGTCGCTACCTACGTGTTCCACATTTGTTTGAAGTAGATTTATCAGGCGATAAGTTAGTTGTAGGGAAGCCTTATACCCCTTAAGAAAGTATTGCTACGTTTGGTTTAAAGATCAAAACAAGCAAACTCCTAATGCTGCGCCAGTTTAGACATTATATATGGCACCTTGAATGATAATGCCAATCATTCTATAGTTAGTTAAGGTTATAAGAATTATTTTGTCTCGCACCGCAGCACCAAAAAGCTTGTAACAGCAAAGAGTCTTTTTCCTTACTAGTGCTGGTTTTTAATCATCCAGACTTGGTAAAGGAAGGGACTATTTGCTGTTATTATATTCTAGGAGGAATGTAACTACAAGCTCTCTTTCTCTCCGATAAGGTTTATCTTATAGGTGTAGGTGTATTTTTTATCTAGCAACCTATATTCATCATGCGGCAACATGCCCCAGCTGTTATCACCTCCTACACCACGCTGCTTCAGATCAATATGCAGGAAGACAGTATTTTGTGGTCTGATGTCAGTCGGGTGCTGTTGTTTTTTTGTTGAACCAGGGTCCATTTGCTCAACGCTATAATTTAATGCGCTGAAGCCAATAGGCTGTAATCCCTCAATCATCAGCCCCTGCCCAGCATTATTCGTTAGCCTTACCCAACGCACGTCTGTGTGGTAGCCGTTCTCCTGTGGTCGGATATAGTTCTGAGTAAACTGGTTCGCCACTTTGTCTTCATACTTACCAATAAAAGAAGCAGTTTTTCTATCGCTGTAATTTTCCCATGGGCCACGGCCGTAGTAAGCGAGATTATCGAACTGTGCAGGCAGTTCCATGCGCATACCGAACCGCGGCAATTCTGGCAGGTCTCTTCGCTCCATATCTAAAGACGCTGTCACACGGATGGCTCCATCATTTTCAATAAAATATTCCACAGTATAAGGCACATTGATATCTGTCAGCTCATAGGATACTGTTATGCGCTGTCCATCGGCCTGCTTCTCGGCCACCTCTACATTCCTCACCTTACGGTTAAGATGAGCCGTGCGCCACACTCCTGACTTAACCTGCATGTTATTGCCAAAGTCGTTATCTGTTGGTGCCCGCCAAAAGTAAGGCTCTGGATAGCTTTTGATAATGCGCTTCCCTTCTTTGCCAATGCCATACCAGTTCAGGCGACCCCGCTCCGTGTCAAACTCACCTGAAACATCCTCTGCTGTAAATTGCAACTTGTCTGCTTCTCGGGTTATTTTTAGATTTTCTTTGCCCTTGGAAGGTGCTGCTGCAAAATACTTGTCGCTTCCGATACTGAACTGTTCCCGTGCCACCTCATGGCCAGCAGGCACAAGTTCTGTCGCGTTTCTGGTGTAGGCATATATATTTAAGAAGTGCTCCTCTCCATCTTTAGCATTTATTCTTGGCAGTTTCAGCTTTACTTCTTTTTGTTGGTGTGGTGTCGCCTTCACGTTAAATGTACCTTCCTTCTGGAGCTCACCGTTCTTGAAGAGCTGCCACTTAAAGCTGTAGTTGGACAGATCTGTAAAGTTATGCTCGTTCTTAACCGTTATAGTGCCCTTTCCAAGATCTTTGGCATTAAAAAGGATATCTTGATACACCTTCTTTACTTCATATAGCCCAGGGTGGGGGGAACGGTCAGCGGCTACTAGGCCGTTGGCATTGAAGTTCTCGTCGTTCTGTAGGTGAAAACCACCAAGATCTCCTCCGTATGCCCAAAACTCCTTTCCGTTATCATCTTTTGTTTTAAGCCCTTGGTCTACCCAATCCCATATGAAACCTCCTTGCATTTTTGGGGAACTGCGTATGATATCCCAGTATTCCTGAAAATTGCCGCTGCTGTTGCCCATCGCATGTGAATATTCGCACATGATGTAAGGACGCGTCTTATCAGAGGCGGCATATGCTTTCATTTGCTGGATAGGCGGGTACATGGGGGCCACAATGTCTGTGTTCCAATCTTCCCCCGCCTGCTCAAACTGAACTGGTCTGGTATTGTCCTGCGCCTTGATCCACTTATAGGCATCGTGGAATACAGGCCCGTTGCCACTCTCGTTGCCCATCGACCAAATGATTATGGACGGGTGGTTCTTGTCTCGCTCTACCATTCGCTTTATACGGTCCATATGCGCAGGTGCCCAGGCAGTCAAATAAGCTGGGTGCTTAGACTTATCGAACTGGCCTTGTAACTCTGCTCCCATGCCATGTGTTTCTATATTTGCCTCATCCACCAGATACATGCCGTGTTCATCGCATAGCCTGTACCAGAGCGGGTCGTTCGGGTAATGACTGGCACGCACGGCATTGATGTTGTGCAGCTTCATCAGCCTGATGTCTTCCAGCATAGATTCTCTGCTAATCACGTGCCCCTTGTTCTCATCGTGCTCATGCCTATTCACACCTTTCACCAGTATCGGCACTCCATTTACGTGCAACTGCGCATCCTTTATCTCCACCTTTCTGAACCCGACCTTGCTTCCGGTTACCCCTAACACGTTGCCTTTACCGTCTTTTAAGGTTATCACACAATCATATAGGTTTGGGTTCTCTCCGCTCCACTTCTGTACGTTCTTTATCACGCCATCAAATTTCATCTCCTCTTCTGCGGCCCCTATAGTTAGAGCTTTCTCCTGAGAAAAGATTCTCCTGTTGTTCTTATCGTAAAGCTCCACGGCAACAGAGGCATTACCTGCTTGGCTGCCTTCGAACTGCCGTAGGTCAACAGTTGCACTGAACAAGCCATCCTTGTACGTGTTGTCCAGATCGCCTTTCAAGAAGAAGTCCCACACGGTAAGTTTAGGAAGCGCCTGTAAAAACACATCGCGCTCTATGCCGCTCAGGCGCCAGAAGTCTTGATCTTCCAGATAGCTGCCATCGTGCCAGCGGAACACCTGTACCGCCAGTTGGTTCTCTCCTGACTTTAGAAACTTCGTGATATTGAACTCCGCTGGAGTTTTGGCGGCCTTGGTCATACCTGCTTTTTGGCCATTTACATACACCTGCGCATAACCTGAGATAGAGCCAAAATGCAGTATCACCTCCTGTCCTTGCCAATTGGCAGGCACAGCAAACGTCCTGCGGTAAGTACCAACTGGGTTATAGTTGTTATCTATATAGGGCGGATTTGCAGGGAAAGGATATGCCACATTAGTATAGATAGGAGTATCAAAACCTTCTAATTCCCAGTTGGAGGGAACCTCTATCGTGCTCCACTTGCTGTCATCCAAGCTTTCGCTGTAAAATTCTTTTGGTCGCTCAGCGGGTGTCTTAACGAGCGAGAACTTCCACTGACCGTTAAGTGATTTATGAAACTGTGATTTACTATAATTATTCGTTCGGGCATCTTGCGCATTGCTATACAGCATAAACGAAGCGCGAGGTGCCTCTTTATTCAAACCTATAATACTTGGGTTTTCCCATTCATTGGTTGGGCCTTGTTGTGCCAGCAACGTTTGGGTCCAAGCTAAACAAATAGCCAGAACGATACTTCTAAATAAAACCATACTACATTAAAATTTTAAAATCAGAAAGAACAGCATTGTAGTTTGTCTGCAGATAAAGGACACTAACCTAGTGAATAAGATTTACCCCGTCATCAGTAACCTGCAATTCAATTGTTTGGGCTTGTAACCCTGGTGACTGAAGCGTAACTTTTACCTTCCCTGCCTTTTGCTGTGCCTGTAGGTAGCCCAGTAATTTCCCGTGTAACACTTTTCGCTTATTCGCTTTGTAGTCTTCGTGGCTGACTAAGCTGCCGCTTTCCAGCCCCAGGAGTGTAGCAGGCCCATCTATGGATACTGTAATTTCATTTTCGGCATCGTAAACCTTATTACCATCTTTATCTACTACATCAACTTCAATATGCGCTAGTTCCTTCACACTTCCGTTAAGTGATTTGCGATCGGCTGTTGCTTTGAGGGCATATGGCGCACCAGTTGTTTTCAGAAGGTGCTGCGTAACCTCTTTCTCATCCTTATAGCCTTTCACTAACAAGTTGCCAGGTTCGTAGGCCAATTCCCAATCCAAAACACGGGCAGTAGCTTGGGAAGAAGACTTCCTTCCGAGTGACTTTCCATTTAGAAAGAGTTCAGCCTCATCGGTGTTGGTGTAGCAACTGACCTTTATCCTATCACCTACAGCCCAGTTATATGCGGGCACCGCTCTTCTGTTACGCTGGTTTTCAGCCTCGCCTTGCACTTTTGCCGTTGTAATGTATACCATGGGCCTCTCAGACCATAAGCTTTGCCTGAAGAAATACTCTGGCTTCGGAAAGCCCGCTAAATCCAGCAGTCCTGCACCACTACTTCGTACTGGCCAAGCTCTGGCTTCACCCATAAAGTCAAAAGCAGTCCAGAGAAATTGTGCAGAAATGTAATCAAGCGTGTCTACTACAAGCCAGGCATCCAAGCTCTTACCATTCTCACTGCCATAGATAATCCGATTAGGATACTTCTCATGGTCTTCTGGATAGCGATATTCCTGATAATTATACCCTACTATGTCCAGAGCATCTGGATAAGTGGTAAAATTAGACATCACTACTCCCGCCAACGCCGCTGTTATAGGGCGAGTTGTATCATACTGTTTCGCTACTGCTACTAAGTGCTCGGCAATCTCACCTAATCGGCTGGCAGGAGGGTTGTTTGGCTGGTAACCTTTACCATAAATTTGAGGATTACGGCCTGTGTTCAGTACCTCATGAGAATAAGGATCGTTCGGATAGTCGATTTCGTTACCGATACTCCACATGATGATAGATGCATGGTTACGGTTACGGAGGATCATATCGCGTAAGTCACGGTCTGCCCACTCAGCAAAGTGTTCGTAAGAGCCGTCATTGCCTGGCGTTCCAACGTTCCATCCCTCAATCCACTTGTTTTTCCCTACTTCCCATTCGTCAAAAGCCTCATCCTGCACTAGAAAACCCATCTCATCACACAGCTCATAGATATAATCCTGGTGTGGATAATGACTCATTCTAATAGCGTTACAGCCTAGTTCTTTCAACGCTGTTAAGCGTCTTACCCATACCTCCTTCGGCACGGCTGCACCTAAGGCTCCAGCATCATGATGGAAGCACACCCCCTTCAACTTCATATTCTGACCATTCAGAGAAAAGCCTTTGTCAGCATCGAAGTGGAAGCTACGGAAGCCCACCTTCTCCTTATAGTCGTCTGTTCTCTTACCATTCACATAAGTCGCCACGTGTAGCTCATAGAGGTTTGGGTTGTCTACAGACCACAACTCTGGATTACTTAGTTGGAACGACAGAGCTGCTTCGGCATCCTGTCCCGCCTTTGCTTTTACTTGCTTGCGCTCACTGGCTACTGTTTTACCTTGTTTGTCACGCAGTTCTGCCCTAACCTCTATGTTGGTTGCTTTCTTAGACTTGTTAGCTAACGACACAACTACCTGCGCAGAAGCATTGTTTTGGCTTACTTCGGGCGTTGTAAAGGCCACTCCCCAAACATTTATGTGAACAGGCTCTACAGCAAGTAAATACACATTACGATAAATGCCCGAGCCTGAATACCACCTTGAATCTGCAAACTTGGTATGGTCTACTTTAACAGCAATGGTGTTCTTTCCTTTTTTATTAAGATGTGTGGTAATTTCGTAGTAAAACGGAGTATAGCCGCTAGGCCGTTTCCCCAGATAATGTCCGTTAATCCATACTTCGCTGTTTTTGTAAACTCCATCAAAGTATAGAAACAGGTTTTTAGCATTAACATCAGGTGTTAGTTCAAAGGTTTTTCTGTACCACCCAATTCCACTAGGTAAATAACCCGTACCACTAGCCCATTCTTGGCTAAAAGGGCCCTCTATACTCCAATCGTGAGGCAAGTCTACTTCGCGCCAGCTCTTATCGTCAAAGCTGTTGGACTCCCCGTTTGATACGTCTCCCTTCTGAAACTTCCAATTATCGTTGAACAATACCTTCTTGCGTACTTGCTGTGCCTGCAGCTCACAAGGAATGCCAACAAATACCAGAGCGATCAAGATTAATAAAAGTTGATTCCTCATTTTAAATTCTCCTTTTACAGTTACTTTTCACTTTACCACATCTTTTCAGTAATGGAATTTCTATGAACCCTTTACCAGATACAACCAATCATATTACTTTCCACAAGAAGCTTTTGCGGATCTTTTAATGTACTTGTGCTCACAGAACTATCCTCATCTAGGACCTTGAAAATTCAACTTTAACTACATCAATACTTTTACATCCATACAAAGTAGTTCAGAAAGGCTACAGTTGCAGTTAGCTTCTTTTGCAGTGCGAAGCATTTATGTCGTCGTCTCAAAGTGTCTACTGCATTTCGGTTACCATAGTAGTAACCGAGCGAGGAGCCAGTAATATTGCACTTTTGTTATCGTAAGAGTCTCCTGGTTTTAAATCATTACTTGCCGTGGTTACATAGGTTCTAGTGGCTTGCATACTGCCTCCCCCTTGTACATTTAACTTCATCTTGATAGGCCTTATACCAGCGTTAACAGCTACTGTTATAAGCTTGTGGTTTGCAGCATCTATGTAGGAAGATGCAAGCAAGATATTATCTTCGGAGTCCTCTCCTGTTAATTGTGTTCCCACGCGTGTGGCACCAGAACGAATAAAAAAGCTATAGTTACCAAGGGCCCAGAGCATTTTACTATCGTAGTAGTTCCCGTCTGTTTTGTTCTTGTCAACATACACCAAGCCATCCTTATAGTTATAAGGCGAGACAGCTAACCACCACTGCCAAGCTGTTGCATTCGCTACAGCCAAGTCATTATGAATGACGCGTGCCATATAAATGGCGGGGTCTATACCTAGATCACGCTTATTCCCCTCTATTTCACCTGCATTATCGCCTAGTATGCAGTACTCCGACTGCCAGAACTTTAGCCCAGGTACGGAGGCAACTTTGTTGGCCAATCGTTCTCTTTTATCAACTGCCTGATTAAAAGGTGAGGTTGTAAAATAACTGTGACCTGAAATTATATTGCCGACATGAGATAAGTCGCCAATGTACAATGGGGAACTGCTGTTAAAAAAAGCATCTATTTGATTCCCTCTATTGGGCTTGTCCTCTGTCGCATACAAATAATCAATTTTACCTGCTTCCGCAACGTCTACTGTCGCATCTACATTTTTCCTTTCAAAAGATGTATTGAGTGCTTTTACAATACCTGCAATGTTCTCATTCATGAAGGGAGTACCTTCCTGTCCTCCGTCACTCCAATCCCATTGAGGCTCATTTACAGGGCTGATATACCGAAAACTAACATTGTGGACTCTCTCTACTCCTTGAGCAACCTCTGCCAGGTAATCGGCAAAAGCATTATACTTTTCGGGAGCCAAATTAGGCTTTCCATCAGAGGCAAAGGCTTTACCGTTTTTGGTAAGGTTTACAGGAGGACTGTTAGGGAAGGCTAAAAACTGTTTTACACCCCGCTCTTGGGCAGCTTTCAGAAACCATACTTGCCCTGCTTGCCGCTGCCAATCGTAACTACCATCGGGTTCTAAAAAAGACTCGGCTCTCCGCCATTCGTCTCGTATACCGCTTTGCTCCCCTTGCTCCGCACTTCCTGCCCCAATATTGAAGCGCCACATCGAAAGCCCGATACCCTTTGGTTGCCCGTTAGCGCTAGTGTCTGTACTAAAAAGCAGATCTGCAATGGCATTCTTCTTTGCATCTGGCCAATTCCCAATAAACTGGCAGGCCCATGCATCGGAGGCGGCAAAGTTGTCTATTGTTTGATAAGTTTCTGCGACATTTATGTTGGCTGTTACCTCCTTTACCACAACCGCTGTTGGACCTTGCCCTGCATTATCTTCATGATTATTAACGGAGCACCCACCTAAAGCAAGAAAAGTTATTAGATGTGGTAGTATGGGCAGTACAAATTGCCTGTGAATAGAGAATGTTATTTTCATTACGACACATTTAGCTTTTTATGTAACAGGAAAGATGCATCATGCTACCTATAGGCAGCATGATGTGTAGAAATGTTTAGTATCCTGGATTTTGCTCCAGCCTATTTCCTGAAGCCTGTATTTCAGATCTTGGGATTGGAAGCCAATAATGTTTTGGCTCAAAACTGCGCCCTTCTAAAGCAATTTTACGACTGTGTACCAACTGATTTCCCTGTTTATTAATCTGTACACCATAAGCAGGTTCATTTTCAGTCTCCTCAGCAATTAGCCAGCGTCGCACATCATAGAAGCGGTGTTCTTCAAAAGCCAGCTCCACCTGTCGCTCCCTACGAATCAACTCACGCATCTGGTCCTGAGAAAGCCCTTCTGGCAGCCGAGGCATCTCTACCGATGGCCTTTGGCGAATGGTGTTTATAGCCTCATACACCGTAGCATCTGGTCCAACAGCTTCGTTTCGTGCTTCTGCGTAGTTTAGCAGTATTTCGGCATAGCGGAAGTATATCCAAGGCTGTCTTCCAGCTACGTTCCACGGGTTTTGTATTGGGTTTTCATCGTCCATGAATTTGCGGAGATAGTAGCCAGTTTGGGAGGTGTTCCAGCTTGATGGACCATCTTGACTGTCTCTACCGCCTGGTCTAAAAGTTTCAACTTCTCTACCTCTGTATTCTGCCCCATTGTATAATATAGTAGCGTAAAAGCGGGGATCTCTATTTACATAAGGGTTCTGTGGATCATAGCCTGAAGTTGGATCATCAATAGATTTACCGTTGTCTAACATATAAACATCCACTAGGTTCTGAAGAGGAGTGTTTCCGCCCCAACCGTCATACCCATTAGGGCCATTTGCTATCTCAAGAGCTGTATGTCGTGAGTTCAGGTTATAGTAACGAGCAAATATTATCTCATCGCTGTTTCCCTCTTCATCTATAAACAAGCTGGCATAGTCAGGATGTAAGCTGTACTTGTTTAGCTCCATCACATCTCTTGCGGCATCTGCTGCCTGCTGCCACGTTACGGCTGTACCGTTTTCTTTATACAACGGGCTAGCAGCATATAACAGCAACCTTGACTTAAGAGCTAATGCGGCTCCCTGTGTGGCTCGGCCTTTTTCCCAGGACGAACGGTGGTTTAGTGGCAGCACTCCAGCTGCTTCATTTAGCTCATGCACCACATAGTCTATACTTTCCTGAATGCTCGCACGCTCATAAAGAGACTGATCAGAAAAATCGTTTCCTAACTCAGTCACACGATCACCTAACAGAACCACTCTACCATAATTTCGAATCAAATCGTGATAACGGAAAGCCCTTATAAATCTCAGTTCTGCAATCAGCAGGTTCTTATGAGACTGGCTCATTTCTACCCTGTCTATGTTGGCCAAGGCATAGTTTACCTCTCTTATACCGCGATAGCTTCTTCCCCACAAAGCACCAGCGATACCAGTATTTTCAGGGGACAGTTGCCCACGCTGAATCAGCCATGTATTGTCATCGCTTCTATAAATGGATTCGTCAGTAATAGAGCTCCACAGGGCATACTCCCATCCTCTGCCAAAACCAGGTGCGTTTCCATCTCCTTCTTTGTCAATCTGCCTTACGCCTAAGTACCTGTTTATCACAAAAGCTTCAAACAAAACAGAGTCTCCTATTATAGCCTCATCAGATAAACGGTCTGTGGGTGTTACTTCTAGAAAATCCTTTTCACAGGATGTTAATATACTTGCCAAGCCTATGGCGAATGCTAAAAATATTTTCGGCTTCATAATGTGCTGATTAAAAAATTAGAATCTAACATTTACCCCAAGATTGACAATTCTTTGCTGAGGATAGAACTGTGCATTACCAGAGCTGGTTTCTGGGTCGAAGTCCTTCACTTTGCTGAATGTAAGCAGGTTAAAAGCGTTTGCATAAACCCTTACATTTCCAATCTTGATTTTTGATAGTAGTTGAGTTGGCAGGTTGTAACCCAGTTCGATATTCTTAAGCCTTAAGAATGCTGTGTTATATAACCAGAAGTCACTTGGGAAAAGACCTCCACTTACTGAGGAGCCAGTTCTTGTATCAACACGAGGATAAGACCCATCAGGATTAGTTGGGCTCCATCTGTTATCGGCCCATGTGCTGAAGTAGTTACCGCTGATACCTACATCTGGCAGCACATACTGCCTTACCTTTCCTTGCCCTTGAAACAATACTGAAAGATCGAAGTTTTTATACTCTGCACCCAGATTCACACCATATACAATCTCTGGAATATTCCCCAACTCTGTTCTCACCATATCATCCGCAGTAATTTCTCCATCTCTATTATAGTCCTCATAAATCAAGTCTCCTAGCTTAGCGCCTGGTGGGTGTGGGTAATTGTCCAGATCGTCTTGAGTTCGGAAAATACCTATGGCTCTGTATCGTAAATAAGTATTCATAGGCCTACCTGTTTGTCTTTGGTAGTCTAATATTTCAGATGCCTCGTCAATGAATACAATCTCATTAGTGGCATAAGTAATGTTACCTGATATATTGTACTTGAAGTCACCTGCGGACTTGTTGTACCCTAATGTTGCTTCAATACCGTTGTTGTCAACCCGTCCTATGTTCTCAGATGGCACAAGAGGGTCTGAACCGTAAGGATTCACTATACCTGTAACGTTAGGCACAGACGCGTTTCTACTTGCAAGTATATCTTTGCGCTTTTGTCTGAAGTAGATAAACTCAAAAGACAAATCTTTAAACAGAACACCGTTCAGGCCAATATCAGTCTTTTGCGCGACCTCCCATGTAATATTGGGGTTGGCAAGTTTAATCAGGTTTATGCCAGGGTGAACTACGCCTCCAATAACGGACCTGTTGTCAAAAGCATAGTTGTTTATAAACTGGTTTGATCCTACGTTATCATTTCCTAGTGCTCCATACGATGCGCGCAACTTCAAATCACTAAAGAAAGGAACGCTGTTTCTAAACCACAGCTCCTCTGAAATACGCCATCCAACTGAGACTCCAGGAAAATAACCCCACCTACTGTTACGAGGGAAGTTTGCCGAGCCGTCTGCACGTAATTGCAACTCAGCCAAGTATTTTTCCTTAAAGTTATAGGTTGCTCTGCCCAAATAACTTCTTCTGGTAAATACCCAGCTCCAGCCTGCATTGCTCCTGTCATTTTCTCCAGTACCACCCTGAGACAGTTCTGGTGTAAGAGGAGTAGGAAAGTTTCTTCGGCCTGCTTCAAAATGCTCTAAGTTGTTTTCGCTCTGCTCATACCCTACAAAAGCGCTGATGCCGTGGTCACCAAACTGGCGAGTAAAGTTCAGCTTAATGTTAGACGTGATTAATGTAGTGTTCTCCTGTGCCTGGAAAAGAGAGGCATTGGGCTCACCTACCGTAACAGGTCTGTAGGTATCATTCCCTTCGTAGCTATACACCAGGTATGGCTTTGTAAACGACTTAGAAAAATTCTGCCCTTTATCAACCGAGTAAAAACCATCTACAGACAATCCTTCTAAGAAAGGCAACTCATACTTAGCTCTTAGAATACCGTTAAAGATAAGACGCTGATTTTTGTTCAGGCCTGCCGCATCGGTAACAATCATTACAGGGTTTATACCTCCTTCTACACCTGCAGAGGGCATACCATTAGGGTATCTTGCCGGGATAAAAGGATAGGCTCTATAGGTGTTCCAGAAAATTCCGCCTGCGCCAAACTGCGGATACTGCCTGTTTTCTTGTCTGCCAGAAATGGATAGGCCTACGCTGAAATCATCAGTAATATATGCGTCCAAGTTCGTTCTAAAGTTATATTGCTTATACTCTGTAGCTCCGTTCTTATAAAGGCCATCCTGATATACTGTACCTAAAGAGGCATAGTAGCGAATGTTCTCGGTACCGCCGTTCACAGACAAGCTTTGTCTGTTTTGGGGTGCCACAGGGTTTAGTACTTCTGTCAACCAATTAGTATTCGGGTAGTTTATAGGGTCTGAACCGTTCCTAAAGAGCTCAAGCTCTTGTTCAGTATACCGTTGGTTTAATCCTCCTGCGGGATTATTATAGTAATCTATTTCATTAAGTATAGTGGCGTAAGTTGCGGCATCAGCAAACTCAGGCAAACGTGTTGGCGACGAAAAGCCCTGATTAAAACTATAAGATATAGTTGGCTTGCCTGTGGTGCCACGTTTTGTGGTTACTAATATTACGCCGTTTGCAGCTCTGTTACCATAAACAGCGGCAGACGCATCTTTCAACACTGTAATACTTTCGATGTCGTTGGGGTCCAAGCGATCTAAGCCCCCAATCTGGCCTGGCACTCCGTCCACCACTATCAGTACCTCATTATTACCTGTTGTAGCCAAACCACGCACTCTAATCTCAGCGCCATCATAACCTGGCTCACCACCACGGTTGTTTATTATGACACCTGAAACACGTCCAGAAAGTGCATTTGAAACATTCGGCTGAGGGCTTCTGTTTAAAGCCTCCCCGTCCACCTCAGAGATGGACCCTGTTACAGTAGCTTTCTTTTGCGTACCGTAGCCCACAACTACTACTTCGTCTAAGGCTTTAGCATCCGTTTTAAGATTTACGTCTACTGACGCTCTACCATTAAGAGGAACCTCCTGTTGCTGATAGCCTAAAAATGAAAAGACAAGTGTACCGTCCAGGCTTGGCACATTAAGAGAGAAATTTCCATCTATATCTGTGGGAGCTGCTGTATTTGTGCCCTTAAGCAGCACTGTTACACCAGGTAAGCCTACTCCTGTTTCATCTGTTACTTTTCCAGTTACAACCGTGCCCTGTGCTGCCACAGAAATAATTGCAAAAAGCACAAGAGGAACAAACATAAGCTGTTTCATCTTCCTGAATAAAATGTGTTTCATACCGAAGTGATTAACGTTAATAAGTAAAATTTTTAGCTGACTTTCACAAAGAACGCATTAGCGTTTTGAGTAATTGATCACTCAGCAAAAGAGGAACAATTTTATCTTATCCTAAGGGGAGAAACTGCTTTTTGAAGGGGGGTATATGTTGAAACTACTGCTAAATCAGGCTATTACAAGGCAAACTCACCACTTTTCATGTACTCAGAAGGGGAACATCCGAATTGTTTAGAGAAGCATTGTCTAAAATACTTCTCATCATTGAAACCGACCATATACACTACCTCAAACACTTTGTAGTTACCTGATCTTAAAAGGCGTGCCGCTTCCTGCATTTTAAGTGACCGCAAATACTCAACAGGGGATACACCTGTAAGTGCCTTAATTTTTTTGTAGACAAGCGAGCGGCTCATGTTGAGTTCTGCGACTAGCTCATTCACATTAAAATCGGAGTTATCCAGATTCGCTTTTAGTACTTCATAAATTTTAAGCAAAAGCTTTTCATCAAGCGAGTTGGGCTCTTCTTTTGGCTGAGGAGGGTTAACGCTAAAGAGGTTTAAGTGGAAACGCTTCAGCTTTTCTTGGGACTGTAGGATATTCTGAATTTTTAACTGCAGCAATTCTGGGCTAAAAGGTTTTGTAAGATAGGCATCTGCACCTATTTCCAGACCTTCTTTATGATGCGCAAAGGCAGTTCTGGCAGTTAAAAGTATAACAGGTATATGGCTTGTCCGGATATTGCTTTTTAACTCTTTACACAAAGCGATTCCATCCATTTCAGGCATCATCACGTCACTTATAATTATGTCTGGGTAATGCACGAGTGCCTGTTCTAGCCCATCTTTACCATTGGCTGCCTCTATCAAAGAATAATTATCTCTCAGATAACTCTTCAGGAAATTACGAATCTCGTCCTCATCCTCTACTATAAGGACCTTCTTATGGCCTTTATGAGAAATGGCTGCAGTATCCTCTGGCACCTCCTTCATGGCCAGTATTTCAAGCTTACTTTCCGCCCCAACAGCAGGCACAGGATTATCTACCAGAGAGCCTGCATCAAAATGCTCTTTCCCTAACGGAAGCTTAAAGCCAAAAGTAGCCCCTTCTCCCTCTGTACTGTTAACAAATATATGCCCTTTGTGTAACTGGATAAGCTTTTTTGCGAGTGCTAATCCCAAACCTGAACTCATAGGCGCCATAGGGTTCCCTTGGTAGAACCAATTAAATATGTGCTTCAGCTGACCGGCAGGCACACCTATACCATTGTCTTTAACTTCCACAATTACACATCCAGCATATTGCTCAGAGCTAGCAGAAAACCTTTCATCCACTCTAACCGCAACAGAAATAGAGTTTCCTTTGCCAATGTATTTAAAAGAGTTCGACAGCAGGTTGTTGATTACTATTTCAAGCTTTTCCCTGTCGTACCACACCATCAGGGGCTCCTCGGGTACCATCAGGTGAAAATCAAGCTTTTTTATCTGGGCTAGTTCCTTAAAGGGAATGCAGATCTCTTCTAGAAAGGCCGCAATATTATCTTCCTTTACCTGCAGCACCATACTGCCAGCTTCGGCCTTACGATAGTCTAGCAACTTGTTAATGAGGTTAAGCAATTTATTTGCATTCTGATAAACCATCTGTAGCTTTCTACCAGAACCAGTTGTGCGGTCCTCATGACTTAGCATCTCCTCTAATGGGCCAAGTATGAGTGTAAGCGGTGTTCGGAACTCATGTGATACTTCTGTAAAGAAATTCAACCTCTCGCGTGCAACCCTGCGTTCCTTTCTGCTCTGCGCTTTTGCAATCAGCAGCCTGCGCCGAAGCTTTTTTTGTTTCGCACTAAAATGATAGCCCCAGTACACCACACCAGCCAGCACTAACAAGTAGAGCGAGTAAGCCAAAGGCGTCCTCCAAAAAGGAGCTAGTACGTTTATTTGTAATGCTGTATAGTCTTCCCCCCAATTCCCATTATGGTTTGAAGCTTTTACCATAAAGGTATAGCTCCCTGGCTTTAGATAACGATAAGTAGCAGATCGCTGGTTGCCAACATAACTCCAGTCCTCATCAAGCCCGCCAAGTTTATATGCATATTGATACTTTTCAGGATTGGTATAATCTAAAGCTCCGAATTCAAGCGTAAAAACAGACTGATTAGGCTTTAGAGTTATTTCTTTGGTTTCTTCTTCTAAAACAGGTTTGTTAGAAACATCATTTTTAAAAGCCTCCAACAAAACAGGTTTGTTAAAGAGTTGCAAGCCCAGCATCATTACCTTCGGTGTAACAGCTACTCCTTTTATCTGAGATGGGTAAAAAATATTGAACCCTTCAGTGCCCCCAAACCCCATGAAGCCACCGATCTTGCTATAAAGTATAGACCCTGGATTAAACTGCCCGCCCTGCAAGCCGTCTGAAGCACCATAGTTATAGAACCTTTGTGTGTTTACCTCCAGCTTCGTTACTCCTTTGTTTGTACTCATCCAGACATTTCCTAGTATATCTGGATGTATAGCATATACAGTATTATTAGCCAGCCCGTTCTTTTCACTATACCGAATAGCACTTTTTTTCGCTGTATCGTAAAGTATCAAGCCATCTTCTTCGGTACCTATCCACAGGTTCTTTCCTTTATCAAGGTAAAGGGCTAGCACAACATCACTAGACAAATACTCCTGATCCTTATAGTGATGCCTTACAAAGGCTTGTTTATCTGGAGAGAAACTGTACAGCCCGCCTCCGTACGTACCGACCCAAAGCTTGCCATTGTGATCTTCTGCTAATGCTCTAATATCGTTAGATGCGATGTTGCTGTTAGAGGCGTTAAAGCTCTGGAACGACTTTGTCTTTTTATCAAGCTTACTTAAGCCACCTCCGTTGGTACCAACCCATAGGTTTTTCCTAGAATCTTCAAAGATTACTCTTACATCATTACCACCTAGCGTATTCGAATCGCTTTGCTTGTGTTTGTAGTTTATAAAAGAACCTGTTTCCTGCTTATAGAGGAAAAGCCCCTGCGAATAGGAGCCAAACCATAGGTTCTGGTCAGTATCTTGATATGCATAAAGAATTGCACTGTCTGTTAAACCACTTCCATCACCAGCAGTAAAGTGCTCTAGCACCGTTCCATTTGCATCGCATTTGTAAATGCCATTTCCGTCGGTACCGAGCCAAAGATTCCCTTTTCCGTCTGTACATACACCATAGTACCGAATATCATCGTCTGGTGGGCTAGGGGACAAGCGCAGCTTAGAAAATTTTTCTTGCTGATTACTCACCATTTTAACCCCACCTCCATAAGTGCCAAGCCAAATGTTCTGATCTCTGTCTTCAAACAAAGCCTGCACCGAACGCTGTGTCAGCAAGGTTTCTCCTCTTTCTTTAACTTTTTTGAAGGAGGCTGTTTCAGCGCCTTGATTATAAAACTGGCTAATATCCAGTTGATAGGCTCCTCTATCCTGCACGCCTATCCACATCATTTCTTTACTGTCTTCCAGAATGGAAAGAACGATATTGCTTCCGAGGGAGAAAACCTGAGCATCAAATTTGGTGGCTATAGATTGATCCCGCTTCAACAGAACCAAACCTCGAGAGGTACCCAGCCAGATGTTATGCAAATGGTCTTCATAAATGCACTTGATGTTTGAAGACGAAGAAAACTGATTATGAGGAAGCCCTTTTATCTTTTCCGAAACGATTCCATCCTTAACTTTAAAGACATTTACACCAGCATCCTGTGTCCCTACCCATAGCAGTCCTGCATGATCTTGAAAGAGGCTAATGATTTTATTGCTTGAGAGGCTAGGTAAGTTTTGTTGATTGTAAGATGTGAAGGCATTTCTATGCCTATCGTAGTAAGAAAAGCCAGCATTGTAAGAAGCAACCCACAGGTTGCCAGATGAGCTTTCAGTAATGTCACTTATGTCATTACCTACAAGAGTGCGGTCATCTCCTATAATATGCTGAAAATGTGTAAATTTTTCGGATGAGGCATCAAAGCGGTTAAGTCCGTGCCGAGTTGAAACCCATATATCACCTTTGGAGTCAACAAAAACTTTTTGTATAAAATTACCCGTCAGGCTAAAGCTATTATCAGGATCGTACTTGAAGGTCTTGAAAGAATAGCCGTCAAAACGGTTAAGGCCGTCTTCCGTCGCAAGCCACATCAAGCCCTTTTTATCCTGAGCTATGCTTGTTACGATATTCAGCGAAAGCCCGTCTCTTAGACTATATTCTTTTACAATATTATTAGGCTGACTTGAAGCTGAAGACACAAACAAGACCACAACACCCAAAACAGCGCACCACCTCTGAACCTGTAAAACTAAATTCACAGCAAGTTGCTTTTGGATGAGACCTTCTTCTTCTACTTCCATCAGTTTACCGCCCTCTAAATCTTACAAAGCTTAATAATTCCACAAGGTATAAATTAAGAATAAAGAAACTTGACGAACATCTGTCTCTTATCTTAGCTATTTTTCACACCTTTAAGATAAAACATAAATCAAGAAATTTAAATTATCATGCTGAAATGATTGTAGCAAGGGTTGCATTGGCTAAACTTAGTAAAAGCAACTTCCCTTTCTGGACTACTTCTTTCTCCTACCAAAGGCTTCCCCCATAGCACAAAGTATCAACTTGACTAGGTAAACTTCAAGTGGATATTTTGATATGAAAACAGAGAAATATAGGTTTCGCGAAAGCGTACCTGTGCCTGAAGAAACATCTTTGCGTATAAAGTTTTAGATCTCTTCCTTAGCCACCAGCAAGCCTGCACAAGGAAAAACAAATGCATAAGACGCAAAAACAAAAGGCCGATCAGCAATTTTGCTAATCGGCCTTTTTTAGGTAGACCAAGGCCTTCAATTATCGAACAATCTCTTCGATGATTTGGCCGCCATCGCTGATTTTTGCCATGTTTATAAGTGACTAAGATATTAGCAAAAGAGGAGCTATAGTTTAATTGACTACAGCTCCTCTTTTGCTAATTTAGCCTTGGCTGATAAGTAAGAATATGTTAAACAGATGCTTTCTTTGAACAGTGATTTGAAGAAGGACGCTGCCAGGATAATAAGAGACTTCAGGAACCTGCTCTATATAATAAAATAACTAGCACATTATTGGAGCATGAGCGTATAAAAACTATAGCAGAAAATTTTCCAACCATTTAGGAAAGTTTTCTTATCTTTAAACTGTTATAATTATTAACTATGGCTGCTGCAACCACACATCCGAAAAATATGCCATCAAAAGGAGCGAGGAAGGCTTTATCTGGGAAAGATAGTACCGAGCTCCTGAACTTTGAGGCAGTAGTGCGAGATTCATATTCGCTGGTGATGGCCGCGCGGGAGGGTATTTTCGCAAGGATGGCCTTTGAGGTGGCAGACCTGCTTCAGCTTCATCTCAATCAGATGGCTGATATACTTCATACCACGACTAAAACCCTGCAAAACTACCGTCAAAGTAAGAAGAGGCTGAGCCCTGCCCATAGCGAGCAGACTCTTAAGCTTTTGGCATTGCAAATGAAGGGAAAAGAGGTCTTCGGTACTGCAGATGCCTTTCGTCGATGGCTGGAGAAACCTGCTTATGGCCTGGACGGACAGCTTCCGCTGGTTTTGCTGGAAACGAGTGGAGGTATTGATTTAGTAATGGAGGAGTTGGAACGGATAGCATACGGAGATCTGGCCTAAGTGGAAGTTTACAGGATCTGTCTGGCAAAGTACGCGGGAGAGCTTTATGCTTCTGGTATTCGCGGGCGCTGGAATTCGAAAGGGAACTTTGTAATATACACAGCAGGTAGCAGGGCTTTAGCCTGCCTGGAAAATGTGGTGCACCGTAGCGGTGAAGGGTTGAGCGACAACTTTAAAACGGTGGTTATCACTATACCCGATGATGTAACTATAGAAAGTGTTTCAACTGATGAACTGCCTGTAAACTGGCAGCAAGTAAAAAGCTATCCTATCTGCCAGGCGCGGGGCAACGAGTGGTACAGACAGCTTAAGTCAGCAGTATTATGTGTTCCTTCATCCATTATACCTGAGGAGTATAACTATATCCTCAATACCCGCCATCCAGACTTTACGAAAATCAAAATAACAGGCACCGAAGACTTTTTCTTCGATGCCCGCATTAAAGCTAATTTATCCAGCTAAAAAATTACCAGTAGGAGAGGGTGCGCATAAAGATTAATTGTGTCCCCAGTGCGTTCACATTTTCAAAATGTGCTGTCCGATAGACAGCCTTATATCAACTAGATTACAGTAAGGCTGTTTTATCAAAAGGTCTCCTTTTATTTACCCCCATGTAATATTCCATAAGCCGCAACGGGGAGAGAATTAATTGTACCTGCCTAGATGTGCTCGAAGTTCAGGATGTTTTGTAAAGTGTTTCATTACCATGTCCTTGAGTGTCATAAAATCTGCTCTAAGAACCTCAAACTCTTTGTCAGGATTATGACCTACAATTTCAAAACAAATATCCCAGAATTTTTTATTTATAACCTCTACATTTTCTACACATATTTTGATTGATGACTGCATAGTGAATATTGGACTCTCCTTAGATAAGTCTTTAGTCATTTTATTTCCCATATGCAGCTTTGTCAAGCTTCTACCCAGCACTATTCCTGATCTATTATCAGCTGAACTAACACTTATTTGTTTCGCAACCAACATCCGGTTTGTGTTATCAAAAATTATTGGGCTTAACAACTCCATTTTTATTATTAACGGTACTGCTGTTTGTGGTGGCTTTAACCACTGTGCCAGCATTAGCTGATAAGTCGAAGTAAGAGATTTCGTACATAAGCACGCCCTCCGTTTCCGCGCCAGTCAGGGTATAGGTGCCCGTGTATTCCGAAGCGGCAACCATCGTAATAAGGGCAGTGCTGCCGGCTACCGTTACGGCTGGCGCAGCGATGGCCTCATCTGCCTCGATGCAGAGCGTTACCCCTTATCGCCCGCCTTCGCTCTTGCAGGATCTGAGTTGCCGGAGGCGATGGCGGCGGTGGTCAGCTTAGGCAAGGTGTTGTCGACTGTCACGCAGCTACCGTCGTTGGTAGCTGCGACAGTAGTACCTGGATTGTCCGCCTTGTCTTCAAAGTTTATGCTAAAGCTCAGAACGGTCTCTGCATCAGCAGCTGTACATCATAGCTAGCACATTATTCAGTATCGGACAGCTTCGCTACGGAGGCATTCCTTTCCGGCTAGGGTTACCACAGGGTTTACGATTGTCTCCCTTCCTCAAGTACCAAAAGCAAAACTCCTGTACCGCTATAATAGAAACAGGCTCCCTGGTAATGAGGGAGCCTGTTTCTGTTATCAGTCTTTATGCCAGCAGCTGCAGAACCTATCTTCTGCTAATGATGCTACCATGTCGTTAGCTGCCTGCTGGAGCGGGAGCGCGGCTTCAGGCTATAGCTGAGCATGATCTCGTTTGTACTCTGAGTCATATACTTTGCGTCACCAACCGGGCTTTCATACGCGTACCCTACCTGAAACTTGTTCAGTTGCAGCCCAGCTGTCAGGGAGTAAGCCAGGTCGTTTCTGTATCCGCCTCCTATCCAAAGCATGTTCTGGTATACCACTTTCAACTGTCCTTCCACCGTTTCCTTCAGCTTTTCGTCATACCTGTAAATAGCATTCCCAACTAAACCTACTTCGTCAGAAATAGCTGTGCGGTATCCTGCCTGCACAATGTGCTTGCGGGTATACATGTCTTTTAGAAACGTATCTCCGGTAGTTATCAACCCGCCTCTTCCTACATCCTGAACAGCATATCCTACATAATAGTGATCTGCCGTCAGTGACAGGCCAAAGTTCAGGTCAAACTTACTCATGCGGTTGCTTCCCTGGGCGCTCAGGTACTGAGGGTCTACTTCCTGATCTACTACCAGCTTGTTGCCATTCAGGCTCTGTGAGCTGTAGTTGATGGCCGTACCCCAACGCAGGCTGATGTTTTCAGATAGCCTGACACTGGAGCCATAGCTCAGGAACACTTGATTCTCTGAAAAAGCGCCGAATTCATCATGCAGCACCGACAGGCCAAAAGCTTGCCTGGCTCCTACCTGCCCGTTAGTCGTAATGTCCTGCTCTGCACCACCTTTACCCAATAGCTTCCGGTCCGCCAGGTCAAGCTCTCCAGAAACGAATACCGTTTTGGGTGCTCCCTCGAAGCCGGCCCACTGGTTGCGGTAAAACGACTTTACGACAGATCCTTCATAGCCGGTCAGCGCTGGATTGTAATACTGCTGTACCAGCGGAAAGTTGGCGATGTATTTTCTGTTCTGGGCTTGCAGGCCCAGAACAGAGATAACCATTATGATTGTTACTATAGACTTTTTCATTTACTTACTTCTTAAGAATTGTAACCACACCTTTCTTCACCATATTAATATCCTTCACCTGCACCACGTAAAAGAAAGCGCCTTCCAGTACTTCGCCACGATGGCCTCGTCCTGTCCATCCTTCTTCTGGGTTGGTGGTTTGGAACAGGCGCACACCGGAGCGGTCATACACCTCGATCTCCACGTTGTTGTAAAAGCGCAACTCCGGTATCGTCCATGTGTCGTTGATGCCATCGCCATCCGGAGAGAAAGCATTGACAATCTTGAGCTGGGCCTCCTGTTTGGCATAGAGTTCCTTGGTGAGCGTAAAACTCTTTTCGATGGTGTTGTTGTACGGATCGGTGCTGCGCACACGGATGGAGAAGGCCGTCATGCCGGACAGGCCTTTATTGGACTTCAGGTATACTTTGTCACCTTTGATCTCAAATAGGCTGTTGTTCGCGTCGCCCTGGCCACTTACCAGCTCATACACAAAAGCATTGTCGTCCTCATCGGTAGTGGTCAGCGTGCCGATCATCTCATCTGCAGTCGCCTCTGGCTTGAAAGTGGTGGTGCTGAAGGCAAGTGCCGTCGGCACTTTGTTCGGCTGCACTTCCACCGTTACCCTGGCAGACATGTTAGAAAAGTTGGTCGTCATCGGGGCCAGCACCAACTCGCCTGTCAGCTCATATGCTCCGGCTACTAAACCGTTGTAGCTTCCCTGGCTCCAGTTCACACTGATCTGCTCTTTCTCGCCCGTGGCATACGTTACCTCTACCGTAGCCGGCAGCGGCACGTTGGCATAGGTTGTTCTGATCGGTACTTTGATGACAGCCGGTGTTGTTACAGCTACTATGTTGCGGGTAACTTTTTGTACCTGCGCTGTTACCTCCTCGCCTGTATTTCCGGAAGCATCCGTTAAAGATAGCGTCACTGTCAGCGTGCCATCGCTCAGGCCTGAAAGATCAAGGTCTGACAGATCGAAAGCGCCTTGCTGCACCGTGGCGGTTCCGGTTACCGGCGTACCGCCATGCTCGCTGCTGATGCTGTAGGTATAGGTAGTTCCCACTTCGGCTCCGGTTATACTCAGGGAGGTGGCGGTCTGGTTTGTCACGTCTACCGGCTCTGTGTTGAAGACGATGGCGTAACCAGCAGGTGCAACAGTATCAACTGTTATGGCAAGCGCTGCGCTCTTATCACTCTCGTTGCCGCTTGCATCCGTGGCAGTCACTGCCACCTCATAGGCTCCGTCAGTTAAAGACGGGCTGAAGGTATAGGTCCAGTTGCCTTCTGCATCGGCTGTTACGGTGCCCACTTCCTCTCCATTGCTGTAGATGGCTACTGTAGCATTTGCCTCGGCTTTGCCTGTAATAGTAGGCGTGTTGTCATTTGTACTGCCGTTAGTGCCTCCGGCCAGCGCAGGAGTTTCCGGTGCCGCAGGTGCAACAGTATCAACTGTTATGGCAAGCGCTGCGCTCTTATCACCTGTATACCCTAACAAATCAGTAGCGTCAGCAGAGATAATATGAACACCTTCTGAAAGATCAGTAGTGAAGGTATAAGACCAGTTGCCATCATTCCCGGCTGTTACGCTGGCTACGAATGTAGCACCCTCATAGATGTTAACCTGCACGTTAGGTTCTGCAGTGCCTGTTACAGTAGGAGTTGCGTCATTAATATATCCGTTGCTACCATCTGATAACACAGGAGTAGAAGGAGTTGCAGGTTTATAGAAAGTTAAAGTTCTGGATGATTCTATTTTAAGAACGGGATCAGTATCATACCCTCCAAACTCAACCACATATCCGTACATAGAAAAAGTATTTGCAAGGTCATTCCACGTGCCGTCCTGCCTGGAGTAAAGCTGCATGTAATGTTCGTTATTTGAGTTATTAGGCTCAATCGGACTCCAGTTCATATAAGCGCCCGCGAGAACAGGAGTATTGTTTCCTGTGGAAATAGGTGTACCTCTTTCCGGGCCTGTTGCCCAATACCAGTTGCCTTCGGAGGCATTACTGATTGCTGCGGGATCATCTGATCCGCCAATCCATCCGTCACTTGATAGTTTGTCTCTAATGAAGTCATTCTCATTTTGAGATGTGATAGTTGCCAGGTAGCCAGTTAAACCAAAGAATGTTTTTGAGGCAGCGGCATCTCTGGCGGCCGTCCAGGAAATAGGGGAAGTAGTGCCAATATACTGATAGTAGTGTGGGCTTCCTCCAACAGCTAAACCTACTGCATCGCCCAGAACAAACTTAACAGCTCTGTCGGCTGTATTTGAAGAGGTACTGCTGAACTTAACGCTTCTGAAGATGCTTTGCCACTGTTCGGCAGTAGCAGTTCCTGTAAAAGTTAACGAACCGGTTGCTGAATTATAAGCAGCGGTAACTCCTGAAGGAAGCGTGCCAACAGAAAGCATATCTGCATTAGCCTGGAATCCCGTCTGAATGTATACACGAGCATTTGTAACTTCCTTGCCAGTAACAGTTATCTGATCGTCAACTATTGAAGCCTGCTTGTAATAAGCTTTCTTATCTGTTGAGGTTCCGGCAATTTCATTAGTTGGATTTACAGTTACTGTTATCTTAGCCCTTGCAGATTCACATCCGTTCAGTGTCTGAGTAACCCAATAGTCCTGCGAACCAACTCTAGTTGTAGGAGGAGTAGGTGCATTAGATGTTCCAGTCTCCCCCCCCGCCAAAGAAGAATACCACAAAAGGCTAGCACTATTGGTAACGTTTGCACTTAGGTTACTGGCATTATCGTTTAGATAGTAAACTGCATTAGTTACTGTAGGAGGACTAGTGAAGTTTACAGTAAGTGTAGCCTCTGCCGAAGTAGAAGTGGTACCGCAAGTTGAGGAATTAACAACGCACTTGTATTTATACCCGGATAAAGCAACATCAGGCGTTGTAAGGGTTAACGTGTTGGTTGTTGCTCCGGCATAAACGGTGTTGTCACTCACATTTTTATAACCTGTACCGTCATCCACCATCCACTGGTAAGACAAACCTCCCCCGGTAACAGTTACGTTGAAACCAGCATTGCTACCTGAACAAACCGCGGAATTGGCTGGCTGTGCTGTAATGTTTGGCAAAAGAGATAAATCCTGAAAATCTGCTACGCCATCTTCATCGCAGTCAGGTCGGCTTGTTTCGGTAATATCTGCCAATCCGTCGCCGTCAGAATCCAAGTCCTGAAAATCCGGCGTACCATCACCGTCCGTATCTTTATTCGCCTGTGCTGTTTCCACGCCGTTCGTAATTCCGTCGCCGTCGCAATCCGCATTAGGGTCCAGCGGTATGGCGTCAATCAAAGGAGAGTAAACATAGAAAAGTTCATCTCCTACCTGCTGTTTATAATAAGCTCTGGCATAATAATGCACGTATTCGTTACCTGCGGGCACATTAATGGTATAGGAGAAAGCTTTGTTGGTGTAATCAGTACCAGGGCCCGTCCACAGAGATTGCTGTGTAACTCCCGCTGCTCCTACGGCTGGAAGCTGGTTTGTTGTGGAATACACCACGCCATACTCCTGCACACAGGTCTGCGTTAAGGTTGTATTCACAGCCAGTGTCTGCCCACAGGAACTTTGAGAAGAAATGGTGCCAATAAAATTGGTGGGCGTGTAATTGATGTTGAAGGGATTGGTATAACCTCCAGGTGTTTCGATGACCGATGAGGTTGAGGTAGACCCTTTGTAAACTCCCGGCGATAAAGGTTTGATAGGTACTACCAAAGCCTCATACCAGGTACTTGTATAAGAACCGCCGTCCGTGACAACCGTTAAACTGTAATCTTTCCCGAAGTTCTTATTCGTATTTAACCATTTCACAACTTCATTCTGGATCGAAGCATCATTCGCATAGTCACTGGCTTTTACAGACTTATTCGTTAAATCTATCCAGTCTGTAAACCTGTTGAATTCACCATTGCTGGTCTTGAAGCCTCCGGCATTTGTGTGTTCATATTGCTGTCCGTTTACATCAAATTTATCGTTCTGGTTAAAATCTATGTATAAACCGGCACTCGCATTCGAAGCAGTGGGTGATGCACCTTCCCCTCCATGGTAATGGAAGACAATGGCAAACCAATGCCCGCATCCGTCATTGGCTATCCATACTCCTCCTGAGTGAGCGAATAAGGATCTGCTAAAGAAAAGCAGAAAAAATGTTAGTAAAAATCTAAATTTCATAAATCATTGTTTTAGTTAATATAGAGGAGCCAGGCCAGTTTTATTTGCGGACCGGACCTAGTTATCCCCCACTCTCAAAAATTGAATACTGTTTTGTATTCCTGCAATACACCTTTGGCTAAGGAGCCTGCAATAACGAAAGGCCAAAACCTAGTTAGCCCAGTAGGAATGCGTTAGAATCTTGTCATAGGCTCTTGTTTTATTGATTATTTACTGGATTTGTTGAGTTCACATGAAGATTAACTGCTGCATAATGCCGTGGGGTGCTCTCGCTTATTTTTCGCACGCTCCCAGTATAATCAGTAATAAGGTAGCTATACTGTTAATATAAATAAAACTTTTTTAACGATAATTCGTAGCTAACATTATATGTGATAAATATTTGCACCTTCCTGGCACAACCTTATTCATTCAAGCGGACAAGGCCATGCTTTAAAGTCAAAAACATAATCGCATACAATAGATAATCCCACAGAACACTCCTAATTATGCTATTTATTAACCTGTCAGCAACTTCCTTTTTTTTACACAAAGCTATACTTATGCTTCACCTGTATCAATCGGATAAATATCGGATATTTCAAAATATAATATGATTATTTTAATAATCATACCAACATAAAGAAAGATTTCAGAAATGAGGTTAAAGAATTGCAGAAAAGAGCCTACTCGAATCTTTTTTATCAGGCGACTTACTTTGATTAATTCAGCCCTTTAGAAACTTAGCAACGGCTTCGGCTTTACTATTGACATTTAACTTTCTGTAGATGTGCTCGATATGTGTGCGAACGGTGCCTAAGCTGATATGCAGTTCTAAAGCTACCTGCTTATAAGACCAGCCGTTTACCAGCGCCTGCAGAATGTCGTTTTCGCGGGTGGTGAGGCTTTCGGTGGCACGCTGAGCCAGGTTGTTTTTTCGGAAAACCTGCAGCAGGCGTATGTTCATAAGGGGCGTCATGGAGGCACCTCCTTTGTATGTTTCTATAATGGCCGACTCTATCTCAGGTGCTGGCGTACCTTTGAGCAGGTAGCCGCTGGCTCCTTGTGCAATAGATTCAAAGAGATGTTCATCATCGTTATACACGGTAAACATCACCACTTTTACAAGCGGAAAAGACTGCTGCACCAGTTTAAGGGCATCTATTCCAGAGAAATGCCCCAGGTGAATATCCACCAGCAGTACATCGGGGGCATGGTCGCGGCAGAGGCCGGGAAGGTCCTCCAGGACGTGGGAGGCAAAGACAAGCTCGACCTCCTCCGAAAGCTCGAAGTACAGCCGCAGGGCTAGCACGACAGCGGCCGTGTCCTCAACTACTCCTAACCTGATTTTCCGCTCCATGTTTGCTGTGGCGTCTTTAGGCGGGAGTTTGACCCAGGCCGAATATAAAGGTTAAAACAGTACCCTCGGCACCGCTCTCCAAGGAAAAAACACCCCTGTGGGCCTGCATTCGCTTCTCCAGGTTAGGCAGGCCGTTGCCCCTATGGGCCTGCATTCGCTGGAATCCGGTCCCGTCATCCCTGGTGACGATGCGCATCTCACCGCCTGCGCAGTCGAAGCTGATCCACAGGTTCCTACAGGAGGCGTGTTTGACGGCGTTGTTAATGCTTTCCTTGACCATCAGGTAAACATCCCTGCGTAGCTGCATGTCCAGCTGCATATCCTTAAGCCCCTCTAACACCGAGAAGTGCAGCACGATCCCTTTTCCCGTCGCAACCGCCTCGGCAAAGGAATGGATCCTGTCGTAGAGCGAGTACGCTCCGTCGTTCTTCGGATTTACCATCCAGATGATGTCCTGCATATCGTTTATCATCTGCCGTGCAGTGCCTCCTATCTGCCGCAGCATGTCCGACACGCCCTCCACATTGCCCAATTGCTGGTACTTGTGGGCCACGTCGCTGTACACGGAGATAGCCGTGAGGGTGCCCCCCACATCATCGTGCAGGTCCTCCGAGATCTTGTTGCGCACCTGCTGCAGGCTGTCGCTGAGCTCAAGGTTTTGCTTCATCTGCCGAAGCAGCCTCAATTTCGCCCTGTTTCCCTCCTTCTCCACCAGCAGCGACTTGTAGGCGAGCCCCGCAGTAAAGCAGAGCACCTCCAGCATGGTCCCAACCTGAGTTATCGTCAGAGAGCTGCTGAACCCGGGGAGAAAGCCGTTAAGGTGAAGCACAGCCGCAACAAGGCTCAGCAGCGCGCCCAGACTGTACATTACGCTGCCGAAGATGATATAGGAGACCAGTCTGCTTCGCCGCCGCAGCATCTGGCAGATAAGCACAGCCGTCGCTGCCGCGACAAGCCCGGAGTAGACGTACTGCGCGTAAACCGGCACTAGGGACTTGAAGAAGACCAAGCTCAGCGCATTGAGCATGATAAAGCCGAAAATGAAGCGCTTGAGGTTAGTGGCAAGCCAGTGGATCCTGGGGTAGCTGTTCCTGGTGCCGATAAAATGCTTTACGAACTTGAGGTAGGCCAGGTGCATGAGGTTGGCCATGATGTAGTTGATGCCCTCGTGCGGGAAAGGATAGCCGCCGTACCGCCAGCCCATACCGTAGTACATAATGTCCTTGTAGAGGAAATAGGCAATGGAGCTCACTAGGAACAGCAGGTAGTAAAAGTAGTCCCGCCTTCTGTTGTGGGCGTACAGGTGAAGGACCACATACACCAGCTGGGCGAAGAGAACCCCCTGGAAAAAGCACTTAAAGACAAACTCGAGATCGAAACTCTGCGCCATCCGACTTACCCTCCCTTCCGGGACATGATTAAATACAGTGAACAGTAAAGTTAGGGATTAGTTCCGTTCCTACATTATCTCCCCCTCCAGAACTGCAGCTAGGGAAGCCGCACTGTCAAATAGTTCAGGACGTTTCATAAAATTTCCAATCTCAACAAACCCCTGTGGCTGTTGCACAACTCTAGTTTGATAAGGGATAAAGAGT